>CAZJTP010000011.1:1999-42132 GCA_964548955.1 uncultured Phycisphaeraceae bacterium
CGAGGAGACGCGAAGCTTCTTTACCGCATTTCAGATTGATCCGGTGGCTGAGGACACCGCCGGCCCGAAGTTCGTCGTCGCGGGCGACATTGACAAGGACGGACTGCAGGACCTGATCAGTGCGTGGAACCAGAACCAGCCGGTACAGTTGCACCTTCAGCGTCGGGATTCTGATGGCAACATCTCGTTCCGCACGATTACCCTCGGTGGAACGGACCCCATCGCCGTGGTGGGCGGCCTGCAGATCGGGCAGATCAATGATGACGACAACGACGGTGACATCGATGACGACGATTGGTTGGACGTGGTCGTCCTTTCAAAGGCCACCGGACATGCAGCATGGTGTCCTGCAGAACCGCCCAAAGAGATCAGCAGTCTGGAGGGTGAGATCATCGTGCTGTTCAGCCCGGACGATGCCAACCTGATCCCGGACGGCGACCGCTGGACGGAGATGATTCTCGTCAATCCGTTCGTTCAGGACCGATGGATTCACAACCAGTTCCCTGGGAATGAGTTCGTGAGTTTTGAGGAGTCGAAAACCAAACCGGAGTGGAACGGGTTTACGGACCTCGTGGTGGCTAACATGGACGGCCTGGACGGGGATGACATCTTGGTGTCACTAAATACCGGCGAGTGCGAGGAACTGGGTCAGAAACTGGCGATCAACACGATCGATCTGTGGGTCAATCCGGGCCCCGGTGGTCTGGCCGAGGTATCCGAAGAATGGGGCGCCCCGCCGCCCGAGACCCTGTCGAGGGGGGTTCCGGTCGCCTTGATGCATGATGTGCCGCAGGTCAAGGGCATTGAAGTGTTGGACATCGACAACGACGGTGATCTGGACGTGATCGCGACGTGGACGAACGCGATCAGCAGAAACATCCGGTGGGCTCGCAATCCTCTTGTTCCGCACCAGACCGGGGGAGCAAGCGGGCGAGATGCGGTCATCGCGGGCTACAAGGACGGTGTTGACACTTGCGCAGGCGGCGTGAACGATGACGGGCCCTGCCCCAACGGTGACATCGACTGTGTCGGGATTCCCGATGGAACGTGTACGGGCGGCGTGTGCGTGGGCGGCCAGGCGGACGGCGCGGACTGCCAGGACAACAACGGCTGTCTGGGCATCGAGGACGGCACATGTGAGCCGGGTGGCTGGCGATTCATCGCCACCGAATGGGAGCAGCGCCCCATCGGTGAGCTCGACACGGCGGCGGACATAATCACCCTTGGCGACATCGACAACGACTTATCCGACGACATCCTCGTCCGATCGACGAACGGCCAGATCATCCAGTGGTTCCGCCAACCCAACACCCTGGTCGTCGCCCCGGAGTTCCCTCCCAACGACCCGGTGCCGGATCGGTTCAATTTCCCCTGGCAGGTGTTCACACTGACGGAATTCAGCGGGCAAGAGCCTGAAGCGATCGCGATCGGCGACGTGACCGGTGACGGTAAGAACGAGGTTATCGTAGCCGTCGAAGGCGGGGTCTTCTGGTACGACGGGACCACCGCCGACTCGGTCTATGATCCGTGGTTCCCCAACCCAATCATCCAGGATTCGCCCGCCGAAACAACCGACGTGACGACGACCGCGCCGGGTGGTACGGCGCCTGGGACCGGCGTAGGCGTCCAGGCCGTCGACATATCCACACACATCAACTCGCTTCTGATTGTCGACCTGGACGGCGACGGCAAGAATGACATCATCGGGACACTCGACCGTCGGACGGACTCCGGTCTGAGCGATGACCGCCTCGTGTGGTACCGCAATACGCGAACCGAGGAAGATGAAGGCGAATAGGAGGAGGCGCAAGGAGAACAGACCCGGCCTGCTACTCATTTTATGATCCAGCTGTTATGAGAGTCCAGCGGCCTCAGGATGGGGCGGAAAGGACTCTCGATGAAACGGAAACGACACACACCGGAGCAGACTATCCGCAAGCTTCGAGATGCTGACCGGCTGCTGTCGTAAGGTAGTGAGCTTGCTGAGGTTTACTGTGCCTTCACGGCCGGTTTGGATACCTCCACCCGTCCGGTGGACAAGTTGAAGAACAAACGCTCGGCTGATATCTGGTTGGGGAGCCTTCCGGGCTTTTGAGTAACGATGTGCGCTTTGCGTTGCAGCGTCCCGTAGATCGCCAGAATCTTGCGTTGCTTCTCATAGATGACGCGGTCGGCCGTCAACGACAGCCCTTCCGTAAAATCCTGCAGCGTTACCGACCCGGAGGCCTGGAACTGCCGCAACCGGTCCGAGCTGAGCCGTCCCATGCGTCGTTTTTCGGGCTGATGGGAACGTTCCTGGCGACCAAGAAAATCGACGGTGAGCACATTGCACGTCAGGAACGTTGATCGCCCGGGCGATGCATCGGCACTGCCGCCGACGGATCGGCCGCGAATCCGGTCAAGCTCGGCCCCGCTGAAATGCTTCAAGCTGACGTTGCCTTCGAACCGCGTCTGATCAATGGAGAAGTCGTACCACATCAACTCCCCCCATTCGATGAGCGTGTTCGACGGGTCGGCATCCTCGTCGACGGCGAAGAGGCCGCGCGAAACGTGCTTCGAGGTTCCGGCCGTCGAGCTTGCGGGTCGATAGTCTTCCAGAAGCAGATTCCCCGGTCCCTCGATCAACATCTTCGAGACGTCGGGGCGGAGGTTGACCGAGAGCTTCGGTCCGGCGATACGGGCCCGACCCTTGAGTCGGTCGGTGGCCGGGTCAATCTCGGATGTTAGAGCCACGGCATTACCGGTGGCCAGAATGTAGGCGGGTTCCTTCGAGATTGCGCCGTCGCCCAGCCTCGGTCCGGGTCGGTCTACCTCGCCGCCTAGACGATCGATAACGTCCTGAAAGATCCACCAGTCATAAGCGGCCTCGGCGCTGACCTCCGGGGGCGCGACGTCGTCGAAATGTACCTCGAGCCGATCGCAATCAAAGGTGGTGGTGTTCTGACTGGTCGCGTGCACCTGGCCCGAAAAGACCGAGCGGTTCTCGCGTCCCTGATACTTCATCCAGTCATTCCACGTGACGGCGATGGGAATCGGCCTTGATAGTCTGCGTCCGTCCAGGTCCTTGTAAGAGCGAAATGTCATCCGCCCGGCACCTGGAATCTCCGCCCACTGGTCGGGCACATTGAGCTTGATCGTCTGACCGGAGACAGTGAACGTGTTTAGCCGGACCGATGCGGGACTGCCTTCAAGCCCATCCACGAACGCCGTTTCGATCTCCCGACCGTCTTTTACGGTGCAATCGAGCATTTCGGCAGTTACATCGAGTAACTGGACGGAGTCAACGACGGTCACCTCACCGGATGCCTGAAACCGCCTCACTCCCACCTCGCGGCGAAGCTTCGCTTCGTGCTCCCGGCGGCGCGCATCCCAATCAACCTCAGCAACGTCGAGACCGGCCTTAATTGCGGCGGCGTGGGCCTTGTCGGCGTCAAACGGACCAGCCGGGCGGTTGACCATCTCGAAATCGACGATGAGCTTGTCACGGGCCTGAACCGTGCGTTCATTCTGCTCCACGACGATGTCCCCCAAGGCTGTCGCGGTCTGTGGTACGGTACCTCCATCCCGGTCAATTGTCAGGGCGATAGCGATCTCTCGGCAGGTCACCCGGTCCGCACCCTGGGTCATCACGACATGCCCCTCGCCGGCGACTCGCTGGACGGTCTGGCCGTTACCGGCGACGCCGCGTTTCTCGCCGAATGTCAGGGTGACGGTGTCGGCGCTCAAGCCGGTGTCGTCCTGGTGCATCTTGACGCGTCCGACGAACGTCGCCCGGTCGAGCACGCGCAGCCGGCGCGACGAGACGCGGCCGGTGAAGTCTATGCTGGTCCTGGTCACGAATCGGCCGTGTGCGTCGAGCCGGTCGGCGAACTCGATCGTTGATCGGTCAAGAGATTCAGTATCCGACACAACAGACGGCGTCGCGGCTTCAACGGGATTGCGCACGAGCTTCCCCGGCCCGGTGACGTGTACGTACATGTCATCACCCTGACGCTCCGAATAGACCATCAACCCGGACAAAGTTCCCTGATCCGTATAGCGGACCGTAGCCGGATCGGTCGCCATCCCGTAGAGCCACACCTTGGACCCGTCGGGCACAAAAGCGAGCTTGGTGCAGGTGACGTATCCGTCGGGATGGGAGAGCCGCGCCGGGGAACCGGTCGCGGTGAGCTTCGATCGCATCTCGCCCGCGCAGCGATCATCCCCGGGAGAGCAGATGTCCACTATCAGCCGCTTAGTCCATTCCAGCACGATACGCTCGTTTGAAGGTGTCGCAGCTTCGTCACTCTCCGTGGTTGGTTTCTCACCCGCCGCCCGCACGCGTGCCTGGTCCTCGGCTGAGAGGTTTCGGACAAGCTCCAGGACGTCCGCTTCGAGCCGGGCGCTTGCGACATCACCGGCAAGCTGCCTCGCATCGATGTCACCCTCGAAGCGAGCGTAATACCGGATGGCGGGTCTGGGTGTCTGTTGCTCCACCACATCGGGACGAAACACCGGCACCCCCTTATCGGTGAGGCTTACGTCCGGTGTTGCGGGTGGACTCGGTTCGCCCGGCTCATGCCCGGTGCGGGTTTCGAGCTTGGCCTGGACCGAGGCACGAATCCACTCGACAAGGGTAACTTGTTGCTCACCCATCTCCTCTAATTTGGGAATAGACAGGCCGAGCTGCTCGCCCCGTCCGCGCAGCTCGATCCGACCGCTCTGGCTAATCCGCATGTGCTCGATACGGTTCTGGGCGTCGTTGAAACGAATCTCCAGATCGGCGGTCCGGAGGTCCGCGTCGCGCGCGGAGAGGTGCAGGCGGCCGGGCACCGTCACCTTCGAGTACTCTAGGTCGAACTCGATCTCGTCCAGGTCGATTCGGACGAGGTCAGCCGGATCAATCCGGTCATGCAGCTCCGGCGGCAGTTTTGCCCGATCCCGCTCCGACAGGCGATCGTAGAGGATCACCACGTCGCCGGTCAGCTTCCCGCGTTGTGGGTCCAGCCCGCCGCCGCTTGCGCGCCGTGCCTCCATAATGCCCTTTCCAGCGGTGACGCGAACGGCGTGGCCGTCCTTCGTGCGCATCCGCACATCGGGTCCGGTCAGCAGAAACTCGTTGCTCGATCCCTCGATCGGCGTCCAATCGTCAACCGCGATTTCGAGCCGGGCGCGCCTGCCCTCGCGTGGGTAGAGCGTAATCTGGATCTTCTGTCCTGGGCCGATCCTTCCGCGGCCGATGTCCACACCCGAAGCGTCACCGGCCAGATTCCCGTCGTGGTACTCTGCCGGTTCGATCGGCGTCGAAGGCAGCCGCTGGTTGCGCAGCCTCGCGGCCTCATCGGGGTCGAGCTGGCTGTACTGGTAGATCGAGAAACAGACCAGGAGGATCGCGAGTGTGGCTGAGGCTACGATCAGCGTCCGGACAAGCCCGGTCGCCCAGCGTCGAAAAGGCCTGGCCGACTGAATCTGCACAGCGTTCTCAAACCTCTTCAAGCCGGGTTCGTGACCAACACTTCTGCTTCCGCAGCAAAAGCTCCACGACCTCCGCCACGGCCCCATAACCACCGCCGCGGCGGGTCACGTACCAGGCGACGCGTTTGACGTCCGGTACGGCGTTGGCGACCGCGATCGGAAATCCACAACGAGACATCGGCTTTAGATCGGGAAGATCATCTCCGATGTAGCCGACGACGGCATCACCGCACCCGGCTGCTTCCAGGATGGCTTCGTAGCCCTCAAGCTTGTCCGTCACACCTGTGTGGACCCACTTGATGCCAAGATCAGCCGCTCGCCGGGTGACCGCCTCCTCGCTGCGCCCCGACAGGATAGCCACCTTCCCGTCGTACCGCTGCCACAATTTGATGGCACAACCATCTTGGACGCAGAAAGCCTTGGTCGACAGGCTGTCAGAGACCGGGATGACGCAGCCGTCCGTAAGCACACCGTCAACGTCCAGAATGAGAAGCTCGACCGGCGTCGTATCCATGGAACACACCGAAAAGCGGATAGTGGAGTATCGCGCGAATCTGCCACCCGGTCAAGTGGAGGCACGAGCGTAGGAGCCATCCGGCGGCTGGGACGCCCGTTTTTCCCAACCGCGTAAGAAGCTGTTAAGGGCCCGCGGGGGGGATTGCCGACTATCAAATCTTGACAAGGCGGCGATCAGCCGCGACCTTGGCCTCTGGAGGATCAGGTTATGCGTGTTCTTTCCGGTATTCAGTCGAGCGGCAGGCTGCACCTGGGGAACTACCTCGGCGCGATTAGGCAACACATCGAGTTGCAGGACGAGCACGAGTGCTTCTTCTTCATCGCCAACTACCACTCGCTGACGACCGTGCAAGATGCCGGGCTACTTCGGGGGTATACCCGTGACGTGGCCCTCGATTACCTCGCCTTCGGCCTGGATCCCGAAAAGGCCCGCCTCTTCAGGCAGAGCGACATCCCGGAGGTCGTCGAGTTGACGTGGATCCTGTCCACGGTAACCGGGAAGGGCCTGCTCGAACGGGCGACATCCTACAAGGACAAGATTGCCAGGGGCATCAGCCCGTCCATGGGGCTTTTCAACTACCCTATATTGATGGCGGCGGACATCCTCATCTATCGGAGCGACATAGTCCCCGTGGGCCAGGACCAGGTCCAGCACATCGAGATGACCCAGGACATGGCCGGCTACTTCAACAACACGTTCGGCAAAGAAGTGCTCAAACGCCCGGAGCCCAGGCTGAACGAGGCGATGATCGTTCCCGGCGTCGATGGGCAAAAGATGTCGAAAAGCTACGGCAACACCATTGACTTGTTCGACTCGCCGGAGGCGACACGCAAGCGGATCATGAGTATCAAGACGGACAGCACACCTCTGGAAGCTCCAAAGAATTCGGATCGCTGCAACGTCTTTGCGTTGTACCGACTCATGGCCACACCGGACGAGGTGAAGAACCTTGAAGATCGATATCACGCCGGTGGGATGGGATATGGAGAGGCCAAGAAGATGCTCGCCGACGTGGCGGAGCGGTTGCTGGGTCCGGCGCGCGAGCGACGTGAGAGACTCGAGGCGGATCCTGATTACGTCGAAGACGTGCTGAGCACCTCCGCGAAAAAGGCCCGCGCCGTCGCGCAGGAGGTCATGGCCGATGTGCGTAACGCCTGCGGGATTGTCGTCGCAAAGGACCGGAACTTTTGACTGAGTACAAGGTCGTCCTCGACGCCTACAACGGTCCGCTGGATCTGCTTTTGTACCTGATCCGGCGGGAAGAGGTCGACATTTACGATATTCCCATCGCGCAGGTCACTGAGCAGTATTTGCAGTACGTGGAGTTGCTCCGGCAGCTCGATCCGGATGCGGTCAGCGAGTTTCTGGTCCTCGCCTCGACGCTGATGGAGACTAAATCGCGCATGCTGCTGCCGCGACCGCCGGTCGAAGAGGGCGACGAGGAGATCGTTGACCCGCGTCTCGAACTGGTCCGACAGCTCCTGGAATACAAGAAGTACAAGGATGCGGCCCGCCATTTGGACGAAGCGGCTGCGGAGCAGGCCCTAAAGCACACTCGCTCCCCCGTCCTGCCCGCCCGGCCTTCCGACGAGGTTGACCTCGAAAGCGTTGACATCTGGGATCTGTTCGACGCGTTCAACCGGTTGCTCGAACAAACGGGGCAGCGGGAGGCCGTTCACCACGTCGGAATCGATGACACCCCGATAGCACTCCATGCCGAGGATATCCTCGATTCGATCGAACGGGCGGGCGGCGCGCAATCGTTCGATGAGATCTTCACGGGACGAACGAAGCCGGAGATGATCGGTTTGTTCCTCGCCCTGCTCGAACTTATCCGGCAACAGCGCATCCGCGCGAGTCAGGACAGCCCGTTCGGACCGATTCTGCTTCACGTGCTCGAGCACTCCCCGCTCGATGTTGAGGTGGAACTGGTTAAGGCAGCTCATCAGGCTCGCTCGGCAATCGAGACCGGACAGCCCTCCTCCGAGATTCACGCGAGCGGCGATGTCCCTGCTAACGGCGCAAGCGATCGGTCAGTTCCTCAGGTTATGGATGAGATTGGCGGCGAAGTGCTTGCGTCCGGGCTGCGGGAACGTGTTGATGACCATCCCGAACTTTTGGAGCTTGACGATGTCCCCCAGTGAACGACTCGCGGAACTGAAGCTGACGCTTCCGGCGGTGGCTGCGCCGGTCGGCAGCTATGTCCCCGCAATGCGCAGCGGACCGTTCGTGCTGACCAGCGGTCAGCTACCGGTTCGCGACGGGAAGCTGGTCTACACGGGCAAAGTGGCCGGTGACGTATCCATCGAAGACGCAGCCTATGGGGCGAGGATTGCGATTCTCAACGGTCTGGCCGCCGCCGCCCAGGCAGCGGACGGGTTGGACGCAATCACCCGGATCGTCCGCGTCTGCGTCTTCGTCAACAGCAGCCCGGGGTTTACCGAGCAACCCAAGGTGGCCAACGGAGCGAGCGACCTTCTGGCGGAGATCTTCGGCGACGCCGGTCGACATGCACGATCTGCGGTCGGTGTAGCTGAACTGCCTCTAAATGCCACGGTCGAGGTTGAGCTGATGGTCGAGGCGGGCTCTTAACGGGTTGTCTTGCGACGCAGGCAACGAGACGGGATAAGCCCGATTGAAGCCTGTTGAGAATGTGTACGCTCCATCCGCGCTTGCGATGGGGCCGCATGTTCCGGTAGGATGACGGTCAAAGGGCAGGTAAGTGGGAGATGGCGGACGCAGGGGAGGAGTCGACGGGGAATCCCGGACTGAGGGGGATACCGACGTGGGCGGCGCGGTCCCTGGGTGTCGGATGAGGTTCATTGCCATGTGATGACACGATGGATGTCCATCCGGGCATCTGCGGGCACGGACCACGGCATCCACATGGAATCGGAGAATAAATGAATACTTGTAACCACAGATGGTCAATGATCAACATACAAAGCGGATACCTGGTCGTCGAGGGGTGTCATAGATGCAAAGCCCGTTCGTCATTCTTTTCGACTGAAACCGTACCGCCCGTCGACGACTACCAGCAGGGCGAGCACTTCTGGACGTATCTCGGGAGCTTTCAAGCGGTCAAGTTCGACCTGGCGTGTGACCGCTGCCAAGAGGTCGTCGACCTCAGCGACATGATGGGCCTGATGCTCTCGACCTGCCGGAACCCGGAGTGCGAAGTGGCCCGCATCGCCGCCGGGGGAGGGAGGGGAACCTGGGTTTACGTGGCCCTTTGCGCCGACAGCACTCACGCGTCCGGGAAATGCGTTAGCGATGCGGGTATAAAGGCACTCGCCGAGTACTTCAACGGGAACATCAAGGATCCGGACAAGAGAATCATCGTCGTGCCCTGCATCATGTGCAAGAGTATTGACACATGTGAGGGGATTGTCATTGCCGATACCGGCCTTACCGACATATATTGAGCCCGTATGCACGGTTTCACCGAATTATGCGAACGTTGCGGAATTAAAGGATAGAAGGGAAAACACATGAAAGTATCCGAACTCGCAGAGAAAACAGGGTTGAACTCCCTCAATGAATACAAGGACCGGGAAATAGAGGGAGTTTACATCTCCGATATGGTGTCGGACATCATCACCGGGGCGAAGGCGAACGGCATTCTGGTAACACTCCAGACGCACAAGAGCCTTATCGCAGCCGCCAATCTCGTCGATGTCGCCGCCGTCGTGTTCGTCCGAGGGAAGAAACCGGCCGAGGACGTCATCGAACTATCCCAAAAAGCCGGCATCGGGCTTTTTGTCGCCGACGTTGATACGTGGTCTTTTGCGAAGAAGCTCAACGAATTAGGCATCAAATAGAAGCCATCGCCCCCACTACCGGCATGGCCGTTATTGGCGCCGACAATCTCCGGATCGAACGCAAACAGAACATCCTTGCATCGACAAAGGGATTAATGCCTATGGCGAAAAACGTATTCACAAAAGTGATGCAGGATTTTGCGGGTGAGGCGGAGGATCTGATCCCCGTGCTGCAACGGGTTCAGGAGACAGACGGGTACCTGTCGGCCAACGCGGTGCGCAGAGTATCGCGCTGGCTGAAGGTCTCCGAGAACGAGATTTACGGGGTCACCACGTTCTACGCCCAATTCCGCTTCACTCCGCCGGGCAGACACCACATCAAAGCCTGCCTTGGCACCGCGTGCCACGTCCAGGGCGGTGAGCAGATGCTCGATGTCCTCGAGCGCCGCCTTGAGATAAAGCCCGGCGAGACCTCCGCCGACGGGGAGTACGACCTAGAGCGTGTGGCCTGCCTGGGATGTTGCGCCCTCGCGCCTGTGGTAACTATCGACGATATGATCTACAGTCGGATGTCGGTCCTGAAACTCCAGAGATTGTTGGATGAGCGCGAAGACAATAAGCAAACGCCGTAAAAGCGCAGAAGGGAAGTGGGAGAAGCTTCAAAACAGCACGCGCCCGGTCATCTACATCGGCGCGGGTTCATGCGGGCGGGCGGCCGGCGCGACCAAGGTCATCGAAGCGATCAAGGGGCACCTCAAAGAAAAGAAAGTCGACGCGAAAGTCATCGAGGTTGGTTGCATCGGCCCGTGCTATCTCGAACCCCTTGTCGATATCCAGATGCCGGGCAAACCGCGCGTAAGCTACTCTAATATCGCACCGGAGCACACGGCCAGAATTCTCGACCCATTCTTCAAAGACAACGGCATACCGAGATTCCACCTCGTCGGACACTTCGGCGGAGAGGAGCTCGACGGCATACCAAGATTCTACGATCAGCCGATGCTCGCCCCTCAGGTCCGTATCGTGCTTAGAAACTGCGGCATCATCGACCCGGAGGATGTTGACCACTATCTGGCGCGTGACGGCTACAAGGCCATCGAGAAATGCCTTTCGATGTCGTGGAAGGAAATCATCGAGACGGTTAAGGATTCCGGGCTCCGAGGGCGCGGCGGTGCGGGGTTCCCGACGTGGCGTAAGTGGCTCTTCTGCCGCGAGACGAAAAGCGATCAGCGTTTCTTGATATGCAATGCTGACGAAGGCGACCCGGGCGCCTTTATGAACCGCTCCTTGATCGAGGGGGACCCACACGCCCTGCTTGAGGGGATGCTGATCGCGGCCTACACCATCGGCGCGAGCAAAGGATTCATCTATATCCGTGCGGAATACCCTCTCGCCATCGAGCGGTTGAAACACGCCATCGCACGGATGCGCGAACTCGGGCTTCTTGGCGACAACATCCTCGGGAGCGATTTTTGCTTCGACATAAAGATCAAGGAGGGAGCAGGGGCGTTTGTCTGCGGTGAGGAAACAGCCCTTATCGCGTCTATCGAGGGGAAGAGAGGGATGCCGCGGACGCGGCCGCCGTTCCCGGCCGTTTCAGGCTTGCGGGACAAACCGACGATCATCAATAACGTCGAGACGCTCGCAACTCTTCCCAACATTATTCGCAACGGCGCCGAGTGGTATAACCAGTTCGGAACGGAGACATCGAAGGGGACCAAGACGTTCAGCCTCGTCGGGAAAGTGAGGCGTACGGGGCTTATCGAAGTTCCACTCGGGATGACCCTCCGAGAGGTCATCTACGACATCGGCGGCGGTCTGGTGAAGGATTTCAAGGCCGTTCAGACAGGCGGGCCCTCGGGCGGGTGCCTGGGTGAAGAGTTCCTCGATACGCCGATTGACTACGAGAATCTTGCCGCAGCCGGTTCGATCATGGGTTCCGGCGGGCTCATCGTCGTCGACAAAGACACGTGCATTGTCGATACCGCCAAGTACTTCCTGAGCTTCACGCAGGCGGAATCGTGCGGGAAATGCGTGCCGTGCCGCGTCGGGACGAAGCATCTCGTCCAAATCCTCGAAAGAATATGCAAGGGTAAAGGCGAACTCGAGGATATCGCCAAGCTCGAGAAACTCGGCAATGCGATAAAAGGAGGCGCGCTGTGCGGGCTGGGGCAGACGGCCCCGAACCCGGTTCTCTCCTCGCTCAGGTACTTCCGCGATGAGTTCCTATCGCACATCAAGGACAAGCGCTGTCCGGCGGCGGTCTGCCGAGATCTTGTCGTCTATCGCATCATCAAGGAGAAATGCACGGGTTGCCAACGGTGCGTACAGGTCTGTCCCACGCAGGCGATCTCAGGGCCCCGCTCCGAACCCCACAACCTTGACGAGGAGAAATGCATCAAATGCCGGTCGTGCTACGAAGTATGCCGCTTCGATGCCATCGCCGGCGACGCCATCGTAATCGAATCGTGAGAACAACGTGAGCCCGAGAAAAACACGCACATACAAAATGGAGATCGACCACCGCGAGGTCTCCTTCCCCGAGGGTGCAACCGTCCTTCGGGCCGCCGAGTTGAACAACATCTACATCCCGTCGCTCTGCTCTCACAAGGACCTTACGCCTTTCGGTGGTTGCCGGATGTGCGTCGTTGAGATTGAGGGGATGCGCGGCTACCCGCTATCGTGCAGCACCGTCGCCGCCGAGGGGATGAAAGTCCTGACGGACACGGCTGCGGTGCGTGAGATGAGGAAGGAAATCCTCCAGCTCATCCTCAGTGAGCATCCCGCCAGTTGCCTCATTTGCGACGAGAAAGACGGATGCCGGGAGAACCAGTTCACCATAAGGAAATCCGGCGTTACGACCGGTTGTCGGTACTGTCCAAACGACGGGCAATGCGAGCTACAGGACGTGGTCGAAAAGATGGGCATTACCGATATCGAGTACCCGATCTACTACCGCGGGTACGAGGTTGAGCATGACGACCCGTTTTTCGACCGGGACTACAACATCTGCATTCTCTGCGGCCGGTGTGTCAGGATGTGTCAGGAGGTGCGTGGGACGAGCGTGCTTGCGTTCAAGTTCCGCGGTCCCAAGGTCCAGATCGGTCCGGCCTTTGGGAGAGGCCACGTCGAGGCGGGTTGCGAATTCTGTGGTGCGTGCGTGTCGGTGTGCCCGACAGGTTCGCTCGCCGACAAGGGCTCGAAATGGGACGGGAAGCCTGACGGCTTTGAGGTTTCAACCTGCCCATTCTGCGGAATCGGATGTCAGGTTGAGCTTCATCACAGGGACGGCCGCCTCTCGAAAGTCCGCGCCAATCTCGACCCCGAAATCAACGACGGACAGCTTTGCGTTAGAGGTCGATTCTGTCTACCCGAGGCGACTCACCACCATGAACGGGCCAAAAAGCCTATGCTCAAGCGCGGGAAATACTTCCGCGAGGTGACGTGGGATGAGGCGCTCGACGAGGTCGCGGGCAAACTCAGCGGCCTGAAGCCAAGCGAGTTCTTCATGACCGTCTCGCCCGATCTGACGAATGAAGGGCTTTACACCGCGCAGAAGTTCGCGCGAACGGTTCTCAAATCAAACAACATCGATTCAACCGGGCGCGATTGCCTGCCCGGCGGATTGGGCCTTTGGGCCAAACTGTTCTCGCTTCCCATTTCGATAAGTGGGATTAGAGAGGCTGACTCCATCATCGCGATCGGGCTTGACTCCAGGTTTTACTTCTCAGTCGCCGGCGTCGAAATAAGACACGCGCTAAAAGAGGGAGCGAATCTCGTGACGATCGACCCGCGCGATTCGAACCTCGCTCGCTATACGAACCACTGGTTGCGCCCCGCGCCGGGGAAAGAAGGTGTTGTTCTGAGCGCCATCGCCGACAACGTCAGCAAGAGGAACGGCACACTCAGAGACATTGCAAGAAAGACCGGCGTCGATCAAGCCTTGTTGGAAGAGGCCGCCGGCGTGCTTGCATCCGGGGAAGATCTGGCCGTCGTCATTGGACCGACGGTCTTCGAGTATGACGCGAACGAAGAGTTGATTGACGCCATTTTGAAACTCGCGCGACACGGGCACACGACCTTCATACCTCTATATCACGGAGCGAACACGCGCGGCGCACTTGAACTAGGGGCTTTTGGGGAAATCCTGCCCGGCGTCGCCAAGGCGAAAGGGAAAGGCATTACGCTCGATGACGTGATCGAAGGTAGAGCCAAACCGAAGGTGATTTATCTCGTTGGGGATATACCTTTCTTCGAGCGGCCGGACTGCGAGTACGTTATTGCGCAGGGCACATACCACCCATCGTTTGCCGTCGATGCGTTCTTGCCTGCGGCGAGTTTCGCCGAAGCGGAAGGGACCCTCACCAACGTTGAAGGGCGCGTGCAGGCACTCGTGAAGATTGAAGACCTTCCGGACGGTGCGGCCAACGGCTTCACCCGGCCGGACTGGTTCATATTCAGCCGGCTTGCCGAAAAACTGAAGTCCCCCGGATTCAAATACAAAAATGCAAAAGCAGTTCTGAAAGAGATCAGTGAAAACGTTCCCGGCTTCCCCGCAAAAGCGGATCGGAAACCGCGCACACTTGTACCCAAGGCGAAACTTCCCATTGAAAAGCGGAAGGCTGGAACAACCGGCACGGGAACTTACGTCCTAGTTGCCGAGCCGGGTGGCTTCGGGCATCGCGGGATTGATTTGAGCTCGAAGGTAGAAGGTCTTGAAGAGCTCGCTCTCGAGGAAGGCTTCCGGTTAAATCCCGAGGACTTGCGCAAGCTTCGGGTTAAGCCTGGTGAGAACATCACCATCTCGATAGGCAGGCTTACAGTCACGGGCTCGGTAAAGGCCGACACGGAATGTCCCCAAGGCGCGATTTACTTTTTCCGTCCGGCGGCCTGCGGCGGCCTGACGCATCGCGCGCATCTTGAGCCGCTTTATCGATTGCGAACTAGCCCCGTAAAGGTGAAAGTGCAGGCCGCCGGATCCGCTCCCAAGAAACATAAGAAAAAGGCTGCATCCAGGATAGCTTCCGTTGCCAAAAAGTGACACGCGCGGAGGAGAGAATGTACGAGATCGTTGAACGTCGAATGATCGTCCCGAACCTTCACGAGCTGACGGTCGAGGCGCCGGAAGTAGCGCAGTCGGCTCAACCGGGGAACTTTGTGATCATCAGACCCGACGAATATGGCGAGCGGATGCCCCTGTCGGTTGCCGACTGGGATAGTGAGGCGGGAACGGTGACCTCGATTTTCATGCAGGTTGGCGGGTCGACGTCGAAACTCGCGCGGCTCAAGCCGGGCGATACCATCCCCACATGCGCGGGACCTCTCGGGAAGGAAACCGAAATCGGCAGGTTCGGGACGGTATTGTGCGTCGGAGGTTGCTACGGGATTGGAAGTATCTACCCGGTCGCCCGCGCCTTGAAAGAGGCGGGGAACACGGTTTACACGCTTCTGGAGGCGCGCAGTTCATATCTCATTTACTGGGAGGACAAGCTCGAGGAGGTGTCCGATCGTGTCATCAAGCTCACGCGCGATGGGACGGCAGGCTACAAGGGCCATATCACTCGTTTGGGCGAGATCCTGACTCTGGAAAAGATCAAACCCAACCTCATCATCGTCAACGGCTGTACATTCCTGATGATGAAGACCTCCAAGGTCACCGAGCCGATGGGCATAAAAACCATCGTCAATATGAACCCGATCATGATCGACGGCACGGGGATGTGCGGCGTCTGCCGCCTGACCGTGGCAGGTAAGATGAAATTCGCGTGTGTCGACGGACCCGACTTCGACGGGCACGAGATCGACTGGGAGGAATTCCTGAAAAGGCGGCAGACATACAACCCCGAAGAAGTCCACCCGCTTCGCAAAAGCGGTTGCGCTTCCCATTTTTAGTAGTGGAGGTGGCGCGAGTTGGCCAAGCAGATAGACTATAAGCGGCGGCACATGCCGAAGCAGGAGCCGTTCGAGCGCATCAAAAACTTCGACGAAGTCGCGCTCGGCTACACCGAAAAGCTCGCCGTGGAGGAGGCTTCCCGGTGCCTGGGCTGCAAGAAGCCGTTCTGCATTGAAGGTTGTCCGGTCGCCATAGACATCCCCGGTTTCATCAAGTGCATTGTTGAAGGTGACTTCGCCACGGGCGTCAAGAAGATCAAAGAAACGAACGCCCTTCCCGCGGTGTGTGGCCGCGTCTGCCCGCAGGAGGATCAATGCGAAATCAAGTGCGTATTGGGCAAGAAGGGTGAGCCGGTCTCGATCGGGCGACTCGAGCGTTTCTTGGCCGACTGGGAAGCTGCAAGCGGGTCTACGGAAACACCCGAGATCGCACCTCCAACCGGGAAGAGAATCGCGATCGTGGGTTCCGGTCCAGCGGGCATCACCGTGGCGAACGACCTGGCCCTTCTCGGTCATGACGTGACGGTTTTTGAGGCTCTTCACGACGCCGGGGGAGTTCTGACATACGGCATACCTGAGTTCCGCCTGCCCAAGGCTATCGTAAAACGGGAAGTCGAATATGTGAGAAGCCTTGGCGTAAAGCTGTATGTCGACTACATCGTGGGCAAGACGAAAACGATAGACGGAATCCTCAAAGAGTTCGACGCCGTCTTCGTCGGCGCTGGAGCGGGCCTTCCCTGGTTTATGGAGATACCGGGAGAGAACTTAAACGGCGTCTATTCCGCAAACGAATACCTCACACGCTGTAATTTGATGAAGGGATTTCGTTTTCCCGAGTATGACACGCCCATAAAGCGCCCGTCAAACGTGGCCGTTTTCGGTGGGGGAAATGTCGCAATGGACTCCGCACGAACCGCACTACGGTTGGGGGCCGACGAAGTCCACATCGTCTATCGCCGCAGCCGTCAGGAACTCCCCGCTAGATTGGAAGAGGTCGAAAACGCGGAAGAGGAGGGAGTCATTTTCGACTTTTTAACTTTGCCCGTCAGGCTGATTGGGAATAAACAGGGCTGGCTTACGGAACTGGAATGCCTGAAGATGGAGCTCGGGGAGCCGGACGATTCCGGCCGGCGCCGCCCCGTGCCCATCGAGGGGTCCGAGTTCAGGATGAAAGCGGACGCGGTAGTCTGCGCCATCGGAAACAGCCCGAATCCGCTCATCCCGATGACCACTCCCGGCCTGGAGGTGGGCAGAAGAGGAAACATCGTGGCCGATGAAGAGACCGGCAGGACCTCGCGTAACGGGATCTGGGCAGGGGGGGATGTTGTCACCGGGGCTGCTACCGTAATCAGCGCCATGGGCGCAGGGAGGAACGCTGCGAAGGACATCCACAAGTACCTTTTGAACAAGAAGTCCTGACAACGGGATTGGCGCTCCGGATAGTCAAGAGGATATACTTGGATGTCATAAACGGATGAACAATAATCCAGGATAAGACAATGGAGGGCGATTCCCTTTTATGGCGTTATCCTGTGTGATACATTGTCGGTTTCGGGTTATCGGGATTAGGCTATTGCGACGAATTACTCATTCGTCGGAGATATTGTAGTGAAGCTTGGTGAAATCAAGGATGTTCTCCAGTGTCAGGTGTTGTCCGACGAGGATGACTTATCAACGGAAGTCGAGACCGTCGTTGCATCCGACGGGATGAGCGAGATCCTGGCTTTCGCCCGCCCCGGCGCATTGATGATAACCGGCCTGACGAATATCCAGTCGGTGCGAACCGCCGACATCGCGAACGTTCGCGCAATCGTCTATATCCGCGGAAAGCGTCCCAATGAGACGGCGATCAACCTTGCACGGGAGAGCAACATCCCCGTGCTCGCGACCGGTTTGGGGATGTTCGACGTCTGCGGGATCCTGCGCGAGCTGGGGCTCAAGGGCGGCATGTAGGTATGGCCGAAGAGCTGCTGAGAAAGACGTACCATGTTAACGGGCGTGATTTCGAGAATGCCGGGGAGACGGCAACCGAAATAAAGCAGATGCTCAAAGATATCGGGATAGACTCGAGCGTCATCCATCGTACGGTTGTCATTGCGTTCGAGGCCGAGATGAACGTGGTGATGTACGCCTCCGAGGCAACACTCACTTTTGTTCTCACCGATGAGGAGATTAAACTAGAGATAAGCGACCAAGGTCCGGGGATACAGGATATCGAAATGGCCCTTACCGAAGGCTTCTCGACCGCGAGCGATGAGATGCGCGAGATGGGATTCGGGTTCGGAATGGGTCTGCCCAATATCAGGAAAAACTCAGACGACTTTAACATTGTATCGAAGGTAGGCGTGGGAACAACGGTCTCCGCCATGGTACGGCTTGATTCAAATGCCTGAGCAGACGCACGGCTTCAGAATCGACGAACAGAAATGCGAAGGTCATCTCGCGTGCATGCGGGCCTGCCCGACACAGGCCATCCGTGTCAAGGACGGCAAGGCAAGACTCCTGCCCGAGCTTTGCATCGATTGCGGATCTTGTCTGCTGGCCTGCCCAAGCGGTGCGATACAGGCCACAACCCGGTCCTTCGCGGAAATTGACAGGTTCAAGTATAAGGTGGCCGTGCCGTCGCCCGTACTCTTTGGACAATTTCCCTTGGGCGTATCCCCCGCGCACATCGTCGTCGGATTGCGTCGTCTTGGCTTTGACGCCGTCTGGGATTTCACGATTGAGCTGTCGCTCGTAAACCGTGCTGTCCTGGACTACGTGGAGAATTGGAACGGGCCGTATCCGCTGATATCCGTTTCGTGCCCCGTCATTGTAAGACTGGTCCAGGTTATGTACCCGGGCATGACCGATCAGCTTATCCGGATTCAGACACCCCGCGAGCTTGCCGGTCGGGAGCTCAAGCGGAAATACTCCCAAGAACTCGGCATTGACCCCGGCCAAATAGCCGCCATTTATATCACGCCGTGTCAGGCAAAGACTATTTCCATTCTAAAACCAGCCGAGGGTGCGAAGAGCAATCTCGATGGGGCGTTGGGGATTTCGGACGTATACAACGACATCGTGGCCTTGACGCGCTCACTGGACAAAGAGGAGACGGAGAATCTGTTGGGAAGCTACGTCCGCAGTGCTGAAATGCTTCGCTGGGCTACAAGCCAGGGGCAGGGCCGCGTTCTCGGGCGTCATCGGTATATGTCCGTTACCGGGCTGTCCAACATTATACAAGTCTTCGATGACATCGAGAAAGGAAAGCTGCGCAACATCGAGTATCTCGAATGCGATGCCTGCTGGGGCGGGTGCATCGGCGGAAACCTGAGCGTGGACAACATCTACGTTACGCTCAGCAAAATAC
Organism: uncultured Phycisphaeraceae bacterium; assembly: GCA_964548955.1. Lineage (GTDB taxonomy): Bacteria > Planctomycetota > Phycisphaerae > UBA1845 > UBA1845. The sequence goes on from CAZJTP010000011.1 coordinate 20,976, forward strand.
AGCGACTTCTTTCCGAATTACCGGAGAGTGATCCGACACTCGAGGCAGACGTCGAAAGGCGATATCCGAACGAAGACTTCTCCTTGAAGGGCCAGGTGGGGCCGCGCATCGCGGGCAAGACTAACGGCAACCTGAAGGAACGGGTAGAAAGGATAAAGGCAGAAGAAACAGTCATGAGCACTCTCCCCGATCTCAACTGCGGGCTATGCGGAGCGCCAACCTGCAAGACCTTTGCGAAAGACGTCGCGAGTGGCATCGCCCGAAAGGAAGAGTGCGTTTTCTTCTCGGAAGAGCGCTTGAAACAGCTCAGAAAAACGTACCTGCACGGCAAGAAACCACAAACCCAAGATGATGCCTGATTCGTGGGGCATCGGGCACTGTCTCCTTGTGAACTTTAGCCGTTTTCGGCGGTATTGATGATGACCCAGTGGCCTGCTACCCATTTTCTGATCCAGCGGTTACGAGAGTCTCAACCGCCATTGACGGGCAAGGAGGCTCTCGTGAAGAGAAAGAGACACAGGCCGGAGCATATCATTTGGAAACTCCGGGAGGCCGAGTGCGTCGAAGATTGGGCTGATCGCCGTTGCCAGAATGCTGTCAGCTACAGCAACGGAGACGGCTCTTGCGCTCAAGGCAAAGTAGTCTTCGGGCGAGCAGGTGCCGAGCACTGGCAGAACGGATCCACTCAGCAGCAAGGCTGCCCACCTCTTACGTTGCGTGCTCTTCATCTCTGCACTCCTGTCGTGATCCTATAATCTCCTCTGTATCGGCATACATAGGCCTCTCGGTCCTTGGGGCAGTAGTAAAGTAAACGCTGCCACCAGAAGTTATCAGTCCCGAAGTGTTGACAAACCGTCACGCGCAGGACTAAGAAGCTCGATTCTCAGACGGCGTCTCGGTCAGCGGGATGCCGCAGCAACACCTGCGTTACCGCATCTCACGTCCCGCTCGCCATACTCCTGGTGTAGGACATCTATATGCAAAAACAGGTAGGCGGCTCTGCGCCGCTCTGCAGCATCGTAGATCAGGTCGATGTTACCTGGTGAGCGCGACACGCGAGCTTGACTTGATCCGCCAGTTCCGGATCGGTAGCATACTTGTGGAACGTCGTAGTGGGTGAGGTCTTCTTCAACAGGCGGAGCCATGGCCGATAACAGAAACCGTCCGTCTCTCTCACGGGCTTGCGCATCGGCCGCGGGAGTTGACCCCCCGACCAATCAAGTCCAGCCGACGTCACTGGTGGACAGCTTCGTGGGTCGATGGTGGGTCTTGCACACCCGGTCGCGCAACGAGAAAGTAATAGCCACTCATCTCACTCGGCGAGGCATTCAATATTACCTTCCTCTCGTGCACCACAGGCGCACGTACGCTGGCACGATCAAGCACGTGTCGATCCCGTTGTTTCCCGGGTATGTCTTCCTGTGCGGTAGTCTGGAAGATCGTCTTGGCGCGCTGCAGACCAACCGGGTCGCCAACATATTGGACGTCACGGATCAGGAGCAGTTGAAAAAAGACCTCCGCCAGATCGAGCGTGTGGTGAACAGTGACGAACCGGTTGACCTCTACCCACGGCTTCGGACCGGATCCCGCTGTCGAGTCATCGCCGGGAGCCTTATGGGGCTCGAAGGCGTGGTCCTCCGGCGTCGTGGTCCCTGGCGTGTGTACATCGGAGTAGACTTCGTCGGTCAATCCGCCGAGCTCGAGATCGATTCTGCTATTCTCGAGGTCCTCGACTAGGGCAACTTCCCTGTGGCCGGCGACTTCGTACCTGGACTCCCAATAGGAGCGCAGCGGTTGTTCTACGGCCCACTGGTGATGGGCTGATGAGCAGAAGCTGGTAATACTGGCTCAATTCGACGAACACCCGCTCAGTCACGAGGAATTCGCTCGTCCCAGCCCGCAGGGATTCTCTCAACGGCTTTTTGGATCAATCCCATCGTACCCAGACCCCGTCCTGACAACCCAAAATCGCCCGTTCCAGGGCAGCTACGGCTTGCTTGGCGGACCCCGGTTCAGCGTGCGACCGGCAAGATTTATTGGACGTTCGCAACGGGTTTTGTCGAAGTGTAGATATTCCGCGCAGGCGTATCGGTTCTGTTTTCAACGTTCTCGGCGGCCAAGACTGGGATAAAAAGATGAACGACAAGATGAGGCTGGCATGCACGCGGCATGAGGCTGTGGAGTCAATGGTTAAACCATGGCTGGCGGGTCTGTTGGCTCTTGCGGTAGCTGGTTGCGCACCAGAACACCGAATCAGTTTCCGTGAGTTCCTGCAGATGCAGCAAGCTCCCCCGCCAGCAGAGGGGGAGGAACCAAGCGAGGGCGAGCCGGTGGCTATCGACATCGACAGTTATCTTAGGCCGTATGAGGTCGGACCGTCCGATGTGGTGAACATAACGTTAGCAGGCATAGATGAAGCCGGGTTAATGCCGTCTTTCCTAGCACGCGTTGACCGCAATGGTGAAATCGATCTTCCGATCGTCGGCTCAATCAAAGTCGCTGATAAGACACTTGAGGACGTGGAGGACGCGATCCGTGCCACATATGTACCGGCGGTCTTTCATGAAGCAGTGGTCCACGTCGAGCTGGTGGAGGCTGACACCACCAACGTCCTTGTCATGGGCGCCGTCACCGAACCCGGTCTAATCTCACTTAGGCGCAATCAGCGGAATATGCTTTTTGCTATCGTCGGAGCTGGTGGCGCCTCGGAGCTGGCCTCGGGGCACGCGACCCTTCGCCGCATCCGTCATCCCGCCGACGAGGGTACGTTTGATCTTCGCGACCCGGTCGAGCTTCAACAAGCCCTAGCGCTTGATCCACTCGAGCATGGCGACATCATCTATGTTCAGGCCGCTCAACCTAATACGGTCTTCGTAGGCGGGCTCGTGAACCGGATAGGACCGCAGATTTACCCGCCGTACACAGAAATCAACGTCCTGCAAGCGCTCGCGGCGGCTGGCGGGCTTCGCACCGACGTCTTCCCACGGGAGGGCACCCTAATTCACCGGATGCCCGACGGGACCGATGTGCATGTGGAATTGAACCTGAATCGATTGGCACGCGGACAAGATCCAAACGTCGCACTCGCTCCCGGAGACATCTTGTGGGTGCCAGAAACGTGGGAAACGCGGGTCCAGGACTTCATCAATCGCAATATCTTCGTCCGTGCCGGTGTTAGCGTCAGCTACAACGTAACCGGCATAGAATTCATGAACCGGCACAGCCAGCAGAGTTCGCGATTCGGTGCGAGCCAAGCGGACATTTCCGATCCCTACGGCTTCCTGAGTCGAAGCTCAGCCTTGCAGGGAATCCAAGGTAGCCTGGCCCCCCTGCAACCGTGACGCGGTCGGGACCGTCCCACGTTTCGCCAACGGAGCGCGGCACGTGGAGTGCGCGAATTCCTCGGCGGCGTTATGCAGGGCGCCCTCGCATCGGTGGTTGAAAGAACCTGAAACCGGGAATTGCTGCTTTATTGTTCGCGCCCGTGGCCGGCCAGGCCGCTGTACCGCTGAATCGCCGACGACAGATGCACCGTGGCTACGAGAATGATTTCACCGATGAAACCGACGGCTAGGTAGATCGGCGGTGCCCCCCGTCTCGCACCGATGAAGATCGCGACCAGCAGCACAACCATCGCAAGGTAAAGCACCTTCCGGGAGACTGTAAAATTGTCGTTCCGTATCATAGTGATTAATCCTTGAACCGTTCAGATTGTTTGCCCGAATGCCTCCGTATCGGACGATTTGGTAGGGAGTATTAACTATAGCGGACCGGGCGTCCCCCGAGTGGGCCGGTTGTTGACGCGATCCCGCCCCACCGGTACGTGTGAGCGTCTGGGAGTCGACACAACGGTCCCGATGGGCTACCGGGACGCGTGTCCCTCATGTCAGATCTTATCGGAACGCCGGGGTGGTCGCCGATCTTCGTAACGAAGACATGGATCTGTCACTGGAGCCTCGCTCCCACCGCATGTGAGACAGGATTTCCGATTCCGCATGTTAGATGGGCATTCCAGCCTGTCTTTTGACCGAGCGAAAAGTCGGTCCCACATACTGTGTCGGTCCCGCGTACTGCATCGGCACCGCGGGGTACAATGCGGTCTCCCGTTATGCAGAGTCGCTCGGCGCGGGGATCAGGCAGATGAACCGCAGTGGTTCATCACCGGTGTTGACGAACTGATGCTTCTCATCAGGTGGCACGAAGACGACATCGCCGGGTGCGATCGACCGGTCACCCTGCTCGGACTTCGCGAGCCCGCTGCCGCTTATGACCAGAATCTCGTGCTCATAGTCGTGGGTGTGGCTCGGCGTGTGGCCCTCCGGTCCGACCTCGAAGTGGCGCATGTGGAAGTTCGAAGCCTTTTCTTGTGGCCCGATCAGCATGCGCATTTTGACCTGGGATGCACCCTCCATGTCCATGTTATTTTGTTCGTGCGACTCGATCGATTGTACCTTCATAAGCGGTGTCTCCACCTGTTGGGAGTAACGAAGGCCAAATGGCGAATTCAGAACTCCCATTCGCCATTTGCCACTCATCATTCGCAATTCGCGCTATGCACCGTCGTCTGTCTTGAACACCCACTCAGTGCCGGATGGCGTGTAATCCAGCAATTCCTCACCGGTGAAGTACAGGGCGATTTCCGTCCGGGCCGTTTCCGGGGAGTCACTACCGTGCACGAGGTTGAACGTCTGATCCGCTCCGAAGTCGCCGCGGATGGTTCCCGGCTTGGCTTCGTAGCCGGCCGTCTTACCCATCAAAGTCCGTGTGATCTCGATGCATCGTCTGCCTCTCAATACCATGATAATCACCGGTCCACCGGTGACGTAGTCGATCAGGCCGGGATAGAATGACTTGTCCTTGTGCGGTGCATATTGCCGCTCCGCCAGCTCTCGCGACATGTGCATAAACTTCATGCCGACGATGACCAGCCCTTTGTCCTCGAATCGTTGTATGATCCGCCCAACGAGGCGGCGCTTAAGCGCGTCCGGTTTCAGAATAATCAGCGTTTGTTCCACGCTCGGATTCCTTCCTGTAACATCACTACGAGCCGCAGGATTTAACCTGCGCGGGGACCCAAAGACCGTGCCTTGGTGCGGTCTTGCCTTCGTTCATTCACGGGCCGATCTCCCACCATCACCACTGACACTCGCCCGATAGAATCATCTCAGCCATAAACGCAATCTAGGTTGCATGCATTGTGCCGTCAAGTGGGCGACACTCCCGCACAAAACCAGGGAGCGTGGGCGTCACGATGTGCGTGGAGTGTTGAACCGAGCCCTAAGCGCGAGCGATGGGTCGTAAGCGAGTTACCAATCTACACCCCGCGTTGGTCCTTGACATTTCGCCACTCGCGGAGCGAGTCCATGCGGGCGATGCCCGCGCGAAATGTCAAGGAGGGCTCGGATCAGCGATCCGAGCGAGGTTTACACCGCGGAACCTTGTAAAATCCACGTTTACCTCCAAAGCTGGCGCTCACCGCAAAATGAAAGCACCTTGCCGGGCCGCTTCGAGCCCGACACGTCGCTTGCGCGTTTACAGGGATGTTCGCTATGAGTGTCCGACGACACCCATATCGGACGGGCTTTCCAGCCTGTCTCTTAACCGACTGGGAAGTCGGTCCCACAGGTTCTGTCAGAGGATCCGAGGCGGTTTATCGCCTTACGGAGTCGATGTTCTCTTTCGTGTCAGCCGTTGCCAGTGTGGGATATGATTCTCCTGCCAACAAGACCCGCATCAGCAATAACGCGGTGTCAAGCTGCGGGTCCTGTTTGGGGCGGTTGTTTTCGTCGGGCTGTTCGAGCGGGGGCAGCTTGTCCTCCTTGGAAGCGTCATCGTCCTTGGCGGATTTCTCGGCACCGGTACCTTCCGTAGCTCCAGACTCTTGCTCGACAGTGTCAGCCTTGTCCGCCGCTTCACCGTCGGTCTTCGCCGTGTCGCTGCCTGCTTCGCCGTCGCCGGTGTCGACCGTGTCGGTCTTCGCCTCCCCGGTTTTGGCCTCGTCGTCCTCGGTGTCAGTTACGGGCTTATCATCGGTCGACTTGGGCGGGCCGAGCAGGTTGGCCTCTCGCCAGAGTTTGTACGCATTCAGCACTTCCTTGTTGACGAGGCGTACCGGAATGTCCGGCTCGACGCCCCACTCGTCGGAGTCCGGTCCACGCTGCAGCGAGACGCCGCTGGGGAGGTAGTATCCGGCGGTCGTGATCTTGAGCTTTGCGCCCGATCGGCTCAGCGAGATCAAGTTCTGGACGCTGAACTTGCCGAACGTTCGCTCGCCGACCACGATACCCCGGTAGTTGTCACGAACCGCGCCGGAAACAATCTCTGATGCGCTGGCGCTTCTCTCATCCACCAGCACAACTAACGGAATATCCGAATAGGGACCGTTGCCCGGAGCAGGGAACACGTGGTTTTCGGACGGGATACGCCCCTTCGTGCTGACGATCACGTCGTCTCGCTTGAGAAATCGGCTCGAGAGCTGCCATGCGGAATCAAGTAAACCCCCGGGATTGCCGCGCAGGTCCAGGATCAATCCCTTAAGACCCACCAATTCGCTCAGCACGTTGTCGACGTCCTCCACGGTGTTGCGCTGGAAGTTGGTGACTCGGATGTAGCCGACGCCGCGTTCCCGGTCGACCCAGTGGTCCCACCGCTCTTCGTCGTCGGGGTTGCGAAGAACGCCCTTGACCGAGCGGATCTTCACGTTCGCGCGTTCAAGCGAAAACTCGATCGCTTCACCGTCGCGGCGAATGGCAAGAGTGACCATGGTCCCCTCGGGGCCGGTGATGGTTTCGACAACCTTGTTGAGCGAGAAGCCCTTGAGGCTATCGCCGTTTACGTGCGTGATGATGTCACCCGCTTGGATGCCCGCCCGGTAGGCTGAGGAATCCTCCAACGGCGTTACCACCTCAACCTCATCAGCCCGATTCTTGATGATTGAGATGCCGACACCGACGAAGTCTCCGCGAGTGTGTTTATCAAACTCCTCTGCGTCTTTGGGCCAGATGATGGTGGTGAAGTCGTCCAGCGGTTCGAACGCGCCGCGCATAAGCTCGTAAACAATCAGCTCGGTCGGCAGCTTAATTGTCTCCGGGTTGATGTGCCTCACGACCCGTTTGAAATGGTCAATGCAGGCATCGAGATTGACAAGGGTGGCGTCTTTAACCTGGTCAAGACGTTTTTGCATGCGATTCTCGAAGTCCCTCCGGTCGTCGTCGTTACGAAGGCCCACGAACTGCTCCCTCGCCGTCGCGGACTCCGTCAGGAGCAGGAGTTGTTCCAGGCCGTTTTCAGTGATGGACCTGAAATCCACGGGGTCTATGTAGTACTTGTCAACGTAAACCAGCGCCCTTTCCGCGTCCTTCCACCGAACCTTCTCGATTCGCTCCTCCCAGTAGCTGTCCTCCTTGAACATGGTGTCGAGGCGCAAATGCGTAAGCATCTCGCGTTCGAGCTTCTCATACCGCGGTTCGCGCTCGAACAGCCCGCTGAGCTGGGAGTAGATGTACCATGCCTGCCGCCACTTTTGCTCTTGGCGAAACTCACCGGCGGCGGTGAGTGAATCATTGACGAGATCCAGCAGCCAGTCGCTCTGCAGGAAGGCCTCGCGATCTTCGGCGCAGTCCAACGCCCCCAGCGCCCAGCTCAACGCGTCGCGATACTCCTTGCGTTCGATCCGGGCCTTGGCATATCCGACGTACTTCTCAAAATCGGCCCGATTCAGTTCCCGTCGGGCTGCCTGCTTGGCTTCGTACTCCTCAAGCCAGGCGAGAATCCGTTCGGTGAGTTGCCCACCGGCGCGAACATCCTTAAAGGTCTCGGTCGCGCCCTCAAAATCGCCGTGGGTGACAAGGTCAATGGTCCGGCGCCACAGATCGTCCTGCGATAGCGTGGCGGCGTGGGGGGTATTGTCCGCGGAGGCGATTCCGACACCACAGAGCATCGCCCAACCGACCAACACCCTTCGAAAAGTCCTTCTACAGCGTTTCGAGGTGCGTACCATGCCGTGTCCTTCAGACAGCGAGTTATCGAATCCCCGACACCGTGCCGGCGGTTTTGGTCGTCGTCAGTGTTCCATTGGCACTGACCAATCCGGCCAATCACAGCTTCGTATACATTGCTTTACCTGATCGAACGTGGTTGGGCCTGCATGCCAATCCCCGTCCATCCGAAACCATCCCCACAGCTCATAGAAAGTATAAGGCTCAAAAAGAGGAAGGTCCAACCTTCACGACCAGCCAATGACGTCTTCATACGTCTAACGCGTGATCCCAAACACGCCCTTCAACCTTTCGGCTGTGCATGCAACGCGAGTTAGTCGGGCCGTTCGACCGGCTGGATCGCGGGGACGACCATACATTTTCGGACATCTTTCCAATCACAGCCCATAGAGTTTTGCACTTTTTGGAGGCCTCGCAGGGGCTCCTCCGCTCCTGGAAAAGAGGGCCGCCTGCCGATTCCCTGGATAATGTAAACGGATTTCCAGGACTCGTGGGCAGGAGGCCCTTGTTATGACCCTCACATCGACTATGGACGCGTCGATCCAACAGTTTGCTTTGTGTTTTGCCAAACCGTCCTTCCAGACCTTTTGCGTCATCGTCACCGGCTGTTTGCCGGGATCGGGCTGACGTACCGTCACCCGTATCCTCCTGGCCGGCGACGGACTCAACCTCAAGACCTTCAGTTGTTATCACCGCTTCTTCAGCCAAGCCCGCTGGACGTTGGAGGTCGCTTTTTACAACGCCAAGCAGTTTTTCTGGGGCTTCAAGAACAGAAACTGCTCTAGACGGGGGGTGTTTGTCCATCCGATTCCGACTCTGCCTCGGCGTCGCCATCCCACACGGCTGAGGTAACCGAGGCGATCAGGTTCTCGAAGTCGGATTTGCGGAGCGTGCGCAAGTCGAAACAGATCGCATCGTCGCGGATGCGGACAATGACCGGAACCTCACCCTCGCGCAGCCGGGTCGCCATCGCGTCCGCGGAGGCGTCCTCCGGTTGCCACTGGACCACAACGGTCTCCAGCTCGCATCCCGGCATCGAGCCACCGCCGGCAAAGCCGACGTCCGAGCAGACATAGAAGTGTTCGCCGGGAAGCGCGGCTTCCAGCAGTTCCGCAAGATTCCGGGCCTTTGCGGCCAACTCATCGGTCGACGCCCTGAGCATGGAAAGCGTTGGGATGCGGGTTATAGCCTCTTCGGGATCGAGGTAGGCGCGAAGCGTCGCCTCGAGTGCAAGCAGTGTCAACTTCCCGACACGATATGTCCGCAGCAACGGGTTCGATTCGAGTTCTTCAATGAGGCTGCGTTTCCCCACGATCACACCGCATTGCGGTCCGCCGAGCAGCTTGTCGCCGGAGAAGCAGACCAGATCCGCTCCGGCGGCCAGCGAAGCGCGGACGCACGGTTCTTCGGGCAGGCCGTACTGCGTGAGGTCAAACAGCGCGCCGCTGCCGAGGTCGTCGACCGCGATCAGATGATACCGGTGCGCGAGCGGCGCGATCGCATCGATGGGTACCTCTTCCGTGAATCCCACGATGCAGTAGTTGCTCGTATGCACGTGCATCAGCATGGCTGTGTTGTCGTTGATGGCCCGTTCGTAATCTGAGATGCGCGTGCGGTTGGTTGTTCCCACTTCGCGCAGTGACGCTTCGCTGGCATGCATGATGTCCGGCAGGCGGTAGCTGCCTCCGATCTCGATCAACTGCCCGCGCGAAACGACGACCTCACGCCCGGCAGCGAAGGTCTTCAAGATGAGCAGCGTAGCCGCAGCGTTGTTATTGACCACCGTCGCCGACTCGGCCCCGGTGATTTTGGTTAGATGGTCCACGACGTGCGTGTTGCGCCGTCCGCGTTTGCCGGTGCCAAGATCGTATTCGAGGCTGCAATAGCCGCTCGCACCGTCGGTGATGGCCTCGATGGCGGCGCTGCTGAGCGGCGCCCGCCCAAGGCCGGTGTGCAACACGATCCCCGTGGCGTTGATGACATGACGCAGGGACGGTATGGATCGTTCAAACAGCTCCAGTTCGGCACGGGCCAGCAATTCCTGCGGATCGACCGGATCGAGTATCCTACCCTCTAGAATCGCCGTGCGTGCGGAGTCGATCGCGGCTTGAATCGCGACTACCACCGATGTGCGGGGGACACCGCGCAACCACTCGCGAACCTCGTCGTGCTCGAGCATGGCGGAGACCGACGGCAGAGATTGGAGCAGTGTCTTGATCTGCGGCGTCGTACGCCGCCTCACACGATGGATGGATGGTCTTTCATCAGGCATCTTTTGTCTCAACGAGCACGCGGCGATCTTCGATCCGCCTCGTGAAACCAACGCGGTCTAGGTATTCCACGAAGGGAACGACGTACTTGCGGCTCGAATCAAGCGCCTCGCGCACCTCGGCAACTGTCACTCCGCTGCGCTCACGGATCAATCCGGCCACCTTATATCGAAGCTGTCGTTCCATATCGGCGTGAAGGTAGAGCTTCGGAGCGATCTGGACGAGGTCTCCCAGTGCTACGGACAGCGTAGCAAGACGCTCCCAGCGCTTCCGGTCCGCCTGTGACGCAATCGAAAGGTTGTCGAGCAGCGGCGGATGAAAACCACCCGCCCGGATCTCAGCGATCATTGCCGTCATCAGCTTCTCGTCCGCACCGGTCAGCGACGGCGCGAACGCGGGAAGGCAGACGAACCGGCCGAGAACTTTCAGCGTTTTTCTCTTTACGAACTCGTCAAAGAGCGGGCGGGCCATCGAACGATTCGTCATGCGCTCGAACCAACCGAGCACGCTGTCGCCGGATCGGCCGGGCAGTTCAGGATGGCTTACGTGGTACCGCTCGAGCCAACCGGTCAGCCGGTTGGCGAGGTCGTCCAACGCCGCCGGCACGACCTTATGTTCGGTGCCGGCCAGTGGCACCCAACGATGCTCCGCTTGAAGCCGTTGCAGGATGTCCGGCATGTCGTCCAACTCGACACCGGTACGTGCACAGAGCTGTATGTCCGTCGGCCTGGTAAACCACGCCTGTCGCAGCACCTCCTCTACCCGATCGATTGGGTCACCCGTCTCCATGCGTTGCAGGCGTTGAAGCTCCTTCGCGGGGTCACGCCGTTTCCGGCGGGTGACGGTTCGCAGCACGATGCCGCCGCCGATGGTGCGTGTCGCGTTTTCGTCGCGGATGATGAATCGCTGGCCGAACGAGGCCGTCAGCGATTCACCGCTCCGCAATTGCGCATAGGCCGACTCACCCGGCAGCAGCGTCTCTCCCTTCAACAATACAACGCGGACCGGAATCTCGGTGGTGCCGATCTCCAGGCGGACGACGCCCGTCGATTTAAGCGGCCGCCCGTATGACGTCAAACACTCCAAATGCACGTCGATCATGCGCGAAGGCTGGAGATAACCAGGCGTGGCGAGTTCCGCCCCGCGCTGCAACCGTTCACGGTCGATTCCGCTGACGTTGATGGCTGCACGTTGTCCACAGGCCAGCATCTCCGAGTGAACGCCGTGCGTCTGTAAGCCGCGGACGCGGCAGGATTCCCCCAAAGGCCAGACCTCGAGCGTGTCACCATCCGACACCTTGCCGCGCAGCACTGAACCCGTCACGACGGTGCCGCGCCCCTGCACGGTGAACACTCGATCGATCGCCAGACGGAACGGCCCCTTCGCAGCTTCTTTCTCTATGCCCTGTGAGACGGTGAGGATCGCACGCTTCAAATCTTCGAGTCCTTCACGGGTAACCGATGAGACCGGACGGATCGGAGCATTCTCCAGCGGCGTACCGGTTAGCAATCGTTGAACGTCGTCGACAACCAACTCGACCATCTCGGTGTCGACGGTGTCGATTTTGGTAACGGCCACAACACCGCGCCGAACGCCGAGAAGATGCAGTACTTCGATGTGCTCGATTGTCTGGGGCATCACGGAGTCGTCGGCGGCAACGACGATCAAGGCGACGTCGATGCCGGTCGCGCCGGCCACCATCATGCGCACAAAACGTTCATGCCCAGGCACGTCGACAATCCCGAAGCTGGTATCACCGATCGTGAGCGCAGTGAAACCCAGCTCGATTGTCATGCCGCGGCGACGTTCCTCGGGCAAACGGTCGCAGTCGACGCCGGTAAGGGCCTTGACGAGCAAGGTCTTGCCGTGGTCAATGTGGCCGGCCGTGCCCAGAATGTAATGCCGCGTGACGCCAGGCTCCCGTGCAGCCGAACTGGATGGCTGTTCGGTCGTCATGGCGACGATTATCGAGCCCTGCTTCGGTGCTGCAAGTGTACCCGCGCTTACGGACGGCTTATCCCGTGGTTTTGCAACACATGAGGGTCATTTGGTTGATTGGGAGTGAAGGACCGTGCGTAAGGGTGTCCGGATCGGGCGCCAGCCCGTCGGGCGTTTCGGACGCTTGCTCAAGGCGGACTATTGCCCTAGAGTCGGCCCTTGGAAGGCGCGAACCCGCCGGAGTCCAAGGCTTTGCCGGCCTTGATCCTCGTGCGGTATGAGCGGACGGATCCAAATCGGGTAGGCGGTCTGCGTTGAACCGATGCGCTAACACACTGCCTGTGCCGATTGGTACCGGCCGTGCAGAGAGAAAACCCTGTACTACATCGGAGGATTTGAGAGAGATTTATGTCTTCGCCGTCGAAAGATCAGGTTAAGGTTATCATCGTCGGGGCCGCCGGCCGCGACTTCCATGACTTCAACACCTTCTGGCGCAACGACCCTCGATACCATGTGGTCGCCTTCACGGCTGCGCAGATTCCCGACATCCACGGCCGGACGTACCCGCCCGAGCTGTGCGGTAAGCGGTATCCGGACGGCATCCCGATCGAGCCAGAAGAGAAACTCTCCGAGCTCATCAAGAAGCATGACGTCGACCAGGTCGCGATGGCCTACTCCGACCTTCCCTACGAGGAGGTGATGCACAAGGCGGCGATCGTCAATGCAGCCGGCGCGGACTTCCGCATCATGGGTCCGAAACACACGATGCTCGTGTCGACAAAGCCGGTCATCGCGGTTTGCGCCGTGCGCACCGGTTGCGGCAAGAGTCAGACGTCACGGGCGGTCGCGTCGATCCTCAAATCGATGGGCAAGCGGGTGGCAGCCATCAGGCATCCCATGCCCTACGGCGATCTAACCAAGCAGATCTGTCAGCGCTTCGCGACCATCGAGGACATGGACCATCATGACTGCACGATCGAAGAACGCGAGGAATACGAGCCACACATCCTTGCGGGCAATATCGTGTTCGCCGGTGTCGACTACGAGAAAATACTCCGGGAAGCGGAGAAGGAAGCGGATGTGATCCTTTGGGACGGCGGCAACAATGACACGTCCTTCTACAAGCCCGATCTGTATATCGTCGTGGCTGATCCACATCGGCCGGGACATGAGCTGCGCTACTTCCCGGGTGAGACCAACGTGCGAATGGCCGACGTCGTTGTGATCAACAAGGTTGGGACCGCAAAGCCCAAAGACGTCGAGACCGTGGAGGCGAACATCCGGCGAATCAACCCTAGTGCGCGGATCATCCAAGCCTTGTCGCCCGTGACGGTCGGTGATCCCTCCGCCGTAAAGGGCAAGCGCGTGCTCGTCGTCGAAGACGGGCCGACAATCACGCACGGTGAGATGACGTACGGGGCCGGCCACATCGCCGCCCAAAAACATGGGGCCGCCGCGATCGTCGATCCCAGACCCTATGCCGTCGGTTCCATCAAGAATACCTTCGAGAAATACACCCACGTCACGGAGGTCCTACCGGCCATGGGATACAGTGACAAGCAGATATCTGAGCTGGAAGCGACGATCAACGCGGCCGACTGCGACCTTGTCCTGATCGGCACACCGATCGACCTGGGGCGGCTGCTGAAGATCAACAAGCCGTCCATGCGTGTCAGTTACGAGCTGGGTGACGCCGCCAAGGCGGCTCTACGTCCCGAGGTCGAAAACGTGCTCGCGGAGTAGCATGAGCCAACCTCCACCCTACGACTGGCACAGTGCGCAGGAATACCTCGAGGAGTTGCTACCTGAGGAGATTACGAGGCTCCAGCGCGGCGGAGTGGCTGGTTTGCCCACCCAGCCGACCATCGGGCCTTGGGCGGCCCAACTCGTCGACGTGTTGATCTTCGCGACGCGGCCGCAGCGGGTACTCGAAATCGGCACGTCGACGGGATACTCAGCCATCGTCATGGGTCGGGCTTTGCAGCAAGTCGGCGGGAGGCTGACCACAATCGAAATAGACTCACCCCTGGCAAAAGTCGCCCGAGAGAACATCTCCGATGCCGGGCTCGGCGATGTGATTGAGGTGGTTGTCGACGATGCCAATAATACTATCGCCGACCTCACGGGGTCGTTCGGCCTGATTCTGCAGGACGGCGACAAGGATGACTACTTGCGCATGTTGCCACGATTGGTCGAGTTGCTCGAACCGCACGGCGTGCTGGTCACGGACGATGTGCTGTTCCCCGTGATGGACCTCCCGGACGAAGCCAAGCGATGGCGGTACGCATTGACCCTGTACAACCAAGCCCTTCAAAACCATCCCGAGCTGCAAACCGTGTGGCTTCCGATCGGCGACGGCGTGGCCATCAGCGTGAAACTCGGCGGATGAGGAGATCGCCGATTGCCGATTGCCGATCGGGGATTGCGAAACAACGACACGCCAAAGCGTCGAAACGATCCACACAGCCGCGTGGCGTGCCCGGCAAAGGCGGACATGGATGCATTCCGCAGACATGGCCGTTGCACCGGACGAAGGATTGCGTGTCTTGGTTCGATTGATTCCGTGAAAGACTCCTTGCCGTCACACACACCTCTTGTTGCGTCCCCGGGCTGAGGATCGAGGACCGCGCCGCTCGGACCGGCGTCGAGCACTACAGCCTCGGCCCGCGGAGCCCTCACACGTACTCTACAATGCTACGTGTCGACAGTTTGATCCTTTGTGAGTAATCACGGTGCAATCCGGATGCTGAGTTGCTGCGGCTGCCAGTTGGCGTATACACCGAACGGGTATGGTCCTGGCGTGGCCGTTGGCTCTCGACGTCCCCGTTCTTCTCACCCGCATCTGCGCTTGCCGAATGACCGCTTCTGCTGCATGATGTGCAATGCCGGGGCGGCAGCGGCGGGCCGTCCGGGAGCCATGTCGGCATGTGAAAATGAGTAAGAAGGAGCGGTCGGGCGATGGCGAAGCGCACGGTCAAGAAAGCCACAGCGAAGAAGGCGATGGGCAGACAGGCCGCTCGGAAGAAGAACACGGCTAAGAAGCCCATCGAATCCTACGACCATCAGGACAAGAAGCGGGCCAACAACCCACCCGTCGGCATGGTCACGCCTCAGACCGATCCGGAAAGGGGGGCGCAAAGAAGACCTACCAGTACGACCCACACCTCGACCCGCAGCTCGTGTGGGCGGGCAAGGCCGCAGAGGTGACATGGAAGGGCGTAGGAATTGGCAGGAGGATGCGGTCGCACACCCAACACTGGCAATCTGGGCAGGCTTGGCGCCGGGCAGGGACAAGCGTGTGAAATCTTTGCGATGGGGTCGCTCGTGGTCGGGCAAGCCGGGCGTAATCTGGGCGGCCAGGTGACGAGTGTCGCGTATACATGTCACACCATCCCCCAACGAAGGGCGTGCCGTATCGCGGGTCCGGCGGTATCATTCCGGCGCTGGGAGGACCTGCGTGTGGCGGGTTGCAGGGAAGCGGAGGATTGCGGTGGAGTAGGCCATGCCCGTACTTAGCTTCAAGGGAAAGACCGCGGTCGAGACCTACCACCACACCGTTCCGCACCACACGCTGGAGTTCGACAGGAAGCTGTCTTGCCTGCCCAAGGGTGAAGACCCGTCGCTCGACGGCAACCTTATCATCGAGGGCGACAACCTGATCGCGCTGAAAGCGCTGCTGCCCACGCATGCCGGGCGGATACACTGCGTCTACATCGATCCACCCTATAACCGCGGGACGGAGGACTGGGTCTACAACGATAATCTGACGCAGCCACAGTTCAAAGAATGGATCGGCCGGACGGTCGGCAAGGAGGGCGAGGACGCCTGCCGCCATGACAAGTGGTGCTGCATGATGTACCCGCGCCTCATGCTTCTCAAAGAGCTACTCCATGAAAACGGCGTGATGTGCATTTCGATCGATGAGAGCGAATTGAAACACCTTCTTCATCTTACGGCGGAAATCTTCGGCCCAGAGAGCGCGCAAGGCGTAATTATCGTGGAAAGCAATCCACGCGGTCGACGTCTTGGGACAGAGATTGCTGTCGAACACGAGTACATCGTGGTGTGTACGAAGCGGGCAGGATTCTCGGCGGGCCGGCTTGACCTGACGGAAGAGCAATTGCGGGAGTATGGAGGTGTTGATAAGACCGGGCGATCGTATCGGCTTCTTGGGCTTCGCAAGCGTGGAGCGCTATCGCGCCGTGTGGATCGCCCCAACCTGCACTTTCCCATATACGTTGATCCAAGGACAGCCGCAGTCGCAATCGAGTCGTGCGGTGGGTGGGTTAAGGTCCTCCCGCAGCTATCCGACGGAACGGACGGAGTATGGAGGTGGCAACCATCCACGGTTGTGAAACACAGCGACCGCCTACTCGCAAAAATGGTTCGTCGCCGGGATTCTGGACGTCAAGAATGGGATATCTTTGAAATCGACTATGCTGAAAGCGAAGGGGGAAATAGCAAGGGCCGTTTATTTGGCTCCATTTGGCAGGGCTCTGAGTTCAATAATGAAACAGGGCGAGACCAAATCAAGGCGATCTTCGGCGAGACCGTGTTCCAGTATCCCAAACCAGTCGGGCTAGTTAAACAGGTCCTTCGACTTTGTGGTCATCCCGACGGTTGGGTCCTCGACTCATTCTCTGGTTCTGGAACCACGGCACAGGCGGTGTTTGAACTAAACGCTGAGGACGCCGAAAGTCAACGAAGAGTCATTCTGGTTCAGCAACCCTACGACAACAAGAAGGACGAAGAGGCGAAGGTCAACATTTGCAGAACTATCACTGCTAAGCGCGCTCGTTGTGTGATAACCGGCTACGCGTACGAGGGTACGCAGAAGGAAACACTACTTGAAGAACGGCTAACGCTAACCAAGATAAAGCGGGCCGATGAGCTGATGGCGCAGGTTGAGAAGGTAAAGGCGGAGAACGCCAAGCGCTTCGACGAGGTGAAGGCGGAGTGCAAGGACGGCGTCGTTCGGGTCGTCGGCATCAAGAAGATCAAGGGAAAGGCGGACGGCCTCGGTGGATCGTTCACTTACGCTCGTGTCAGTGAACACCCGCTGCTGGGCGAGTACCGTGACCTTGGCGAGCGGCTGCCGTCCTACGATGACATCGCCAAGTACGTATTCTACACGGAGACGAGCAGGCAGTGGGATAAGGGCGGCGCGGACAAGGAAACGGGGAAGATCGGCGAACATGCGGGCACGAGCTACTACTTGCTCTACCGCCCGAACCGCAAGACGGACTGGCCGATCGACATGGAGTTCTTGAACACCACGGCTAAGCATGACCCCAACCGGAATCTCGTCGTGTACTGCGAGAAAATCTGGCTGCACCGGGCCGACCTGCGTGAGTGGGAACAGGCCAACCGCAAGAAGGTGCGGCCGATGCTGGTTCCGTTCAATCTCAAGTAATCCCCTCTCCCCCTGGGAGAGGGTTAGGGTGAGGGCGTTTGCACGGCGAGCTGGGTCAATCGGGTGGGATCGCGTTGCTGGTGGCAAGAGTTGTTCAGCCCTCCCCCAGCCCCTCCCACGGGGAGGGGAGAACGTGATGGCACACAGAATCGAACCAAAGGCGTCAAAGCACATGACCGAGCGCGCCAGGGCGCTGCGAAAGGACGCTCCTGTACCCGAACGCTTGCTTTGGAGTATGCTTCGCGTGCGGCGGCTTGGCGGGTTGAAGTTCCGGCGGCAGCAACCACTTGGCCCCTATGTGGCGGATTTCTTTTGCGAGAGAGCGCGTCTGGTTGTCGAGCTGGATGGACAATCGCACGTCGGACAAGAGGCAAAGGACGAGGCGCGGGATCAATACATGCGCAAGAGGGAGCTAAAGGTGTTACGCGTTACGAACGACGAATTCCTGAGAAATCGAGAGGGCGTGGCCGAGACGATCCTTCGTGTGGCCGAGGCGAGGTTGGGCGCTCATGATCCGTCGCCGAAAGTGCCCTGCACCAACCCCTCCCAAAGGGAGAAAGAGGCCCTCCCCGACCCCTCCCAAAAAGTGCCCTCCCCCGACCCCTCCCAAGGGGAGGGGGAATAGGGATGCAGCTCAAGCAATACCAGGAGCGCGTGGTCAGCGAGGTGCGCGTCTACCTGGACGCGCTAGCGAAGGAGCTCGCCGACGGCAACACCCGGCACGCAGGCAAGGATGCGTGGGAAGCGTGTGAAATCCCACGACCGTACCGAAGTGAACGTCGCAACGGGCTCAACCTGGACCTGTCGACGTTCTGTATCAAGGTTCCCACCGGAGGCGGTAAAACGCTGCTCGCCACACAGATCCTGGGTTTGATCCACAAGACCATCTTCAAGGACCGCCGCGGAGCGGGTCTGGTACTGTGGGTGGTCCCGAGCGACCAGATTTACAAGGATACGCTCAAGGCACTGCGCGACCGTCGCCACTTCTACCGGGAGTCGCTGGAGTTCGCCCTCTCACGGCGGATCGAGGTCTGGGAGAAGCACGAGATCGCCCGGCTCACGCCGGGACAGCTTGCGTCTAACCTGAACATCCTGATGGTGAAGCTCCAGGGCACGAATCGGCAGGACCGGGAGTCGCTCAAGTTCTTCCACGACAGCGGCGGCAACATCGTTGCACACTTTCCGCCTGAAGACGAGCCGGAGCGGCACAAGGCTTTGAAGGATCGTATCCCGAACCTCGACATGCTCGAAGAGGATGACGACTCGGGCGCGTATCTGGCCAAGACGTCCATCGCCAATCTCGTGCGCATGTGCGAGCCGGCGGTGATCCTCGACGAGGGACACAAGGCCACGAGCAGATTGGCGAGGGAAACCATCGAGGGCTTCAACGCGCGGATCGTCGTGGAGCTGTCCGCGACGCCGTGCGAGACCAATGTGCTGGTGACGGTCAGCGGCCAGGAGCTGCTCGACGAAGAGATGATTAAGCTCCCCATCAACATTGCCAACTCCAACCAGAAGTCGTGGAAGAACGTACTGACGGCGGCGCGCGACCGGCGCGCAGAACTCCACAAGCTGGCTGAGAAGCACTACCGGGCGAGTGGCCGCGCAGAAGATGCGATTCGTCCAATCGTACTGGTGCAGGTCGAGCGGACCGGGAGGGACCAGCGAGATGCGAGGTTCGTCCACAGCGAGGATGTCAAGGAACACCTCATGCAGCGCCTCGGCGTTGAGGAACGGAAGATCGCCATCAAGACGGCCGAAAAGGACGACATCGGAGGGCGCGACCTGGTTGACTCCGAATGCCCGGTTGAGTGGATTATTACGAAGGCAGCCTTGCAGGAAGGTTGGGATTGCCCGTTCGCGTACATCCTTGTCTCCCTGAATAACACCCGGAGCCAACGTAGCATGACGCAGCTCGTGGGCCGGGTCCTGCGTCAGCCGTATCAGCAACGGACCGCCTTTGATGACCTCAATGAGAGCTATGTTTACTGTCTGAATCGCAGATCGAAGGATGTCGTGGGTGAGGTCAAGAAGGCGTTGGAGCAGGAGGGGTACGAAGGCGATGCCGCGAGCGTATCTGACCAGAGCCAGGACAAAGGTAAGCCAATCAGCACGCGCAAGGCTAGGATTCGCGAGAAGTTCCGCAAGCATTACAAGAAGCCGTTTGAGGGACGGATCTTCGTCCCGCGGTTCTGCGTGAAGAACGAGGATGGATACGAGGCGCTCGACTACTTCAAGCACCTGCTGGCCAGCGTCGATGTAGCCCGTTTCAAGTACGACGCGGTTGAGTGGGATTTCTCGCAGGAATTGGCGGCTGCGAAGGAGCAATTCATCCGCGTAACGTTGGGGCAGGACGCTCAGTCGCGCGAGGAGTCGGCTGTCGTTCTGGAGAACGATGACCGTGTGAAGGCGTGGCTGGTTGCCAATCTCGGACTGGAGTGGCTCAGCGTCAAGCAGCTTCGAGGCGTGGTTGACGCAGTATGCGAACGGCTCCACGGCATTAAGGGGCAGATGGCGCTGGTGAAGTCGGCGCTGCGAGAACGGGTCGAGGGATTCATCCGAGAGCAAACGGACCGTCTGACGCTACAAGCGTTCAAGAGGCTGCATCAGCGTGGGCAGCTTTGCTTCTACTTGGACTGCGTGGAGGGGCGGTTTGAGATACCGGGCGAAGTCGCGGTCCGCGTTACGAAACGGCTGCGCCACGACAACGACAACGACGTTGCGAAGAGCCTGTTTGATTATGCACCCGAGGAGGTCAACGAGTACGAGCGGAGCATTGCCCTCTACCTCGACCATCATTCACAGGTGTTGTGGTGGTATCGTAACCTGGTTGGCCCGTCGCATTTCTCGGTGCAAGGCTACCGGAAGAATCGAATCTATCCGGACTTCATCGTGCAGAAGGGCCAGGCCCAGCGGGAGCTTCCGCTCGCCACGGTCTTCGTTGTCGAGAGCAAGGGCAAGCACCTCAAGGGCAGCGAGGACACGAAGTACAAACGGGAGATCGCCAAGGTCTTCGAGGATGTGGGACACGAGGTCACCTGGCAGAAGCTCGGCGAGGGCTTCGAGAATCACGAGTTCCGGTTCCAAGTCCTTGATGAGGGAGAGTATGCCCACAAGGACTGGGATGAAAACCTCAATAGGCTCCTGACCGGGCAGTCGGGAACCTGACGACATGAGCGCTGGAGCCAGTGTTTGACAGTGAACAGTGGGCGTGGGATGTCTCGTTCGATCCGGCGGACATCGGTACCATTATTGAACGCCACGCCCGACAGACTGGGCCGTAATGCAGCTGCTATCTCTGTTCGGATGCTCGACGAGAAACCGCCGGCTGCGGGTAAGGGCTGCAAGCCGCAATTTCAATATTCCCCCCTACATGCACTTACCCACAGCGCAACAGCCTCACCGGCGATGGTTAATGCTGGACTTGGGCGGCGTAATCTGGTAAAAGGCAGGGTACTAATCGACTAGTCGGGGCAGGCGGGGCGGGTCGTTCGACCGGTCAATAACGCCTCGCTCAGCGCCGTGCGGTCGGTGCTAGG
>CAZJTP010000012.1:0-40483 GCA_964548955.1 uncultured Phycisphaeraceae bacterium
CCGCTACTTCCATCGGTACCACCCGATCCGCTACTACGGGAACGCCTACTACGAGCCGTGGTATGGTTACCGCTACAACACCGTGTACTTCAACACCCCTTATGTGCATCGGTTCTACGAAACGAACGTGGTGTACGTCGAGCGGCCCGCAAAGCAGGTCGAGGTATACGATGCGGCTTCGCCGACTCCCGTGGCCGCCGTGGAGGGACCGATGCCGTCCGGTGCTGAAGTCTACGCCCCATTGACCGAGCCGGTGGACAACACGTTGGTCGGTCGGGGGAACGCGGCCTTTATGGCCGGCACGTATGACGAGGCGCGCCGCCTCTATGTCAGCGCGATGCTGGCGGACGAGCGGGACGGGTACGCGAAGTTCCTGTACGCCCTCGTCAACTTTGCGATGGGTGACTACGAAGTCGCCGGGATGGCAATCCGCCGCGCCCTGCTGACGACGGCGGACCTGATCGACTATCCCGTCGACGTTCGGGTTCTTTATCCCCAACCGCTAATCTTCGATACCCAGCGAGAGAAGCTGATCCGGCAAGTGGATCAGTCGCCGCAGGATCGCGGCGCGCTGCTCCTGCTCGGTTATCTGCACTACGCCGCCGGTGAACCGGAACGGGCGCTGGCCGTGCTGGATCGCCTCGTCGAGATCGATTCGGATGACAACACGGCGGCACTATTGCATGATGCGGTCCGGCGTGTCATCCGGGAGCGGCAGCCTGGGAACTGACAACCTGCGGCAAACTTGTGTGATCGGCGTTGGACTCAGCCGGCGGTACATCGCCCGCCGATGCGCCTGACCGCGGCAGGCGTCGCTCGACGTGATGCAAGCGAGCACATCCCCCATGGACATTGCAAGCGGGAACACAGTATCCCGCTGCCCGTGAAGACCGTCCGCCCACTTCCTGCTCCGTTACATTGGACACTCCAGATGGAATCCTTATGGTACATGCTACGTTTATGCCAAGGTGCCACCTGGTGCAACGATTGACTCGACCGCTTGCGATAGGATTTGTAACATCCTGCTGACATGTTGACTCTGAAGACTTACCGAGGGCAGTGGTCGACACACGCCCGAAAACGCCGAAGTTCAGTGCGACCACGGCGAAATGTGACGATCCCTGACCCTGTCCGTTCTTCTCAGCCAGGACGACGATAGGAGACCAAACCATGGCATATCTTCTGTTGGGCCCACGGGGTGTTCGTCTGAGCGTTGCGCTGTCGCTGGCTGTCTCCACCGTTGTCGCCGCCGGTGAGGACGATAGGCAAACATCCCCAACGCGCGTGCAGACCGGTGCCGACCGTGAAGTGCCAAGACCGGCCGACGAAACGAGTGAGGCAGAGGCCGGGGTGCTGGCGGAGACTCGGGCTTTTCTTGAGCGGGGCGCGGACTTGGATGCCATCGATGATGATGGTCAGACTCGCCTGCACCAAGCCGTCTCTCAAGGCTACCGGCAGGTCGTGCAGCTACTGATTGCCGCGGGTGCGGACGTGAACGTGAAGGGCCGGCGCGGCTGGACGCCGCTGCACGTAGCCGTGGGAAAGGATCGCACAGTGCCGGCGCAGCTCCTCATCACCGCCGGCGCGGACGTAAACGCTAAAACCCGGGAAGGTTGGACACCGCTGCACGTGGCGGCGGTTAAGGGGCACCATTGGGCGGCGCAACTTCTAATCGCAAGACAGGCCGACGTAGATGCGAAAGATCAAGACGGCTGGACGCCGCTTCATGTGGCGGCCGGGAAGGGGCATTCCACGGTGGCGGAGCTTCTCATCACCAATGGCGCAGATGTGAACGCGAGGGAAGGCAGAGGGCAGACGCCGTTGCACAGGGCCGCCGTAGGGGGGCACAACGCGGTGGCGCGGTTTCTTGTCGCGAGAGGTGCAGACATAGATGCGCAGGATCAGCAGGGCCGCACGCCGCTTCACTTGGCAGCGGAGTTCGGCCGTGAGGAGATTGTGGAAGGTCTCATCGCGAAGGGCGCAGACGTTGGCGCGAAAGACCGGCAAGGCTGGACGCCCGTGCGCATAGCGACGGTCAAGGGTCATGACGGGGTTGCGGAACGTCTCCTGACTTCCGGCGTGCAGATAGACGCGGGAACCCGGAATGGCTCGATGTCGCTGCACTGGGCGGCACTGCGGGACCACGAGCAGGTAGTGGAACTCATCGTCGCCGCAGGCGCGAACATAACTACGAAGGGCTGGACACCGCTGCACTGGGCGGCACTACGGGACCACCACGAGCTGGCGGCGCTTCTCATCGCCAAGGGCGCGGATGTCAATGCGAAAAACCAGGATGGCTGGACACCGCTGCACGTTGCTGCGCTGGAGGGCTGCGATCGGGTGGCGGAACTCCTCATTGCCGCAAGCGCGGATACAAATGCGAAAAGGCACGATGGCCGGACGCCGGTGCACCTGGCCGCAGAGTCGGGCAGTAACGAGATCGCGGAACGTCTGATCGCCGATGGAGCGGACGTAAGTGCAAAAGGCGAGCAAGGCCGAACGCCGCTGCATGTAGCGGCAACGACGGGCCACCACGTCGTCGCGAAGCTTCTCATCGCAAACGGTGCGGACGTAAATACGAAAGACGACAGAGGCCAGACCGCGCTGCACCTGGCCGCAGAGGCCGGACACAACGAGGTCGCGGGAGCTCTCATCGCGAAGGACGCGGACGTCAATGCAAAAAGGCAAGACGGCCGGACACCGCTGCACATGGCGGCAGGATTGGGTCGAAACGGTGTGGCGGGACTTCTCATCACGAATGATGCGGACATAAACGCAAGAACGCTGCATGGCTGGACGCCGCTACATGTGGCGGTAGAGTTCGGTCGGGACGCGGTGACGGAACTTCTCATCGCCAAGGGCGCGGACATAAGTGCAAAAACCCAGGATGACCGGACGCCGCTGCATGTGGCGGCGCAATTCAGCCGGGACGGTGTGACACGACTTCTCATTGCAAACGGCGCGGATGTAGATTCGAAGGATAGTCGAGGCCAGACTCCGCTGCACCTGGCCGCTGCGCAGGATAACGACGGCGTGACAGGACTCCTTATCGAGAACGGGGCCACCGTCGATGCGAAAAGTCAGGGCGGCCGGACGCCGTTGCACGTGGCGGCAGAGTCGGGCCGCAATGAGATCGTAAAAAGCCTCATTGCGAAGGGCGCGGAGGTAAACGCGAAGGACCGGCAAGGATGGACGCCGCTGCACATCGCGGCGGTTAGGGGCGATGACGGGATAGCGGCGCGTCTCCTAGCCTCCGGCGCGGAAGTGAATGCGACAGGCCAAGATGGCTCGACCCCACTGCACTGGGCAGCACTGCGGGGTCGCTACCGGG
This sequence comes from uncultured Phycisphaeraceae bacterium, assembly GCA_964548955.1. GTDB lineage: Bacteria > Planctomycetota > Phycisphaerae > UBA1845 > UBA1845. The sequence goes on from CAZJTP010000012.1 coordinate 3,332, forward strand.
TGGCGGAACTTCTCATCGCCAAGGGCGCTGATACGAACGTGAAAGGCCGGGACGGCTGGACACCGCTTCACTTGGCGACACTGCAAAGCGACGAGGGAATGGCGGAACTTCTTATTGCCGCAGGTGCGGACGTAACCGCTGAAGACCATGAAGGCTGGACGCCGCTGCACGTGGCCGCGCTTGGAGACTGCGACGGCGTGGTGGAACTCCTCATCGCTACAGGCGCAGATCCAAATGCGAAAGGGCTGGATGGCCGGACACCGCTACATATGGCGGCGGAATCGGGTCACTACGAAGTGGCAAAGCGGCTCATTGAAAACGATGCGGACGCCGGTGTAAGGAACCGGCAAGGCCGGACGCCGTTGCACGTAGCGGCAGAGAAGGGCCACCACGTGGTCGCGGGGCTTCTCATCGCGCAGGGTGCGGACGTAAATGCGAAAGACGAAAATGACTGGACGCCGCTGCATGAAGCGGCAAAGTTCGGCCACGACAAAACCGTGGAGCTTCTCATCGCAAAGGGTGGGGACGTAAACGCGAAGGATGGCGAAGACCGGACCCCGCTGCAAATCGCAGAAAGAGAACACCGTGACGCAATCGTGACACTTCTCCGCGAGCACGGAGCGGATAAGTGACAAGTATATGACATAAGTGCCACTGCTCGATCACAACCACAAGGGCGTTCTACCTCCAGGCCGCGGACGCCGCCAAGTATATCGAACGGCACGTGACCAAGCCTGTGGTCGTGTTCATCGCCGGGTAGACCACCCCGCCCGGCAAACGCATGGGACACGCTGGGCAATCATCAGCGGCGGCGGGCTGTAATCCGCAGCCGGCAACTTGCTCACACGATCTGCAACGGCGGAGATTCCCGGAATCGGGTCGAACTCAGCCCTGGTCCGCTTGAGCTGCCCCCGGGCCTCCAGATCGGCGAGAAAAGCCTGTAAATCGGAATACGGCACGGCCGAAGACTCCTGATTATTACGGTCATGTGAGTCTACCGAATCGTGTGGGTTCACGCCGTGAGGATGGCAATTAGCGGAGTTATGAGCATGACTCGTCCCGATTACAGGGTGGTCTGGAGAACAAAATTCTGGTATCACTTGGCGTGATGATACTATCGTCTGTTTTGGAATCTTAACAAGGGTGCGCTGCACACACGGGTTGCGAAGCTCACGTCCGCCTACAGCGTAGACGTAATCATCCTCGCCGAATGTGAGGAGACAACGGCAAATGCCATCCCCTCCGCTATCATGAGGAGGTCAACACGCGCTCGATGATCCCCAACAGCTCCGGTAGTCGGCGAATGACGTAGTGAGCCTGATCGGCGAACTCCGGCATCGGTTTGTCACCGATCATCAGGATGGTGTGCGTCCCAGCAGCCCGACCAGATGTGATATCGAAAAGGTAGTCCCCGACCATCCAACTGAGACGTGGGTTGGACCGCAGTTCCTCGCAGATGGACAGCACCGGTTTCGGAGACGGCTTGACGGCCCCATCCTCTCGCGTGCGAAGGGCATCGACAGTGATGCCGTGGTTTTCAAGAACGAAGTTGACCGTCCGCCGGGCGTTGCGCGTGAGGATCGCAATCGGATGCCCTCTTTCCCGCAACGTATCGATGACCTCGACAGCCCCTACCTGCAATGTGGCGTTTTCAGCCGCGTCACGTTCGTAGCGAAGCAGCGCCGCCTCCGCCCGCTCCCGCGACACGGAGTCCATTCGTTGCATCTCCTCAAGTACCGGCCCCTCGACACCGAGCTCCGTACGAAGGGCGTCGAAGTCCAGATACGGCTCCGTCAGCGTCCCATCGAAATCAAAGATAACGGCTGATCGATTCATAGCCCCTTGGCTGCCAACTGTACCACTCCAAACCTCACCCGACCCATCATATTCGATTCGGAGGCACGACCCAAGATTGAATCCGTCTTTGCCAAGTGGCTATGCAGTGTGTGGATTGACCTCTCGCGGCGTAGCGGGCGACCGGTTATGCCCAAATCAAAGGCGAACGCTACGAACTCAGACGCGGCAATATCTACGTGATACCCGTTTGTAGCGTTCAAGCCACGAATTCGTACAGGATGTAGTTCTCGATATTCACAGGCATAAGTGCGAAAGTCGCACGTAGGGTCTTCAATCCCTCTCGTGACCGACCGGGAAGTCGGTTTCACACGCGGTAATTCAATCCGCAACGATGCACCGGCCCGGCACATACAGCCAATTCCCGTGGGCGCGCACCGGCGGAACGTCCGATAGATAACACGGTGGGTATGGCGTGGAAGGTATGCGCTCAACGTGCGTCGATATGGTGCAGCGTAAGCGCATCTTTCAGCACAGCCAGCCGCACCAAAGTAGGCTCGAAAGGCAGGGGGGCCATCGGCGTGATCGCTGGTCGACAGACATCGAGAAACACTGGGATTGCAACTGTCATCGCAATGACGTTGGCGAGCGCCGCGGTCTTAACGGCTGAGCCGCCGGAACTCGAATTTGTATTCATTCCCGCCGCCGACATCCAGCCGGACGGTCCCGCCCATAACTTTCGCATCAGCCGCTTCGAGCTTCGCAACGATCAGTTCGTCGCTTTCCTGAACGACGCCGTGGACAATCTCGACAATGAGCGCGGCCAGTTCATGTACTTCGATACCGACAGCGGTGACGTTTACATTGCCAATACGATAGAGGGTGTCATTGGAGTCAGCGGCGCGGGGACATTGCTCTTTGGCGCGTCGGCCAATCCGTATGTGTCGTACGACGACGCCTCCGGTCAGTACGAAGTCGCGGAGGGATTCGAGGATCACCCCGTCAAGGGCGTGACGTGGTACGGGGCGGTCAAGTTCTGCAATTGGCTCACGATCGACACGGGCTTGTCGCTCGACGAACGGGCGTACACCGAAGCACCAGCCGACAGCCTCAACGGATGGCATCCGGTCACGACCAGCACGCAGGATTGGACGACGCGCGGCCTGAGCGAGGAAGAGCGCGATGAGCTGCTGACCAAGTTGGGATACCGCCTTCCAATGGACGGCGGGGACGGCGGCAACGATCCGGGCCCGTACAACGAGTGGTACAAGGCGGCTGCGTGGAACGGCGCAACGGGCGTTAATCACAATTACGGCTTCGGACGCGATAGCATCGCCGAGGCGGACGCCAACTACCGGTGCAGCGGCGATCCGTTCGAGGATCCGGGGGACTGCATCATCGGCGGCACGACGCCGGTAGGATTTTACAACGGCGCGAATCTCCTGGGCGACGGAATCACTGCAACGGCTGACACCAACAACGCATACGGATTGTACGACATGTCGGGCAACGTGTGGGAGTGGATGCAGGATCAGTCGTTCGATCAGGCTGATCGCCGCAACCGCGGCGGCTCGTTCCGGAATACTGGGACTTTCCTCCAGACGGCCATCGGCACCGAGCTAGCCGCGGACTCAGCCAATGATTCGACCGGCTTTCGGGTCGTACAGAGTGTTCCCAACGATCTGCTGATTACGCCGGACGTTGGGCTGACAAACGCCGGTCCGTGGGGCGGCCCCTATGATGACGAGCTTCCCACTGCCATCACGTATCGGATTGCAAACGTCACTGACTATGACGTGGCATTTATCGTTTGGGCGGATGTGGACTGGGTGATGGTCGATTATGAGGCGCCACCGGGTGATCTGCTGGCGGCTTACGAGTTTGTCGATGTGACGGTCGAGATCGTTCCGGCCTGTGCGCACGGCATGCATGTCGGCCTTAACACGGCGACGGTAACGGTCTTGAACCTCGATGACGCCGTGCGCATCAATCGGGACGTTCAGCTTACCGTCGCCGAGCCGCTCGCGCTTGCGCCCGCCGGACCGTTTGAAGCTTCCGTGCTCTTTGGCGATTCGCCGCCCGTCAAGACGTATACACTGACCAGTGAGTCGGCATCAACGGTGGCCTGGTCGGTGAGCTGGGTCGATCTGACGGACCCGCCGGTCGGTGTCGAGTGGCTTACACTGAATGGAGATCCCGCCGCAGCGTCGGGCGAGGTCGGTCCACTAGGAACGGCTGACATCACCGTGGGCTTCGCCGTTGACGGGCTTGCAGCCGATACATACGCCGCGACCGTGACGCTCGTTGATGAGTGCACCGGAAGCGAGTTTGCACGATCGGTGATAATGGTGATCGATGCACCGTTCGCGGTCACGCCCGTTGACGCTGTCGTCTCGACCGGTGTAATCGGCGGCCCGTTCAGCCCGCCGTCGCACGTGTTTGTCATCGAAAACCTGGCGGCTGATCCAGTTGACTGGTCGGTGACGCTCGAACCGATCGAACCGGAAACCGAAACGGACTGGCTCAACTTGGTCCCCGCCGGTGGCACGTTGGACGTACTCGGCCAGGAAGCTGAGGTGACAGCTACCGTCACCTCGGCTGCAAACAACAAGGACATTGGACAGTACTCGGTTAGACTCCTGTTCGAACAATCATCCACGGGCTTCGTTGTCGAGCGTGTCGTGACACTGGATGTCATCGAGCTTGTCGTGGAGCCGGCAGAGGATGTTTCGTTCACGGGTCTTCTCGGTGGGCCGTTCGAACCCCCCTTATCTACCTATACTCTCCACAACACGGGTCTGTCCCAGATGGAGTGGGCGGTTGTGTTCAGGGAGGATGCGCCATCGGGCAGGAATTGGCTGGATCTCTCCGAAACGGCAGGCGTGATTCTTAATTCCGAAGGTACGGCTGACATTGTTGTGACCCTGTCGCCCGAGGCTACACTCCTGGATACCGGAGCCTACACCGGCGTCATTACATTCACATGTACGACAACCGGCGCGACCACGACGCGAGGTGTCACTTTGGACGTGGGGGCGGAAGGATTCGCGCTGGAGATGGTCAACGTTCCGGCGGAGCACACCCAGCCCGGCGGTCCGGACTATCTGTATCGGATCGGCAAGTTCGAGGTAACCAACATTCAGTTCGTACGCTTTCTTAACGACGCCGTGGATAACCCGGACAACGGCCGCGGCTCGTTCATGACGCACGACACCGATGCTGGCGTCGTCCATTTGCCGGACGATGGGACCGTGCTCTTTGATGCGGTCGTCGGCGGTGCCATCGCATTTGTCGATGGTCGGTATGTCGTCGTCGATGAAGAGGATAACGAACTGCCGGTTGTGGGCGTGAGTTGGTATGGGGCGATCAAGTTTTGCAACTGGATGACGCTGATTCAAGGGATGGATGATCCGGATCAGCGGGTATACCACGAAGGGCCTACCGCCAACGAATGGTACGCGGTTGCACAGCCTTCGGAGTTGACCGCCCTTCGCGGATTCCGCCTGCCCATGGATGATCAGACTGCGACCGCCGGTCCGTACAACGAATGGTACAAGGCCGCCGCGTGGATCAATACTTTCGGTATGAACGCCCTCTACGGCTTTGGTCGGGATACGCTCACTTACGCCGATGCGAACTTCCGTGACAGTAACGATCCGTTTGAACCGGGCCCGTCATCAGTGGGATTCTTCAATAGTGACAATATACTGTCATCAGGTGGCTGCACAGACGATACGGCCAACACCTACGCCCTGTACGACATGACGGGCAACGTAGCTGAATGGGTTCATGACATCGGTGATACATCCGCCGAACGGGGTATTCGCGGGGGACATTTCGACAGTCTGGCAACTTCGGCACTGCTTCGGAACGATGCTCGCGGGTCCGCGCCGGCGGATGCCGCTTTGGCATTTGTCGGTTTTCGCGTCGTTCAGTCAATTGAGCCGGCCGCTCTTATCGTTACGAAGCCATCCGCTGAGCCGACGCGGGCGACCGGGTTTGTGGGGGGTCCTTACGATAGAACGACGTTCACATTACAGATAGCCAATTCCGGAGAGCAAACGGTCGACGACATTGCAATTTCGGTCGATGTTGACTGGCTTCAAGTCGAAGGCGTGTCACCACGTCAGGTGCCACCCGGTGGCAACATCGACGTACTACTGTGGATCGACGCGACGCCGGCCAACCCTGGTGTTTCTCCCGCGCCGCCGGGGGACTTCGTGCTGGTACCGGGCTGGGACAATCAACCGGACGGACCCGACTATGATTTCTGGATCGGTCGGACTGAACTCACCAATGCCCGGTTCGCCGACTTCCTAAACAGTGCCCGCAACAACGCGCTTAGTACCCATCCGGATATGCGCAGTTATCACATGTATTTCGATCTTGACTCCGGTAGTGTCTATATCAACGACCAGGAGACCGGAGCGGAAGGATACGATGCGCCGTCCGACACGCTTACGACACTGCTATACGACGCTTGGGAGGGCCGGATTCAGCTCATCGATGATGCGTACACGGTTGAGGAGGGGTATGGCAATCACCCGGTTGTGGGTGTGACCTGGTATGGGGCGATCAAATACTGCAACTGGCTGACAATCAAACATGGGATTCCCGCGCCGCTGCGGGCGTACGACGAAGCTCCGAGTCCGAACCTTGAGGGGTGGCACCCTGTCGTTGTCGATGACACCACATGGATCACAAGCGGCATGAGTCCCGAGGCCCGCCGCTTCCTCATTGAGGATACACTTGGCTATCGCCTGCCAATGGATGACGAAGCTGCGGGTACGTCACCATACAACGAGTGGTACAAGGCCGCTTCATACAAGGGAACGGATGACCTTGGAAATCCTGTTTATGGTGCCGCCTACGGCTTTGGCCGGGACGGTCCCCTCAGCGGAGTCGATGCCAACTACTTCGCAAGTTGTGATACGGAGGACGACTCAACGACGCGCGTGGGGTTCTTCAACGGCATCCGTGCGCTCTTTCTCGACGATACCGACTGCTATCCGCCTGTGGACTCGGTTCTGACACTCAATACGGACAATGCATATGGCCTGTTTGACGCATGTGGAAATGTGACCGAGTGGATGCAGGACTATGGCTCTGATTTCTCCGAGCGCGCGACGCGCGGTGGAGGGTGGCTCGACGATGTTGTGTCAGTCGAACTGACAACGATAGGGCGAGAGTCACACCCCGCGGACATTGCCGCCGATGATCTCGGCTTCCGCATAGCGCGTGGCACGGGACATGTAGCGACGTTGATAATCACAGATCATTTGTTCGGCATCTCCTACCAACAGCACTACATTCTTGATCTCCGTGAGTCATTTCGGGTGGATCCACGTACAGGTCTTATCATATCCGGCATGTATGGTGAGACATTCACAGGACACGCTGAGACATATACAATGCTGAATCGGTCTGACAGCGAGATGGATTGGGAGGTAGCTGTTGATGTGGACTGGATCGATGTGTGGGAATCAGCATCACTCGCAGTGACAGGGACAATTGGAGGTCTGGAAGAACTGAACATCTACGTGGAAACAAATGAGCTGGCGGATGATCTGGTGCCTGGAACACACAATGCGTCAGTCACGTTCCTAAATCTTACAACTGGCGAATCGCAGACACGCGTAGTTAACATGACGATAGATCAGCCGATTCTTGTTACGCCTGAACAAGACATTCCACGGGAATTCGCTGGTGTATGGCGCGGTCCGTATGATACACTCGGCTCGATTTCCTACGAACTCTCACGTGCTGACGGCGTAAGTGTAGATCTCAATTACAGCGTGAGTGTGAGCGAATCGTGGTTGACGATCGTGCCTGAAGATCCCATCAATGAGCTGACTGGAACCTTGCCAACCGATACGCCTGTAGCCTTTGTTGTCAGTGTCAACAGCGCCGTGGACATAATGTCCGTGGGCAAGTACGGTGGGTCGGTGCAGTTTACATTCATTGATCCAGGAAATGATAACTTGTCGGGTACCGTTGTCAGACCTGTTGTATTGAACATCGAAGAGCCGATACGGATTGTGCAAAGTGAGGATCCGTGGGAAGTGGGTCCCAATCCCGATCCGGATGCGATAACTCCGGAACTCTACACGATGACAAACGATGGTGACATACCGATCGAGGTTATCGTGGATGTTGATGTGGAATGGTTGGATATGAGCGATATATTAGTGGAAGTGTTGCCCGGGAATGGGCAGGACAGGGAGGTTACCCTTTCGCTCAACGACAATGTCTTGGTACTTTACGATGGAGAGTACGTAGCCACTGTAACGTATGAGGACACTGTTACCGGCATTATACAGTGTCGGACCGTCATCCTAACGATCGAGGAAGATCTATCCGTTGGTCCGTTCGACGACATGGTGACGGCGGGCATAGCCGGTGGTCCGATTGCTCCACTGTTAAAGGTATACAAATTGACGAACATTGCCCGTGACGGCGCCGGTCCGATCAACTGGCAAGTCTACGTGCAGACACCCGGTGAGGACTGGATCATGATTAACGGTGACGACATGGCCGGTGGCACGCTCGATGATGGAGAGGCGATAAACGTCGTCATAGCGATCGACCTGGGTCGGACGGATGCGATGATTGAGGGTGATCATCAATCTGTGGTGGAGTTTGCAGATCTGACGAACGATGAAAGCGTCACACGGACGGTGTCGCTGTCGATCGTGGTTCCGAGGTTCTCTGTGAGCGAATCGCTGGTGCCAGCTACCGTCGATCAGCCGGGTGGCCCAAGTTACTCCTACAACGTTGCCACATATCACACGACCAACACTGAGTACGTCGAATTTCTCAATGATGCGATGCAGTTGGAGAACCGTCTGAACGAACGTGGGCAGTACATGTATTTCGATACGGTTACGGGCGACGTGTATATGAATTCATCGGAAAGCGGTGAGCTTGGCAGCGATCCCGGTGTACGAACGATGAAGATGTTCTCACCGGCTGTGTCTGTGCAGATCGAGTTCGTCGACGGGACCTACCGGATCGTTCCCGGAGACATTGACTATTCGCAACATCCGGTCACGGGTGTGAGCTGGTATGGCGCGCTAAAATATTGCAACTGGTTGACGATCGATCAGGGTATGCTTCCAACTGAGAGGTGCTATTGCGAGTGTTCCGATGAGAATGTTGCAGGTTGGCACCCGGTGACGATCAGCACGAGTAACTGGCTGACACGCGGACTGTCGGACACGGAACGACTTGAACTTGTCAAAAAATACCGCGGCTACCGCCTTCCGATGGACGACGGCTGCAACAACACGGACGTTACCAGTGACGATGCCGACGTGTACAACGAATGGTACAAAGCCGCGTCATACAGGGGCACGAATGAACAGGGGTATCCGATCTTCGGCGCCGTGTACGGCTTTGGCCGGGACAACCCAATGACAGGCGCCGATGCCAACTTTCTCGACAGTGGCGACCCGTTGGACAACGGGACGACACCCGTGGGCTATTTCGACGGCTCGATCAAGGGCGGATTATTCTACACCAACGCCAACGACAATGGATTCGGAGTGTTTGACATGACCGGCAATGCCTACCAATGGATGCAGGGCCGGTTCAACATGCATCCCGACAGCATCAATTTCCGCACATTGCGAGGAGGAAGCTGGAATGAACCGGTCGATTCGCTGAACCTCAGGACCGACACCCGCAGCTATACGGCGCCGGATATGATGCACGGGCAAGTCGGCTTCCGAGTCGTGCGGACCCTGGCGCCTGCCACCGGGGACTTTGACTTCGACGGCGACATCGATGTCGAAGACTATGCCGCAACAACCACTTGCACCACTGGTCCGGAAGGAAGTGTAGCCGCCAGCTGCAGCGTGTTTGATCTGGATGTGGATGGCGACATAGACATGCGGGACTTCGCTGCATTCCAGATCAAATTCACCGGCTGACAGTGGGCACATCTGACTCGCGCCACGGTATCCATCGTCTCAGACAGGCACTCGCATAGTTTGACGCGCGCTGCCGGCACGCGCAGAATGAGCCTCATGAAGATCAGCGTTGCTCAGATTTACGGAACGTCCGACGTGAAGGCTAATCAGGCCGATGCGGCGCGGCTCGTGGAGTCCGCCGCACAGGAAGGTGCCGAGCTGGTCGTTTTGCCCGAGATGTCGATTCTGGAGTTCTTCCCTCGTTTGCCTCACCGGTATGATTACTTCGACCTGGCGGAGCCCATCCCCGGTCCAACATTCGATTGGTTCTCCGCACTCGCCCACCTGCACGGCGTTCACATCGTATACAATCATTATGAGCGATCACCCGAGCACCTTCACTTTGACACGAGCGTCGTCGTCGATCGTGACGGCCTTCTGATCGGCAAGCAGCGAATGATGCATATTGCGGAGGAGCCGGGCTACAACGAGAAGTTTTATTACACTCCCGGCTGGGATTCGTACCGCGTTTTCGAACTCGACGGCTGGCGGTTTGGAATCGCCATCTGTTACGACCGTCATTTCCCGGAGGTCTTTCGTAGCTTCATTCTTCAGGGTGCGGAACTTGTTCTAGTGCCCACAGCCGTGGCCGCTTCGGAGCCATTCGCCGAAGTCTACGAGCTTGAGATGCGAGCAGCCGCGGTGACGCACGGCGTTTACATTGCAATGGCCAATCGCGCCGGCTCCGAGCCGCCTCTGGAGTTTCTGGGCCGATCGATGATCATCGATCCTTTGAGCCGAATTTCGGGTGCCTGCGACGATAATCCGAGTCAAGTGTGCACCGTCGAGATTGCGAAGGAAACGGTCACCAAGGCCCGCGTATTGTTCCCCTTTCTCCGTGACCGCCGCCCGGAGACGTATGAGCGGGTCTCGGTTTTCAGGTGCGATTCGGGTACTCAGCGCGACTGACGTACGTTGGACACCGTTCATCACACATGTAAGGCCGTTTCCCGGGGCTAGGCTCTTGCACCGACCCGAATAGGACCAAATGGGCGGCGATGCGCCCGGATTTGACATGAAGACAAGACGATTTGCCCTTCACATAGTCATGGAAGGTCAACTGCTGGTTGAGGTCGACCATAGTTGGCACATTCACCACATACGTGTATCGTGCCTGCCGCACGGACCGGTAGCTGGACGAGGGCAGGCTGTTAGGCAGTAAACGTGCCATAATCTGCCTGGCTGCCATTTTGAGGCTAAGGTCAAACGTACTGAGCGAAGACAAGGTTATGATGCAGCCGAGCCGCAAGACGGGAGCGTACCGCACACTTCGTGCCATGGGATCACTCTGGTTTGCAGCAGTGCTCTTGGTGCTGCTACTGGTGGCGATGGCATGCGCGACCGTGTATGAATCCGTACACGGCACCGAGCGGGCCCTGATCGTCTTCTATCGGTCCTGGTGGTTTGAGCTGCTCCTAGCGCTGCTGGCAATCAACGTCGGTGTGGCCATGGTCGTGCGGTTCCCGTTCTCCAGACGGCAGATCGGATTCGTCATCACGCATACATCGATCCTTGTCACACTGGCCGGCGCGCTTGTCACCAAGCATCTCGGTGTGGATGGTCAGGTCGGTATTGTTGAAGGACAGACCATCGACCACTTCGGCGTTGCGATCCCGACGCTGATGATCCGCAACCGCTCCAACGATACGAGATCCACGATTGACCTTGATGCGAAGGTTTTTGGCGGCTTTCGTGCGGTCAGCGAAGCAGCGACTCCCCACCTGAGTCTGAACGGCGTTCGGGTAAATGTCGAACGATATCTGCCGGACAGCAGGGTGTCCAAGTGGGAGGAAACGGGCGGAATGGTCAAGATCGACTTCAAGGGATCCACCTTCGAGATTCCGCTGGAGGATTGCACCGGGAAAGAGGTGCTGTTCGGCGAAACGGGCTATACGGTCCGCGTTCTGCGATATCTGCCGCACGCGACTGTTGGACCTGATAACAAATTGGTGAACATGTCGAACCGGCCCGAAAATCCAGCCATTGAGCTGGAATTGAACGGGCCCGACGGACCCGAGAAGCGATTCGCCTTCGCACGGTTCCCGGACTTTGCCTCGATGCACGGCGGTGAGCACAAGAAGGATTTGAAGGTCACGTTTGTCGCTCCGACTTCTTCCGCGACGACGATCGAGCCGGTCGAGCCCGTCCGGGAAACCCGCATACCGGCGGTCCTCGTGAAGGTGAGCACGGACGACCACACGAGCGGAATGTGGCTACAGAAGTACCAACCGCGGACGAAGATCATCGGCGACAAGTCGTACGAACTCGTATTTCGTGACAAGCAGATCCCACTCGGCTTTGAGTTGGCATTGAACCGTTTCCGGATCGGCTACTATCCAGGTGGAATGAGGCCGCGATCCTTCGAAAGCCACATTACCATTGTCGATCCGGCGACCGGACGGGCACAAAGCCGGGTTATCAGCATGAACAACCCGACGGCGCACGGCGGGTATACCTTCTACCAATCAAGTTACCGCCAGACCGAGGCGCGGGCGATCAGCTTCTTGAGCGTGTCCCGCGATCCCGGACAGCCAATCGTCTTTACCGGGTACATAGCCATGATGACCGGGATGGTCGTGATTCTTGTCACACGTATCGCCGATAGACGACGGGTGATCGGCAAATCGACAGCAGGCGGTGGATTGGTACACGATCGCATCGAAGACACGGCGCTGTCAGGGGAATCGCCACAGTCCGCCACGGATACCGTGGCTGATACGGGCAGCGGGATAAGGCATCGGGATGATGAGCCCGTTGTCGCTCCGCAACAATAGAACCATACGAAAGCAGGAACGCTGATGTTAATCTCGCGTGTGGCTTTGATCCTTCCAACGCTGGTGCTTGGAACGTCGCTGGCGAACGGCGCCAAACTGCCTGTCTCACTCGACCTGACGACGATCCGCGCCATTCCGGTCCAACACGACGGACGCTGGCCTCCGCTTGACACCCTTGCCCGTGACACTGTCGAGTCCGTCACGGGAGACGCGTTTTATCAAGGCCACGATCCGGTTTTGTTGGTGTTGGCGTGGACGTTCGACGCGCCGACGTGGATGCGCCAGCCCGTAATCAGCATCGGAAGCGCCGAGTTGCGGGCGGAGTTGCACCTGCCGGCCACACAAACGGTCTTCTCGTACATGGAGCTGGTCGATCACGATTACTTGCACTCTATGATCGACAACCTCGCCCGCGCCGGACGCGGACGGAAGATGAACCCACTGGAGTCTAAGGTGTCCGAGATCAGCGAGAAGCTCATCTTGCTCCAGAGCGTTTTCGGCGGGCAAGTGATCCGGGCGATCCCGGACCCTGCGGATCTGGGTGGGATGTGGGGTATGATCACAGCTCCAACAGCTAGTGCGTCCACCGATCTTATGCGAGTACAAAAGGCGTGGCGGGCGTTGCAGACGGCCTTTCTCACGGATAACGGCGTCGCGTTTACGACGGTGTCGCAGGAGCTTGCAGCGGCGCTGGCCGCTGTACCGGCGGCGCACAGGCCCAATCCAAAACGCATCGCCATCGAGCTTCGATACAACGGGCTCAGGCCCTTCCGGACGGCGTGGCAGATCATGATCGTCGGTACGCTGCTGGCAGCCGCCGCGATGATCGTGCGACGGACCTGGTTTGACGGTGTGGCTGCGATCACCATGGTCGCGGGTTTCGCCGTGCTCACCTATGGTTTGCGGTTGCGTTGGGATATCGCGGGGCGCATACCAGCCGCGAACATGTTCGAGTCACTCCTGTTTCTAAGTTGGGGTATGGGGGCGTTCGCGATCCTATCGGTGCTATTCCTGCGTCATCGGCTGGTGCCGCTGACGGCGTCCGGCATGGGCGCGTTGGCGCTGGTGTTGGCCGACTGTCTGCCGATGGACCACTACATTCGACCGATCGTTCCGGTGCTGATGGATACCGTATGGATGTCGATCCACGTGCCGGTCATCATGGTTTCGTATTCGGTGCTGGCCCTTGGCGTTCTGATCGCTCACATACTGTTGGTGGCGATGGCCCTTGTACCCGAGCGGAGCAGGCTTATCAGAATGCTCGATTCGCTGCATTACTGGTATATCCACATTGGCACCATTCTGTTGCTGGCGGGGACCGTGACGGGTAGCATGTGGGCCGCCTCGTCGTGGGGACGCTATTGGGGTTGGGATCCCAAGGAGGTCTGGTCGCTCGTTGCCCTGTTGGGTTACCTGACGATTCTCCACGTGCGGATCAGTCACGAGAAGGTGCCTCGTTGGGCGTATTTCGTCGGTGTTCTTCTCGGCGTCGCGTTGTTCGTTGTGATCGTGCCAAAGCTGGCCCCATTGACCGGTGGCAAGGTATTGGCGCTGTGTGGCACAGCCGTAGGCATGCTGGTACTCGTACTGGCGCACGGTCGATTTGCTACGGGGGTGAAGAGTATTCTGTGCTTCTGGCTGATCATCATGACATACGTCGGGGTCAACTACGTGTTGGGCATCGGGCTGCACAGCTACGGTTTCGGCACCGGGGCTGTCGTCCGCTACATGTTCCTGATCGGCGGGCTCGATCTGGCATTGATAGCACTGTCTTGCCTTGTGTATCTGGTTCGGCGCGGGCTGAAGTCCGCCGCCGAGAACCTGCCGATTACAACGTCCGCGTAGAGGGGAACAAGAGGTGGCCGTGTTGACGGCGAAAGCGTTGGCTGAATGTCAAACCATCGAGGAGAGCACGATGAGCGTTTCCAAAGGTAGAGTCCTCGTGATTATGTGTGTGGCGGTGGGTGTTATCATCGGGTCCGCAGGCTCCGCTCGCGGGGATGGGCCGGGCGAGCGCATCCGGGCGAAGCCCGCGCGCACCGAGCTGCAGTCACCCGTTGTTGAGGTGCCGCTGCATGTCGGCACCGGGCAGCCGCTCGTCAGGGTCTTAATCAATGATCGAGGGCCGTTCAGGTTTCTCCTCGATACCGGCGCGGCGGTGACAAAGCTTGATGATGATGTGGCGGACGGGCTGCAACTCAGGCCCGTCCGGACGACTGAGATTCGCAGTGCTTCCGAAGGATCGCCAAGCGTCCTCGATGTTTATCATCTCGACTCGATTACCCTGCGTGATGTGGTGTTCTCCGATGTCGAAGCAGTGGTCATCGACTACGACGAGGTGTTCGGCGGGATACGCCGATACGAGGGTGCGCTGGGCCTTTCGGTGTTTGCGGACACACTGCTCACGATTGACTACCCTCGTGGATACGTCGTCCTGAAACAAGGCGAACTTCCGGCCGCGGACGGCCAGGAGATCCTTGACTACAAGGAGCGGGATGGGACTGCGATGATCCGGATTTCGTTCGGGCGGACTAGCGCGGACGCTGCGATTGACTCCGGGATGGCGGGTGCGTTTGCGCTGGACAAATCACTCGAAGGTCGGATCGAGCTTTCCTCCGAATCAACAAAGCCGGATTCTATCGCCGATCAGTTGGGCATTGATGTGACGCCGCTGAAGGGTGCGATGCGACTGGGTAAGTATGAGTTGGTCGAGCCTCCCGTGTTTTTCTTCGGCTCCGGATCGGTCCTCGGACATAAGGTGCTCAAGCACTTTATCGTCACCCTCGACCAGATGCATCACCGTGTACGCTTCGCTCGCGACGGCAACAGTCGAATTAAGTTCGGTCCGAAATGGAGCTTCGGGATTGTCGTGGGAAGCCGCAGAGGTCATATTGCGATCACATCGGTCACGCCCGGATCCTATGCCGACACAATCGGTCTGCAGGCCGGTGATCTCATTCTGACCGTCGAAGGCAGGCCGGCATGGGAATATGACGTGCATGGCTTGAACGCCCTTATGGAGGAGGTGGGCGTGATCGACATGAAGGTGAGGCGCGGTGGTATCAACGGCTTACCGCTGCTGGTTAGGCTCAAGGCCGAGCCGTAGTCTTAGCGCGTTGATCTAGGACGTTCCTGTCACACGCTGGGTGTCACTGGCGGCTTGCTGCCAGTGCGCTGTCCTTCGGCAAAACACGGGTGGGCAGGCTGCCCCTGGCACCCAAGTGACCCCGCGGCTCAATCCCGAGACGCTCAAACTAGTATCGGCATCCTCTGTTCGCCAATTTCGCCCGCAAAAACCGTTCCAATGTCGCCAAAACACCGTTGTTTACAGTGGAGGCCCCTTCACGCCAGCGCGCTGCGAGTATCGCTAACCTGGCGCGGCCTGCCAACAAAATCCGAAGAAATTGAGATAGATTCTCGATTTCATTTCCATCTAACGCGCCCCGAATTGATGCGCAATCAGCCGCACGGACAGGGACTAAGGGCATCAGAGCTTGGAATTTGGTAACCGACGAGATCGGCAATCCAGCGCGGCTGTGCGAAATCGGCTCTGAAAGTAGCCGCTAACCGGATCTATCGTCTTTCGTCCTTCCGCGCAAGTACTCCGCGAACTCCTGGCCGATTTTCGGATCACGCAGGCCATACTCGACATTCGCGATCAGGTAACGCAGCGGATCACCGATGGTGTACCACGTCCCCTCGGTTTGCTTCACAAGCACGCGGTTCTCTCGGCTGAGCTTGTCGATAGCGTCGGTCAACCACAACTCGTTGTTTTTACCCAGTTCAAGATTATCCAGAATCTCAATCGCCCTCGCAGACAAAACGAATCGCCCGAACTGTGCCAGAGTCGACGAGGTCTGCCCTGGTTTGGGCTTTTCAATGATTGACTTCAATTCCATGGGTTGACTGTCCGGCTTGATTTCCACAATTCCGTAACGGTGAGTCTCTGCCGGTGGAACATCCTGAACCGCGATAACGGCGCCGGGCCGATGCTCCTCGTAAACATCCATTAATTGCTTCACGCATGGTGTGTCCGACATGACCATGTCGTCACCGAACATATAGACAAAGGGTTCGTCTTTTGCGATGAAGCTCTTGGCAGCCAGCAAAGGCGAGCCATTTCCATACGGCAGGTGCCTCCCTTGCCGGACGATGGCGAAGTTGGCCATCGTCGGTATTGCCTGCACCATATCCAACAGCTCGTTGTTTCGCCCTTCGGCGAGCTGGATCTCCAGCTCACGGGAGCTGTCAAAATGATCCGCAACCGCTTGGGTTCCCGCCCGTGTCACCAGAATGATGTCTTCTATACCGGCGGTAACGGCCTCTTCCACAAGGTATTGCACGACCGGCTTGTCCACGATCGGCAATAGCTCCTTGGGTACGACCTTTGTAGCGGGCAGAAAACGCGTCCCATACCCGGCAACGGCAATTACAGCCTTGTAAATGCTCAATCGTCTCTCCTTATCGAATTACGGGCGGTACTTGTCAGGGTGGCATGGGTAAGCGCCAGCTTACCCTTGTCGCCAGGCGTTCAAGCACGGGCAAACAAGTTTGCCCATGCCACCCAACCTGCCAATGCATCTTTGACACAGCACTAGGCCAGAGTACGTCCTTGTACGGCGAGCCGCGGTCTTGAAGCCCGTGCGGAGTTCCAGTTTCAAACAGGCCACCCTGGCCGCTGAGGCACTCTCCACAAATATCGCTGACAGTCTATCAGCTGCGTGGGTCGGGTCAAAAAGATCCGACACATTCACCTGCGCAAGCCAGGACGAAACCCGAAAGAGCCACGCCCAACACGGAGTCGGGTAGGTCGTGCTCGGCCCGATGCAGTGTCGGGCAAATCCCGACTTACGAACTGAATCCCCAGCTATGGTACCAGTGACCGCCCGTCCTGCTATGATGCGAAAGGCTGGCGTGCACCGCCCGGCCCCGGTGAACTCAGTTGCGGAGATGACAGGACATGAAACTCTATCTCGTTCGGCATGGCGAAGCGGTCTCTGGTGGAGTGAATCCGGAGCGTCCACTCACGCAACCGGGTCGTGCGGATGTTGAGCGAATCGGGATCTTTCTCGGTAAGGCTGGCGTACGCGTCACCGATATTTTGCACAGCGGCAAGGAGCGGGCGCGGCAGACAGCCGAATTACTCGCAACGCACGTCGGCGACCGTGCTTGTTTGGGGAAGGCTTCAGGCATCGGCCCGTTCGATCCGACCGATGATCTTGTTCAGGCATTGAATGAGTGCACGAAGGATACAATGGTCGTCGGTCACCTGCCATTCATGGCGAAGCTGGTCTCGCGTCTTGCCGCCGGTGATGAGGCGGCCATAACAGTCGTGTTTCAACCAGGTGCGATCGTATGTCTTGAGCGAGAAGAGCGGGACTGGTCAATTGCCTGGATAATCCAGCCGGAATTGGTCTCCGGTGCCGGTTTGGAGAAGCCATGACTCGCATACGAATCACACTTGGTGACATGGTTGTGACCGCGACGCTTGACGATACGAATACGGCGCGTCTGATTGCGGATGCCCTGCCGGTGACGTCCACTACACAACGATGGGGCGACGAGGTCTATTTCCAGATACCCGTCCAAGCCGACGAAGAGGATGCCCGGGCAGACGTCCCTTCCGGTACCGTCGCGTACTGGCTGGCGGGCAACGCGCTGTGCCTGTTCTTTGGCCAGAAGCCCTACAGCCCCGTGAACGTCGTGGGGCGAATCGAGGGTGACCCGAGAATCCTGGCCAACGTCAAGGACGGAGAAACGGTTCGCGTTGAGAGTGCCTGACCCGCGGGGAGTTGATGGGCAAGGCGACGCGCGTGGCCGTTCAGGCTGCGCAGGCGGCCGCTGTGATGGCCGTCATTATGCCGGCCCTTGCAGTGACAGTTATCAGTCACTAGTGGTACGTTCGACCGGTACGCATCATACAAGGGCTTATCAACAGTGGCAGACATTATAGATTTCACGGAGCTGATGCGACGCGCCATTGAGGTTGCCAAGCAGGGCGTTGAGGCTGGGCAGAGCCCGTTCGGGGCGGTGATTGCCACGAAAAACGGTGAGGTCGTATTTACCACCAACAACATGGTTCGTGCGAGATGCGACGCGACTGCTCACGCCGAGATCGCAGCCATCCGCGGTGCGTGCGGAAAGCTCGGTACGATCGACCTGAGCGGGTATGTCATCGCTGCGACGTGTGAGCCGTGTCCGATGTGTGCGGCCGCGATTCACTGGGCCCGGCTCGATGCGGTGATCTACGGCGCGAGCATCGCCGACGCCAAGCGTGCCGGCTTTCGTGAGTTGCCCGTGTCGATTGAGTCGCTGTACCGGCAAGGTGCCAGCCACGTCCGCATTCATCCCCACGTGCTGCGAGATGAATGCATACGGTTGTTTGAATTGTGGAAGCATGGTCCGAATCCCATTCCGTATTGACCAAGACGTCGATAAGTCGTAATCCAAGTATTTCCATATCTTGACGTTGGGAGCTTTCACTTTTGAAGTTTCCAATCCCGGTTGGCAGTCTGTAGGGTGGGCCTCGCATACTACACTCTCCACAATATAAAACGCCAATGGTATGCAATGCCCACTTTACGAGACTCACGTAGGGTCCGCTACGCATACCAACACACTGCTCAAGAGCAGTGGTACACCTCAAACGTCTCCACGTAATCAACAGTGCAGACCGCACGAAACTACGGGAATAGCGTAGCGGGGACTCCCTTTCATCCCCCTTGCCAAGGGGGAAAAGAGGGGCAACGTGAGCTTGTCCCCGAACCTCACCCGGCCCCTCTTTGGCAAGGAGGGGAGCCGGCACAGTGGGCGACGGACGGTTACCGGGGGCCGACTGGTGCTCACCGGCGAGTGTTGCCGATGGATCGGCAACTCTTGCGCTGCCGCGGGATTCAGATGAGTCTCTCTTCGCTCTTATGTCTGAGGCGGGTGTGGATTTGTAAGTCCTTGTCATAGCAAGGGTTAGCAACATTTCCCGGATGGTTTCGAGCCACCTGATCGGTGTGTCTTGCATGTTGTGGCACGGGTGGTGTTACGTAACGGGAGAACGGAACGCCGTTTCCCGGCGCTTCGGCGTGTTTGTGGAGTCTGAGCATGTGCATGGCGACCGATCGTACCAGTTGGAGTGATAGTGCCGATTTTATGGCACTCGATTGGGAGTCCGTGGGTCGACTGGTGCGGCAACGCACGCTTGAGGTTGTGGCGATGCACTTCGCCGCGATGGGAGAGGCGTGGCATCCGCCGCTTCCCAATAAGGATCGGAGCAGCAGCGCGTCTCGGAGTAGAGGATGAGCAGCTACGGGCTATGGCTATCGGCGGCGGGAATGAAGGTGAATCAGCACCGCCAGACCCTCCTCGCCAACAACATGGCCAACGCAAACACGACGGGCTTCAAGCATGATTTAGCCATTGTGAGCCGGCGTCGCATCGAGAGCGAGTCCGCTTCGGGCGGACTGAGTTGTGCTCATCCGGTGTTGGACGATCTGCCGGGCGGCCTGAGCGTCAGGCCCACGTACCATAACTTTGCTCAAGGTCCCATCGAGTCGACGGGCAAACCGCTTGACATCGCCATTGAGGGGGACGGCTTTTTCGTTGTGAGTGACGGTACCGACACGCGGTACACACGGGACGGCGAGTTCGCCATCAACGAAGCGGGCGAACTGGTTCTGACGTCCGGCAACGGCCGGTGGAAGGTGTTAGATGACGCCGGAACTCCGATCGTGCTGGATGAAACCGGCGGAAAGCTGTCGGTGTCAGAGGATGGCACTATTCGCCAGGGCCGTACTGTGGTGGCCACACTCGGGTTGATGACCACCGAAGACAAGAAGTCGCTTCGCAAGGTAGGCGAGAACCTCTTTGAAGCAAAGGGCGCCGAGATGGCCTCGATCGACGGGAACTTCAGGCCGGAATCGCGCGAGGGATCCAACTTCGATGTCATGACCGGGCTGGCGACGATGATCGAGGCTCAGCGGGCGTATCAGCTCAACGCGACGATGCTCCAGCTTCAAGATCATCTGATCGGCCAAGCGGTCGGGACCGTGGGACGGATGGCGTAGGGGCTAACGTAAATGGCGATCACCGCGTTACATGCAGCCGCATCGGGGATGAGGGCGCTCGACGAGAAGCTCAACGTCGTCGCCAACAATCTTGCGAACATCAACACGCACGGGTTCAAGCGGTCGCGCGTCAACTTTGAAGATCTGCTCTACCAGGTAAAACGCGAGCCCGGCATTCCCAACGCCGCGGATGAGCCGATTCCTCACGGCATCCTGGTTGGGACCGGCGTGAAGGTCTCAGGTACGCAGTTGAACTTCTCGCCCGGCGCCGTGGATACCACGGGTCGCCCTTACGATTTGCAGATCGAGGGCGAGGGATTCTTCCAGGTTACTACTGTGCACGATGGTGACGAGATTACAGCCTACACGCGCGCCGGCAACTTCGTGCGAAACGCGGTGGGCAACATGGTTCTGGCCAACAGCGGCGGCGCGATTCTGGAGCCGCCGATTGTGATCCCGGACGATGCCATTGAGACATCGATTGGACGAAACGGCGAGATCCGGGTGCGCCAGCAGGGGGCGACCACACTCAACACCGTCGGGCAGGTCGAGCTGGCGCGATTCGTCAACCCGGAAGGTCTCAAACAGATCGGCCGGAACCTTTACGTCGAAACCGATTCCTCCGGAACGCCGGTGACGGCCGTGCCCGAAACCGATGGCCTGGGCGCGACGGTGCAAGGGGCGTTGGAGATGAGCAACGTTGATCCCGTTCGGGAGCTGATTGACCTGATCACCACGCAACGGGCGTTTGAGCTTAACAGTCAGGCGATCCAGAGCGCTGATGAGTCGCTCCAGATCGTCTCGAACCTGAGGAGGTTCTAGTCGGAGCAATCAATGACGTAGGCTGACACTACCCAGGGGACGTGTCGGCTCGTTATGCCCAGGATGTGCAGGATGCAGCCATGAAACGCAAGGATTGCGGTAACATCAGTTTCGTCAATGCACGCGAGGGCGCCGGTCGGTTGGCGCGATCGACACGTTTTGTGGTGTTGATCGCGCTCGCCGTCGGCTCGACGGCATCCGCTTTGCAGGCAGGTTCGATCCGGCTGTGGCCCGCGGCCGTGGTCGTCGAACAGACCGTTCATTTGGCCGACCTGGCCGAGTTCAAGAACTTCAATAGCGAAACCGAGCGTCTGTTGGCCGGGCTGGTCGTAACGGAAACGCCGTCGCCGGGCGGCTCTCGCATAATCCACATGGACCTGATTCGCTCAGTGCTGGTCGCCAGCGGAACCAACATGGCTGCGGTCACGCTGAGCGGTGCTATACAGTGCGCCATCACGAAGCCGGCGAATCCGGTGACTACGGACCAGACCGCTGAGTCGGCCTTGCCGACCGGCGGACGGCGTGAGCGTGCCGGGAGTGTGTCAACCCTTCAGCCGGCCTCGCACCCGTCAACATTGCGGCAGGCGGTCACCGATTACTTCAATGCCGAACTCGCGCGCTACGACGGTCGGGCGAATCTCGTCTTTGATCGCACGTCTGAGCAGGTTCTCGACCTGTCGGAGCCAGCTTATCAGTTTAGGGTTCGGCGTCGCAGCGGCGCATTGCTGGGCCTGATCCAACTTGAAGTGGACGTCCTCGCCGGTGGGCGGACGGTGCAGACCGTACCGCTCGTTGTGCGGGCTTCGATGATGCGCCGGGTGGTTGTGGCCCGCCGCGGCATCAATCAAGGCGCCACGATCAAGCCCTCGGACGTCGAGGCGATTCCGCTCTCGTTTACGCGGTTGGGCAAGTTGGGGATCGGTGATGCGGCGCGGGTGATCGGGCAGCGCGCGAAACGGTTTATTTCGGCCGGGAGCTTGATCGATCCTGACGTGCTCGAATCGGTTCCACTCGTGACGCGCGGGCAGCTCGTGACACTCACGTCGGTTGCCGGTGCCGTGAAGGCAGTCACAACAGCCAAGGCGATGGGCGACGGGTTGCTCGGTGAGACGATCACGGTGCGCGCGGCGGACAACAAACGCGTCGAATTCGATGCCGTTGTCGTCGGTCCGGGTGCGGTTCTGATCGGTTCCGGGAATGCCGTTCCAGCGAACACAACTATTGCACTGGGAGGGGCATCGTGAGATCGCAGTGCCTTGTGATCCCGATTGTGGTGCTCGCGACGGTCGTCGCCGGCGACGTGTGCGCTCAGACCTCGTCACTTGCCGTCAGGAAACGTCAGGCTGAAATCGGCAAGGTCTCCGCGATCTTACCCCGCGAAGCTACGAGGATGGAGCGCAACGCGGTATACGATCGACATTCGTGGGTAACGGTGAAACCGGCGCCGCCGAAGACGTTCCAGGTCGGTGACCTGTTGACGATCGTTGTTCGTGAAACGCGCAAGTTCGAGGCCGACGCCGATCTCGAAACCAAGAAAGAGTTTGACATCAAGAGCGAGCTCGAGGCCTTTTTCAAGTTGACCACCGGCGGACTCGGCTCGGCTGAATTCCAACGCGGCAAACCGACGGTTGACTACAAGTTCAGCAACGATTTCAAGGGCGAGGGCGATACGAACCGTGAGGACCGCCTCACGACGCGGCTTACAGGGAAGATCATCGACGTCAAGCCCAACGGTCTGCTCGTGATCGAGGCCAAAGCCAGTGTTCAACACGACGACGAGATCAGCATGATCACGCTCACCGGCGTTTGTCGCAAGGAAGATGTGACGGCTGACAACACGATCCTGAGCACGCAGATTGCGGACAAGAACATCGTGGTGGTCAACGAAGGCGCGCTTCGGGCCGCCTCGTCACGCGGGTGGATTTTGAAACTGATCGATCTGATCAAACCGTTTTAGTGCGATGAACAGAATTCGTACAGCCATTGCCGTTGCAGCCCTGCTTACCGCAGCCGGAACGACTGCGGGGCAGGCCCCGGTCGCGCGTGTAGGCGACGTGACCCACCTGCAAGGCCAGGGGCGCAACGTACTTTTGGGGTACGGTCTGGTCACCGGCCTCGACAAAACCGGCGACGGCGACAAGTTCCTGCCGACGATGCAGGCGCTCGCGGCGACAATGTCCCGTTTTGGTGCCAATGTAGAGTCACTCGATGACATCGGGGGGACAAAGAACGTCGCCATCGTAATGGTCGAAGTGGTGGTCCCCGAGCACGGGGCCCGCGAGGGTGGTCTGCTCGATGTGGCGGTGACGGCCATCGCAGCCAAAAGCCTACTGGGCGGGCGACTGCTCCCGACGCCCCTGGTCTATCACGACCGCGACCTCGGCGGCCTGTTCGGATTCGCCCAGGGGGCTATCGTCGTCGACGGACCGACGAAGACCGCTGGCCTGATACGCAACGGCGCCCGCATGGAGCAGGACGTGTTCATCAACGTCGTTGCCACCGGTGCCGGTTTGCGAGCAGCCGGGCTTGGCAGTCCCTGGATCAAACCGCAGGAGACCTACATCACGCTGGTTCTCGACGACACGCACGCTGGATGGTCAATGGCGGCTGCCGTCGCCCAGGCGGTCGACAAGGAATTGAGCATCTCGGCGGATGTCGAGCGCGTCGCGCTCGCCATGGACAGTAAGAACGTCGTCGTGCTCTTGCCGGAGCACCAGCGGGGCGATCCGGCCTCATGGATTCGTGATGTCGAACAGACTCCACTTCTGATGGAGTCCAACGAGGCGAGGATCACGATCAACCGCAACACCGGTACGATCGTGATCACTGGTGACACCAGACTGTCTCCCGTGGTGATCTCGCAGCGAGGCATGACCGTGACGGTCATGAATCCGCTGGAGGATGGAACGATTCCGAAGCCGCCCTATGAGGATCGGGATTTCGTGCCGTTGGATTCCGAGCAGAACCGACAGCCTAATGTGCGCGACCTGCTCGAGGCGCTCAACCGCCTCAAGGTGCCGTTTGCGGACCGCGTAGCGATCCTGGAGGAGATCCACAGGGCGGGCAAGCTTCACGCGAAGCTGCTGTATGAGGGTTGATGATGAGCGTAGCCGGTGTCAATGAGGTGACGCAAGTGCCGGGGATCGTCGATCGCGACCTGGGCCGGCTGCGCGAAACGACCGGCAAGGTGCTCGGCTCCGTTTTCTTCGGCACGCTACTTAAGACCATGCGGGAAAGCGGACTTAAAGGGCCGTACGGGCACGGCGGACGCGGTGAAGATGTGTTTGCCGCCCAGCTTCACGACCTGCTCGCCGAACGGATGGGAACCGCAGCGAAAAACGGGCTCAACGATGTGTTGTACGAGCGGCTTGAGCGGCAACAACGAATCATCAGCGGTCAGCGGATCGGCCCGTAGAAGGACACAAAGATGACACGAGCTGTCGAGCCAAAACGGTTGAATGACCTGATCAAGCTCATGGGAGGCCTGCAAAGACTGCAGGTACGGCTCTTGACTCTGATCCGGTCGAAGATCGACGCGATGAAGCGAGCCGACGCACCGGCCATGCGCGATCTGAACGATCAAGAGCGGACGGTTGCGAAACAGCTTCACGAACGTGACGGGCTTCGCCGCCAACTGATGGACGTGATGGGGGAGGAGATGGGACTGCCGTCGGGAACCGCTCGTGCCCTATCCGTGTCACAGCTTGCGGCGCGTTTACCCGAGCCGGGACGGACAAGCCTGCTCGACGCCGCCGGGGGTCTACGGAAGGTGATGTCGCGGGTCGCCCAGGCCAACCGCATCGCCGGCGCCGTGTCGCGGGAGATTCTCAATCACCTCAAGTGGGTGTTCGCGTCGGTCAGGCCCACAGAGGGAAAACCGGTTGGGTATTCGGGGGACGGCGTCGTTGTGGGATCGTCACAGTCGCGGATTTTTGAAACCGTCGGATAGAGTACCATGGGACTGCTGAATTCCGCCCTACAAATCGGTCGAAGTGCCCTGCTGGGGTATGAGAGCGCGCTGCACGTCGTCGGTAACAATGTCACCGGAGCCGGGAGCCCGGACTACACGCGCCAGACGCCCGACCTCGATCCGCTCCACGGGGGTTTGATCACCGGAGACCTGCAACCCGGCGCCGGCGTGGCGCTGACTGGAATTCAGCGAAACATCGATGAAGCACTGGAGGGACGGGTCCGCCTGGCGATCGGCGCGGAGGCATCGGCGCTGGTCCAGGATGGTGCCCTCGCTCAGGTCGAAGCCCTTTACGATGACCTCAGCGGCGCGGGGATCGGGGCGCGACTGACGACGTTCTTCCACGCTTTCGACGAGATGCAGAACACGCCTGAGGACTCGGCCATCCGTGACCTTGCAATCAGCAACGCCACCCTACTGGCTGAGTCCATCCGCCGCCTGCGGGAAGAGCTCACCAGGTTGAGCGGGGATATTGACCAGCAAATCGCGACGATGGTTGAGAACGCTGATCGGATCGCACACGAGATTGCCCGTCTCAATGAAGAGATCACCACGGCCGAGGCCCAAAACCGCGGGCCGGCGAGCGGACTGCGCGATCAACGTGATGCGCTGCTTCGCGAGCTGAGCCAACTGTTAGACGTTACGGTCCGCGAACAGCCCAACGGAATGGTCAACGTTTACGTCAGCAGCGAGGCACTGGTACAGGGGAATTCCGTTCGCGGGCTGATCGCCGTTGAAGAGTTCGATGGAGAATCAGTCCGCACGTCCGTGCGCTTCGCCGACACGAATCAGCACGTTGCCGTGCGGGGCGGGCGGTTGGAAGGGCTCATCCTCAGTCGCGATCAGCACGGGCGGATCGAAACGTTGGATCAACTTGCGGCGGCCGTGATCGCCAATGTCAACCGCATCCACGCCGACGGGCAGGGATTGACCGGGTTTACGTCGGTCACGGGCAGCGTGGATGTGCTGGCAACCGACGCGGCGCTGGACGGCAGCGCCGCCGGGCTCTCCTTTCCGCCGCAAAACGGCAGCTTTTACATCACCGTCGCGGATACCGTCACCGGTACGCCCGTCGCTCATCGCATCGACGTTGACCTGGATGGTTCCGATACGGGTGCAACGCTTGAGTCACTTATCGCCGGCATCAACGCCCAGGTCAGCGGTGTGACGGCTTCCGTCACCAGCGACAACCGGCTGCAACTTACAGCCGACGACGGGTTTACGTTCACCTTCGGCTATGACGGGCAGCAAGCCCGCGCTGATACGTCGGGAGTTCTTGCGGCTCTTGGGATCAACACTCTGTTTACCGGTACCGACGCCCGGAACATCGGCGTCAATGAGACGGTTGTGGAGCAACCGTCACTCCTGGCGGCTGCCTCGGTGTTTCTGTCCGGTGACGGCACGAACGCGGGGCGGATCGCGACGCTGGACGGCGCCGTCAGCGAGCGCCTCTCGGGGATGTCGATCGGCGGGTTTTACGGATCCATTGCCAACGCGGTGGCGGTCAGCACCGCGGCGGTGCGCGATGAGGTCGAGGCGACCTCCAGCGTGCTGACCTCATTACAGGCCCAACGCGAGAGCATCAGCGGAGTCAACCTCGATGAGGAAGCAATCGCGCTGGTGAAATACGAGCGGGCGTTTCAGGGTGCGGCGCGATTCGTCAGTACCGTGGACGATCTGCTTGCGGAATTGATTCTATTGATTCAGTAGTGAGGTGTCTTTTACGGGATAAGAAAAGGCGGACTTCGATAAGCTGCTTTCCAACAGGCTAATCATGGCGGTCAGTCCCATCAACATTGCACGGGTGAGTCAGAACCTGCGGACGAACTTCGTACTCGACTCCCTGCAACGAACACAGCGTGACCTGTTCGTGTCACAGTCACGGATCAGCACCGGCCGCAGCTTCGTCGCACCCAGCGAAAACCCTATCGCCGCAGCCCGATCGCTGGACTTGACCTGTGCACTCGCGCGGCAGGAGCAGTTCGCGGCCAACCTGCAGCACGGGGACAACTTCCTCGTATCCGCGGACAACGCTCTCGCAGAGATCAATGACCTGCTCACACAGGCGTCCGTCATCACGAGTCAGAACGTCAGCAACCTGACCAGCGCGGACGAACGGGAGGCCGAAGCCGAACTCGTAGCCGCGATCCGGCAGCAGATTCAGGCGGTCGCCAACCGCCAGCTCAACGGCCGGTATATCTTCGGCGGTCGAAACACGATGGATCGTCCGTTCATTGATGCATCCGGCGGATTGGCTTACGTCGGCGATACGGGCGAGCTTCTGACAAGGGTGAATCAGGACGTAACGGCGCCCATCAGCATGCCGGGAAGCCTGATCTTCGGCGCTCTGTCCGATCCGATTGCCACTGACGTAAACCTGGCACCTTTGCTGGCTGAGTCCACCCGACTCGACGATGTCAACGGCGCGACTGGCAAGGGCGTCTTGAAGGGGATCATGGTGTTCAACGAGGTCGGCGGCGCGGGTGCGTTCACCGTTGATCTGAGCGAGGCCGACACGGTCGGTGACATCGTTACGGCAATCAATGATGCCGCCGGCGAGGCCGGCGCCGATCTCACCGCATCTGCCGGCGACAACGGCCTGATCATCACGCCGGGTGCGTCCGCCGTGAGCATCAGTGACACCGGTGCCGGGGTCATCGCATCCGCCCTGGGTGTCATGACGAACGAGGCGACCACCGATCCGATCGAGGGGACGAGTCTGGGCCCGCGACTGACACGGCTTACTCCCGTAGAGGCCATTGCGGGTGGCGTGGGAATCGACCTGGACAGCGGCCTGACCATCACCAACGGCCCGCGCACGGTGACCATCGACCTTAGCAACGCCGAAACGGTGCAGGACATCATCAACGCGATCAACAACGCCGGGGTTTCCGTGCGGGCGAGGATCAATGAGGCCGGTACGCTCATCGACGTGTTCAATGAAGTATCCGGCCCGTCACTGATGATCGGGGAAAACGGCGGCACGACGGCAAGCGACCTGGGAATTCGCACTTTCAATGCGGCTACACCGCTTGACCGGCTCAACTTCGGAAGCGGTGTCACCACCGTCGAGGGTGAGGATGATCTGCGCATCACCGCCAAGGACGGATCAACGGTGGATGTCAACCTCGACGGGGCTGTTACCGTCGGCGATGTCATCGATCTGATCAACCAGGCTGCACAGGACGCGGGTGTGACCGTCACCGCGGCGTTTGCGGAAACGGGTAACGGCATCCGCCTGACCGACGGCACCAGCGGCGGCGGCAATCTGTCCGTCAGCAGCCTCAACCTGTCCACGGCGGCGATTGATCTGGGCATCGTGCGGACGGTCTCCGGTGGGGAAACCGAGCTGGCCGGCGACGACGTCAATCCGACGCGCACCGAGGGGATCGTCGGCGCACTGATCGATCTTGAGAATTCCCTGCGGGCCGACGACACGCAGGGCATTTCGCTTGCGGGGGCGCGGCTTGATGAGCTGCGCACGGAAGCAACACGGATGCACGGCATCATCGGGGCTCGCTCGCAGGCGATGACAATGAAACGCATGCAAATGGAAGATGCCGCCGCCTCGACGCAGGTTTTTCTCTCGCAAGTTCAAGACCTCGATTACGCCGAGGCGGTCGTCCAAATGCAGGCAGCCGTGACGCAGCTTCAAGCGAACATGCAGACGAGCTCGAACTTGTTGAGCTTGTCGTTGATGGATTTTCTACGGTAGGAGATGGGAGTGTTGACAGTGTGGCACGAAACGCCAGGAGAACTTCAAATCAATGCAGCGCCTCCATGGCCGGGGCATCGCGTTGATTGACGGCTTCCCGGTGGAGCACTTGACATTTCATGCGGGCATTCGCCCGCCGGGGCTCGCGAAGCGAGTCATGAGATGTCAAGGGTGCAGACACCGGGGCGCGACCCATGAGGGGTCGCGCGTATGAGTGCACTTGGAAGGCGACCGTTGGTCGGTCGCGGCGCTCGAAAAGGCCTGCCACCTTAGGATCGGTCATGGGAGACTCGCGATGATTATCCAGACATCGCGCTTCGGACAGTTGGAAGTGGACGGAGATCGGCTGATCACGTTCGAGGACGGGATCCTTGGGTTCCCAAGCCAGAAGGAGTACGCCCTCATACGGACGGGCGAGGGCAGCGGGTTCTACTGGCTCCAGGCCGTGGACACTCCGGATCTGGCTTTTGTGGTGTGTGACCCGCGCCTGTTCGTCGCTGATTACCAGGTTCCCGTCAAGCTGGAGGAACTTGAACGCATCGGAATCTCGGACCCAGCCAGTGCTCAGGTTTTCGTCATTGTGAACAAGGTCGGTGATCTGTTGACCGGGAACTTCCAGGGACCGCTTGTGGTCAATGTGATCACCCGTGCCGCCCGGCAACTGGTGCTCAGTGACAAGCGATATTCCACCAGGCACCCGCTCATGCGAATCCCCAAGCCGGAGGTCATGGAGAAATCAGCGTAACCGCGCGGGTGGCCGGAGCCACAATGTCGGGACTACAATGAGGTAAGCAAACGATGCATTGCCAGTCCGGCCGGTTTTGTGTTCGAGACACCGTCGTGATTGCCCTGTGCGGGCCGCTTGGGAAGCGGCCTCCGACTTTGGGCAATGGCCCCGCGCAATGTGACGAGTAGTCAGGCGCGATATTGGCCAACGGCGCATCGGCATGGCAAGGAAGGAGCCGACTATGTTGGTGCTATCTAGACAACGTGATGAGACGATCATGATCGGCGACGATGTAGAAATCACCATCGTCGACATCCGGGGTGACAAGGTACGACTCGGTATTAACGCCCCCCGGCACATTCAGGTCCATCGCAAGGAGGTGTACGACGCCATCAAACGTGAGAATCAGCAAGCTGCCAAGCTGAGACCGCGTGACGTTTCCGACGTCGTTGAACCTGATACGGAGGACAACAAGGCTGGGAAGGGAGCCTTGGACGCCCGGAAGAAGGAAGACGAGAAAAGGGAACCGCAGAAGAACTCATCGGATGCGGCAAAGAATAAACCGGAACAAAGGTCAGTCCAGAGCAAGGAGCTCGACGATTCGCACCGATCGAACGAAGTTCGTCGGTAGCATTGAAATGGAATCAATGAAAATGACGTGCCCCGGCGTTTCCTAAAAGACCGGGAGCAGTCAGGGAGGATTGCTCATGTCAAGGATTAACAGTAACGTCCCGTCGCTCATCGCCCAGCGCCACCTTGGACAATCCCAGCAGGCGCTGCGATTGTCGCTCGAGCGACTTGCCAGCGGGTTGAAGATCAATCGTGGTGCGGACAACCCGGCCGGACTCATCGTTTCGGAGCGATTGCGCTCCGAGATCGCCGTTGTCCAGCAGGCGATCGACAACTCGTCCAGGGCGATCAACGTCATCGCGACGACGGAAGGCGCCCTGGATGAGGTGCAGGCGCTTCTGACGGACATCCAGGCGCTGGTTGTCGAGGCGGCCAACAGCGGTGCGTTCTCCGACGAGGAGATCGCGGCCAACCAGCTCCAGATGGACAACGCCATCGACTCGATCACCAGGATCGCCAACACCACGACGTTCGCCGGTCGTAAGCTCATCAACGGTGAGCTTGACTACGTCACCAGCGGCGTGACATCGAGCGAGCTGGCCGACGTCAACGTTTTGGCCGCCAAGTTCGGCAGCCAGCCCTACGTCGGCGTCACCATCGAGGTCTCAACGTCAGCCCAGACGGCGCAGCTTGCGTTTGCGCAGGCCGGATTGGGTTCGACCGCCGTCACGCTCGATCTTCGCGGCAACGACGGGGTTATCACGCTGACCTTCCCCGCCAGCGCGACCACCGTCCAGATGGTCAACTCCATCAACGCCCAGGTCGACGCGACGGGTATCACCGCCGTGACCAGCGGGACCAATGGTTCGGCCGGCATGCGAATCCAAAGCCTGGAATACGGCAGCGATGCCTTTGTCGCCGTCCACGAAATGGATACCAGTGTGTTCACCGTTACCGATCGAGATGGTGTGGTGAATACACGCACGACGGGTCAAGACGCGATGGCCACTGTCAACGGGATATCCGCAACGGCCGATGGGTTGAAGCTCTCCTACAGCTCGACGCTGCTGAAACTGGAGACAACGCTGGCCGAGAGCTACGGCAACGGCTCCAACGGGCTGGGTTCATCGAGCTTCGCCATCACCGAGGGAGGTGCGCTCTTCCAGCTCGGGCCGCAGGTCAGCACTAACCTGCAGGAGAACATCGGTGTCAAGAGCATGCAGGCCAACAAGCTCGGCAATAGCATCATCGGGCATCTCTCTGATCTCAAGAGCGGGCAGAACAAGGCGCTTAGCACCGGTAACTTCCAGCAGGCCTCCAAGATCGTCCAGGAGGTCATCACGCAGGTGTCCGTGCTTCGCGGACGGCTTGGTGCATTCGAGCGGAACACGCTGCAGCCGAACATCAGACAGTTGCAAATTACAACCGAGAACCTGACCTCGTCGGAAGCGACCATCAGGGATACGGACTTCGCGTCCGAGACGTCGGAACTGACACGATCCCAGATCCTTGTCCAGGCCGGCAACAGCATCCTGGCGATTGCCAACGCGCAGTCGCAGAATGTGTTGACGCTGCTCGGTGGATAATCGGTCGGTTTGTTGCTCGGTATGATCTAATATGTGAGTGGTGCGGGTCCGCCGCCGGTGGACCCGCACCAAGTTTCTTGCCGGTGTCTGTCACAGTAGTGGCACCTTTCGGAAAGCTTAACTATTTCTTCCCCAGTGTACGTTGCCCGGCGAAGAACTCCTGCAGCAGCGTCGAACACTCATCCCCAAGTACCGATTCACCCAACTGTACACGGTGATTGAGTCGCTCATCCGTCGGGATCGAGTACAGCGATACGCACGCGCCCGCCTTCGGGTCGGCGGTGCCGAAGACCAAACGTTCGATCCTAGCGAGTACCAGTGCCCCGGCGCACATCGCACACGGTTCGAGCGTTACATACAAGGTGCATCCTTCCAGACGCCAACTTTCCACGAACGCCGCCGCCGCCGTTAGCGCAAGCATCTCCGCGTGCGCCGTCGGGTCGTTGAGCCGTTCGCGTTGATTATGGCCGCGGCCGATGATCCGGCCGTTACGCACCACTACTGCTCCGATGGGAACTTCACCTTCATCCCGGGCAGCCACCGCCTCGCCGATTGCCGCATGCATGAAACGCGTATCTTGTTGAGGATCATCCGAAGTCATCGTTTGCCGTTCGCATTGGTCGCTGGACTGAGAATACTCCCTTTATCCTCCCGCCGCCAATTGGACCGAGGGGTCTACAGCAGTCTTTGTTTTTGTGCAGTGGATGTAGCATGGTGTTTCACAATGTCCAGGACTATCGATCGGATGCCATGGCCAAGCGCGACGTGCCCATGCTGAGCATGGCCCAGCCGACGACACTCCGGTCGAGCATGCCCGCGCCTTCGGCTTGGGCATGGCACCCCGCCGATCCGACACCTCGCCGGCCTGCACTGAGCAGGCAGACAACGCTTTCAGCACCGGGCGGTGCCGGTCTTGCGGTGTTGTGGTATGCCCCTAGAATCGCGTCTGCGGTGACAAGCGGTTGTAACTGTCGTGACGCAATGTCTGACAACACGTGCGACGCCATACAACCAATGGCGCTAAGCGCCCAGGTGATATGACGGGAGATAAGCCATGTGTCTTCGGTGGGTGATGAGCTTCGTAGTTGCGATCGTACTTGTGTTCCATGTGGAGTCGCCGACGTCGATCTGCGTTGCACAAAAGCCCACAAAGAGCGTACCGCGGCGTTTGGTCAAACCATCCGACAAGTCCAAACATGGTATCCCAGCGTGGGCGCGCGGCGCGCGATGGTATCAAATCGTTGTCCCGCGGTTTCACAACGGTGATCGGCTGAACGATCTGCCGGGCAAGTTGCCATGGATGGCGGATTGGCTCGCGGATGGCCGGTCCGTGCCGGTAAACCCGATCGATCTGGACGCGCGGGCATACGGCGGTGATTTACAGGGTCTTGAGCAGCGCCTGCCATACCTCAAAGAACTCGGTGTCAACGCTTTGCACCTCACCCACCTCTTCCATAGGAGCATGACCGGCCGAAACGATAAGCTCGACTGTCGCCACATCGACGACGTATTGGGCGTTAAGGGCAGCTTGGCGCAGATAACGGGAGAGACGGACGACCCAGCTACATGGAAGTTCTCGGCAAGCGATCGCATCTTCCTCGACTTCCTGAAACGTGCTCACAAACAAGGTTTTCATATCGTGGTCGAGATCGTTGTCGACAAGAATACGGTGGAAAAACGCCCGGCTCCGATCGCCAGGCGATGGATGGATCCTAACGGCGACGGCGATCCATCAGACGGCCTCGACGGATGGGTCCTCGACGAGCTTGGCCGAGGCGACCCAGCCTTCTCGAACACCTGGCGAGGGCACATCAAGAAGATCAATCCAAATGCAATCTTCATCGGCAACGTAGCTGATCATCAGAGGCTCGTCAGTCGTCCTGAGTTCGATCTTTTTATCATGCCCGAGGTCGGCGACGCTATCCGACGCTTCTTTGCCGACACGAAGCCCGCTTATCGATTGGAGGATTTCCTCAACGACCTGACCGCGATGCATGTACACGATCCGTACGAGAGACGTTTGGCTGTGCTTACGCCACTCGGAGGCCCCCGGACCGGACGTTTTCTTACCGCTCGATCGACTCCGGCGGGTAAGCCCGACAGGTTAGCTCGGGATCGTGCCCAGCTTGCTATCGTGGTTCAACACTTCGTCGCGGGGGCTCCGCTCACATACTACGGCGAGGAGGTTGGCATGTACGGGGGGAAGGGTTCTTTAAGTCGCGCTCCGATGTGGTGGAACGATCTGCCCGACGCGTCGTCGAAAACGGTTGACTACCGTGGCGACTTTGCCGCGCTTATCCAATGGCTCCACGTCCGGCGTGGCATGGAGACACCTCTGCTGCGTGGCGGCTTTCATCCGATCATGTTGGATGAGAAACGCCGGCTTTTCGCCTTTGCCCGGACGCTTCCGGATGATGAGGTGATACTCGTAGTGAACTACGGAGGCACGAAACACAAAGTGATGCTGCAGGCCGGTAAGCCCGGGCAGATGGTCGGCATACTGAGCCCGCAGTTTGGCCGATTCGCGCCGCGGACACGATCCGGCCGGCAACCCGGCGAACCGGTACACACCCTTATTCATCCGCTTTGGATCGGCGGCAGCCGTCAATACGTCGATGCCGGTGGACATATCCGACTTTGGGTGACTCCAATGTCGGTCCGTGTAGTTCTCGTGCGCAAACCGCGATAGTCGCTCGGAGTAAAATGTCCCGCACGCTGACGGGATCAAACGTTATCCGCCAGGTTATTCGGACGCGCCAAACCTTGCGATTATCGGCATGAGATCCACTCGAAACACGTCCGAAGATCAACTGTCACCCGAGCGCAACATGCCTGCAACACAGCATTGACCCGACCCATCCTGGTTGACATGATGAATTGCGGAGGTTGCGTCGGATGCAATCCGCGCGATGTGCGATCCGGAAGGAGCGAGCAATGTATGCCATCCGAAAAATGGTGCTTGAAGCGTTGATTCTCGCCGTCATCGGTGTGCTCGTGGCGGTTACCGTCAACGTTGTCCGTGCATCGGGATCAATCACGTTCACGAGGAACTACTTCGATAAAGGGCTTGGCCGTAATCTCCCAACGCCGAATACAACACTGGTGACGAGTCCCAACCAAGTCGTGCCGATGACAGGAAGCGAGTCACCCTCCGGCGCGAGCGCTGAGTCCGGCACATCGCAACCGGCAACCGATGCGCACGTTGAACACCCGTACCAGATGGTAACGTTTGACGAGGTTGTTGCGATCTTCAATGATCCCAACACCGCCTCGGGCGCCAACGTTTTCGTGGACGCCCGAAATAAGGACGCCTACGAGGATGGACACATTCCAGGTGCGATTCAGGCTGACCACTATCAGCTCGAGGATTGCATCGGGCCGGTCCTCGATTATGCGGAATCGGCGGAGAAGATCATCGTGTACTGCGCGGGTGGGATGTGTGAGGACAGCATCTTTCTGTGCTGCGATCTGGTGGACTTCGAGATTCCCTGCGACAGGATCTACCTTTATCACGGCGGCTGGGATGAGTGGTCGAAAAGTGGGATGCCGATCGCCAAGGGGTGGGAAGAAGACTGATGACCGGTACCACATCCATCATTCGGCGTAGCGATGAAAGCGGCATTTCTTTGTTGCTGATCAGGCTCGTTCTGGGTGGCCTGTTCATCTACATGGGTATGAACAAAGTAAGCGATCCGGTAGACTTTTTGAGGCTGATTCGTGCCTACGGAATGGCGCCCGAGACACCACCGTACCTTCTCAACGGCACCGCGATCGTCCTGCCGTGGCTTGAGGTCGTATGCGGCATCGCTCTGGTCTTGGGATTGTGGGTGCGCGGCGCGGCGGTGTTGATCGCGGCCATGCTCTGCGTGTTCACACCGGTGGTTATGGCACGGGCGCTGCAAATCCACAGCGCGGAAGGAACGCCGTTTTTCAAGATCGCGTTCGACTGCGGGTGTGGCAACGGTGTGGAGATCATCTGGATCAAGGTGTTCAAAAACACCGGGTTGCTTCTCCTTTCACTCCTTGCGCTGTTGTTGCGATCGCGGCGATTCGGTCTGGCGGCGCTTCTTGTTCGGCGCCGCGCGGCGGACATCGGTTGCTGCCCGGGCGCTCCCGCCGTGTGCTGCGCTGACGAGCACGATGGAGACTCCGAGGATCTTTCGGCCGTCCCAGCCGGCACAACTGACGGCGTATAGGCACAATCGTCCTCGCCCAACGTTCCCGCCTGTGTCGATACTCGCTTGCGCAATCGAGTGGTATCTTGCCATGAGTCTATTGCCGGCACGACTATCCGGTTTCCTGGAGATTCAGCGATGAATACATCCGCGCGAGTTCCACAAATATAGGACCCAACACGTCACACAAACCGTGAAGCCTCCGTGACAGCGATATTACTCGACTCGCATACTCGCCTGACCGATTCTTCGATATCCAGAATGAACGCCCGACGGGTCGGGTGGCAAGTCCGAGAATGACGAAGGGACCATGCCATGGAAACCATGGAAACGAGTCAGCCGGTGGCCAAGTCGTCTTACCAACGCCGGAGCAAGAACCTCATCCTGAAACCAGCGTTCCAATGGAAATACACCATCGCAACGGTGGTGCTGGTCTTCCTCGTTGCCCTGATTGTAAGTTCGGAGGCCTATGGCATCCTCTATCAGCAAGCACGGTCGAACGCGTTGTACCAGTCGAGTGTCACCGGTGCTGAAGTGGTTTACTCGCTGGTGTTGT
Source organism: uncultured Phycisphaeraceae bacterium (assembly GCA_964548955.1). Classification (GTDB taxonomy): domain Bacteria; phylum Planctomycetota; class Phycisphaerae; order UBA1845; family UBA1845. Next base: position 40,048 of record CAZJTP010000012.1, read on the forward strand.
CGGCTGCGGTACTCGCGGCGATCCCGGCTCTGGCCCTGGGTCTATGGAGCATCGTTGTCACCCACCGCATTTGCGGTCCGATGTTCGTCCTGGAGCACTACCTGACCGAACTCATCCACGGGCGTTTCCCGAAGCGCCGGCCTTTGCGCAAGAAGGATGAGTTTAAGGATTTCTATGACGTATTCTGGCGCGCCGTTGACGCATTGAAGGCAAGCAAGCGGTCAGACCTGCAAATGCTGACGGAAATCCGGGATCTGGCGAACACGGCTGTGGATGCTGACGATCAAGCTCGTGTAAGTGCCCTCAAGAAGATCAAAACAAGTAGCGAGGAATTCTGCGATGAGGCCTCTCGCATGTTGGGCGTGGAGGATGAACCGGTTGTGTCCCCGCCGCGTCCCAGGAAACGCCCGAGTCCGGTATCCGTCTAGCACGCAGA
>CAZJTP010000013.1:0-29061 GCA_964548955.1 uncultured Phycisphaeraceae bacterium
CGAGCAAAAGGGCCCGGACACACGCAAGGAAATAAGTATGGTGTCCCCCGATTGCCCCCCAGGGCAATCGCATCTTAATTCAGACCGCGATTACCAGCGTGAAAACGCAGATCAGAGCGATCGTACGAAAAACGCCCGAGTGGGCGAACCAGCGTTTCCGATCCATCAGCCCGGGTTTCGCGATTTAGATGCGATTGCCCTGCGATTGCCCTGCATGCTCGAGCCGCTGCCTCCGGGCGATCTTGCCCTCCGCGTTCCGCGCGGTTACCGTGCTGAACCGGCGATGAACGTCCAGGCCGACTATCACCGCCATCCGATCCGTCGTCTTCATGGCTGCCTCCTTGTATGCGAGCAACGCCGGACAATAGACCGTCCGGCAGGAGACAGCCTTTCATGCGATTACTTTAGAGCAGGCCTTCAGCCTGCGATCCTGCCCGCGGTTTCTGTCACGGGCCCGCTACATGGTGTGGCGGACCGGCACGGAGATTGGTCTCGGGGGACGGCCGTCGGGCCGTGACGCTGATGCGAGCTTTCGGATGCGTCGGGCCAGTTTGTCGGGCGCATTATCGGCGACTCTTGGCCGGCGGTGGAGAGCGTCCCACTACGGCCATGATGCGGGTGGTGGTTGAAGCGGGTGGGTGTTTTTCTGATACTGGCCGGCTAGTACCGCGTTTCAGAAATCTTGCGACCATGTGTCGCGACAGGACCCGCGGTTTTCTCCGGCAGGAACGCCCTCGCGGGCTGAAGCCCGCGGCTCGCTTAGTCGCGGAACTTATGAAACGCGGTACTAGGTTTGGGCGGGTATCCGAGCCGGTCGAACGGGCTCCCGGTGATGTGGGCGTCTAGTGGGCGTGTGAGGAAGGGCATGGGTACGCGGAAGGGCGTTGGCACGACGATGCAGCGGTTGGATCGAGGACATGTTGCACGCGTACTGCTTCCGGTTCTTATCATCGGTGCCGGCGTTGCAGCCTACTTTAACAGTTTCGACGGCAGCTTCGTGCTGGATGACGGCAGGTACATTGAAAACAATCTCCGCATCCGGCAGCTCTGGCCGCCGCTTGACGTTCTCTCGGGCCGACGTCCCGTGCTCGATCTGTCCCTGGCGATCAACTATGCCATCGGTGAGCTTCACGTCGGCAGCTACCACGCATTCAACCTGCTCATTCATATTCTGGCGGCGTTGACGCTGTACGGGATCGTTCGCCGGACACTCTTGCTCAAGCCGTATCGCGACCGCTTTGTCCTGTCGTCGAGGTCATTGGCGCTGTCCGCGGCGCTGCTGTGGACGGTCCACCCACTGAATACTCAAAGCGTCACCTACCTGATCCAGCGCAGCGAGTCGTTGATGGGCCTGTTCTACCTGCTGACGCTTTATTGCGTTATTCGCGCTGCGGACGAATCTCGCCAGGTCCGGTGGTATGTCGCAGCCGTGGTCTGCTGCGCGTTGGGGATGGGTAGCAAAGGTGTGATGGTCACCGCGCCCGTGATGGTGCTGCTGTATGACCGGGTGTTTATCTCGAAATCATCCGTCGAGATATTCCGTCGGCGATGGGGCCTGTATCTGGGGCTTGCAGCCACCTCGAGCGTTCTGTGGGTGGGCGGCGTCATGCAGGGCGTGTTGAGTTCCTCGAAGAAAGTGGCCACCGTCGGTTTTTCCTTCAAGGACATCACGCCGCCGGAGTATGCGATGACGCAGTTCGGTGTGCTGGTGAAATACCTGGAGCTCTCGCTCTGGCCTTACCCGCTGTGTTTGGATTACGCCTGGCCTGTGGCGCGGAGTGCGGAGACGGTAGTGGTTCCCGCGATCATCATCGCGGCGCTGTTCATCGCAGTGGTTTGGGCGCTGATCCGCAATCGGTGGTGGGGATTTGTCGGTGCGTGGTTCTTTCTGATCCTCGCTCCAACATCAAGCATTATTCCGATCCGAGACCCACTGTTTGAGCATCGGATGTACCTGCCGTTAGCGGCAGTGATGGTCTTGACCGTGATCGGAGCGCACCGCTTCTTTCAATCCCTCGCCGGCCGTTGGTTGCTGACGGACGCGATGCGGACCGTTATAGCTTTCGCGCTTGTGGGAGCGGCCGCGGTATCGCTGGGCCTCGTGACGGCCCGGCGCAACGAAGACTATGAAAACGCCGTGATGATGTGGCAAGATGTTGTCGCCAAGAGACCGCGGAACGTGCGCGCCCGCTACAACCTCGGAACGGGATTGCTGGACGCCAACGAGCTTGACAGGGCGATTGAAACGCTCCGCCAAGCGTTGTTGATCGACCCACTATCTCTGGAAGCGCACTACAACCTTGGCAAAGCCCTTTGCCGGAAAGGCGAAGCTCTGTCACGACAGGGTCGCGGCACCGAGACCACCGGACGTTATATCGAAGAAGGTACCAAACACTATCTTGAGGCGTTGCGGATTAATCCGGAATTGGCCAAGGCGCACAGCGATCTTGGGAACGTACTCGCGCGGGCGGGCCGATTCGAGGAGGCGATCGCCCACTATCGTGAGGCCATCCGGGTCCAACCGGACTACGTCCAGGCGCACTACAACCTGGGAAGCGTTCTACTGAACCTGAGTGAGACGGACGAAGCGATCGAGGTGTTGCGCCATGCGGTACGCCTCAGTCCCGAGACCGCCAGAATCCATTTTGCTCTCGGTAACGCGTACGCCAAGCAGAGGAACATCGAGGAGGCGGTCAAGGAGTACAACGAAACCCTGCAAATTCAGCCGGGGCACGACGGGGCGCGCCGGGCGCGTGACGCAGCTTTGACACAACAACACCACCCGGACGAGCCGTAGCGACATCCGCGTGTCATACCATTTCATGAGGCCGACATGTCACCGGGGAACCTCGGTAAGCCGTGGAACACTGACCATATCAGGACGACCGTCAGTCTCCGTTTACGTCCATGTGATTCCCTCGCAGCACCGCAAGCGCTCTGCGTGCGCCGCTATGGTCTGGTATGATGGCCAGCGTCTGTTGGAACTCCGTGAGGGCCTCATCAAGCCTGCCCAGTCCGACCAGTACCCGTCCAAGGTCGTAGTGCGCATCGGCGTCGCGCGGCGTCAATCGAACCGCCTCACGAAAGGAGCGGGCTGCTTCCTGGAGCGATCCCTCTTTGATCAGAGCCAGACCCAAATTGTAGTGCGCGTCGGCCATGCGAGGTTCGATCTTCAATGCCTGGCGAAAGGTGTCCATCGCCTCGTCAAGCCGATCCTGCTTTGTGAGGGCCACACCCAGGTTGCAGCGTGCGCGCGCATCATCCGGACTGAGAAGAACCGCCCGGCGATAGGCTATAACCGCCTCGTCGATTCTCCGATCAGCCAATAAAACCGTTCCGAGATTCACGTGTGCTCTTTCGCTCTCGGGACGTCTTACGGCTATGTCCCGCCACATCGATACCGCGGTGCGATAATCCCCGTTGCGACGAACCGTGCCATAGCCAAGCAATGCAACAGCCAGAAGAACAAGTCCCGCCGTGATGTATTTGCTTCGCAATCGGCTGGATTCCAGTCGCTCGATCAGAAGCCTCAGTGCCACATTGCTGCCAAAGACGGCGGAGGCGACCACCGCAGCCAGTGGAAGGTACATGCGATGCTCAAAGAAAGTGTCCTTGATCGGTATGAAGCTCGACGTCGGAGCGAGGATCACAAAGAACCACGCACCGACAAACCCCCACCACCGCCCGCGGATCAGGGCCCATACCACTGCGACGAACAGCGCCACGATGATGATCGCGGGAACCACGACCACCCCCACCGTCCGCGCCACAGGCCAGGCGTAATCCAAACACAACGGATAAGGCCAAAACGAGAGATTCAGGTATTTCACCAGTACGCCGAACTGCGTCAGGGCATACTCCGGCGGCGTGATGTCCTTGAAGGAAAAACCGACCGTGGCGACCTTTCTTGACGTGCTCAAAACTCCCTGCGCGAGGCCGCACACCCATAATACGCACCAGGTAGCCGCCAGGCAAAGGTACAAACCCCACCGCCGACGGAATGTCTCGACGGATGATTCCGAGAGAAACACCCGGTCATACAGCAGCACCATCACCGGCGCGGTGACCATCACGGCCTTGCTGCCCATTCCCAACGCACAGAAGACAATCGCCGCTGCGTACCATTTGATGTGACGCGACGAGTCCGCCCCGCGGATTACACAGTAGAGCGTCAACAGATAGAACAGTCCCATGAGGGATTCGGCCCGCTGAATGACATAGGTGACGCTTTGGGTTTGCAGTGGGTGAACCGCCCAGATTACAGCGACGGTCAGAGCAAGGTGCGACGACGCGCGACCGAAGCGGTCGCGAAATCGCTTGCGCAGCAGCGTGCGACGGATGATGCCATACAGGGTAAGCGCCGCGATGACGTGAACAGCCAGGTTAACCGCGTGGTAGCCTTCGACCTTGACACCACCCAGGGCGAAGTTGAAGGCCAGAGTCAGATCGACCACGGGCCGCCGACCGGAAAGCACTTCCCACGGCGGCCAGAGATGGTGGATACTGGCGTTGTGGATAATATCCCGCTTCTCATCGAAGACAAACGCGCCATCAAAGCTGTTGGTATAAACGGCTACGGTGGCGGCGATCACGAGAAATGGGAGAAGCGTGTTCACACCCAAAGGCTGGTGATGCCCGTGCGACACCGGATTGGAAGCACGTTTCGCATCCATATCGTCGTTCAGGTCCCCGCGGCGCCTGATCGCAGGAAGCGGGAATTCAGATAGCCCAGAAGCCCATGCGTCATGCCCACCCCACGCCAAAACGCGCGCAGGAAGCTCATCACCGCGAAGCAGATGTAACGCGGCTGCCGCAGGCGCCGCGCCAGACGAAGCGTCATCGGTATCTGCGCGATCAGCAACAGTGACACGATTACGGCAGTAATCCACACGAGACGGCCGAACAATAGCAGCGGCGCGGTCACGATCGCGAGCATCGCCAGCGGCGGCTGCATGTGATCGACCAGGCTGCTGTACGAATCACCGGCTGCATGCCCGCTGTGGTGGAGATGAAGCCAGACGCGCCAGTATCCCTGCTGTCGCTGAGTGCACAGGTAGCTTCGCCAGCAGTCGGGATGATAGTGTTTGACGCGTGAGTCAAGAACGAATCGCAGCTCGTATCCGGCGGCCATCACACGCCATGACAGTTCGGCGTCCTGGCCCTTGAGAAACCGCTCGTCGAAACCGTTGACCTGTTCGAGGACCGCCCGCCGGTAGATGACGTTGAACGTGGCCAGGAAGTTGACCCGTTGCGGCATCGCCCTGTGGCGCTCGATGATCTCCTCGTGGATTAGACAGGCCAGCAGCGACTCCGGATTCATGATCCCATAGCTGCCACTGACACCGCCCACCTTCGGATCGTCAAGTTGCGGCAGCAGAAGCTCCAGCGCATCAGGCTCGGCTACGCAATCCGAATCAATAAACCAGACAAGAGGGTGACGTGCCGTCCGCCAGCCGATGTTCCGGGCTGCACCAGGTCCGCTACCGGTCCCGGATACGCAGGTGACCGGGAATTCAGCGACGATTCCGGCGGTGTCATCGGTGGAGCCGTCGTCGACAAAGATGATCTCACCCAGCCGCGTCCCGTCCAGAAGCGGCACCACTGCCGCAAGGCATTGACGGATGGTCCCGGCACTGTTGCGCCCGGGGATTACGAGGCTGATCGTGTCGCCGCTCATCGTGGAACGAGTGTAGCCTTTCGGACTTGACTTGCCAGCCTCTGTTCCGCTTGCATCACAAGACGCCGCTGCGTCCGGCGGTGTGAACACGAGCGGACGGTGGTTAATCGGGATTCGGTTGCTGCAGATGCCGCAGTGCCTCATTCAGCGCCTGGCGTGCATGGGCGTGGTCCGGATTGATCTCAAGTGTTGCGCGGTAGTGCTCAATCGCCTCCTCGATGTCACCCTGGCGGGACAGAATCCAACCCAATGAGAAATGTACTTTATCATATTCCGGCCACAGGTCAAGCGCTTCACGATACTCCGCTACGGCATTGTCGAGGTCACCCTGTCGGCCCACGGCGCTTCCCAGATTGTAATGCGCGCGGGCGAGCGCCTGCGGGTTGGCACGCCGCGGGTCGATGCGTGCGGCCTCACGGTAGGCGTCGATGCTCTCGTCGACATGATCCAACATGTCCAATGCATGGCCCAGGTTGATGCGGGCGTCCACGTGATACGGGTCAAGTTCGCGCACGCGGTTGTAGTGCCGGATCGCCTCTTCAAACCGGCCCGTCTGGGTCAGGGCGTTTCCCAGGTTGGCGTGGGCCGACGTGAAGTCCGGATCGAGCTGAATGGCCTCGCGATACTCCGGAATCGCCTCATGCCACTTGCCCGACGCAACCAGAGCAGTGCCCAGTTGCTCATGGGCTCGGGGATTTTCGGGACGCCTGGCCACCACATCCCGCCACATTAACACCGCAGTGTGATAGTTGCGATTGCGTTGAGCCGTTCCGTAGCCCAACACGACGACGATCACTCCCGTTAACACAACGGCAGCAAATCGCCGCAGCGAATTCGCCAGTGACAGATATATGGCAAGATATCGCGAAATACACTCCCCACCGATCACAACCATAGTAACAACCCCCGCTAGTGGAAGGTACATGCGATGCTCAAAGAAAGTGTCCTTGATCGGTATGAAGCTCGACGTCGGAGCGAGGATCACAAAGAACCACGCACCGACAAACCCCCACCACCGCCCGCGGATCAGGGCCCATACCACTGCGACGAACAGCGCCACGATGATGATCGCGGGAACCACGACCACCCCCACCGTCCGCGCCACAGGCCAGGCGTAATCCAAACACAACGGATAAGGCCAAAACGAGAGATTCAGGTATTTCACCAGTACGCCGAACTGCGTCAGGGCATACTCCGGCGGCGTGATGTCCTTGAAGGAAAAACCGACCGTGGCGACCTTTCTTGACGTGCTCAAAACTCCCTGCGCGAGGCCGCACACCCATAATACGCACCAGGTAGCCGCCAGGCAAAGGTACAAACCCCACCGCCGACGGAATGTCTCGACGGATGATTCCGAGAGAAACACCCGGTCATACAGCAGCACCATCACCGGCGCGGTGACCATCACGGCCTTGCTGCCCATTCCCAACGCACAGAAGACAATCGCCGCTGCGTACCATTTGATGTGACGCGACGAGTCCGCCCCGCGGATTACACAGTAGAGCGTCAACAGATAGAACAGTCCCATGAGGGATTCGGCCCGCTGAATGACATAGGTGACGCTTTGGGTTTGCAGTGGGTGAACCGCCCAGATTACAGCGACGGTCAGAGCAAGGTGCGACGACGCGCGACCGAAGCGGTCGCGAAATCGCTTGCGCAGCAGCGTGCGACGGATGATGCCATACAGGGTAAGCGCCGCGATGACGTGAACAGCCAGGTTAACCGCGTGGTAGCCTTCGACCTTGACACCACCCAGGGCGAAGTTGAAGGCCAGAGTCAGATCGACCACGGGCCGCCGACCGGAAAGCACTTCCTGCAACGGCCATAGTCCGTGGATTCGCTCGTTTTGGAGGATGTGTACGGCGTCGTCAAACAGGAACACGCCATCGAAGCTGGTGACGTAGACGACAAGTCCCGCAAGGATCACCGGAACCATCAGAAGCGAACTTCTTTCCCAACGGGCATGGGAGTCTCGCCCGTTTCCTTTTGCAGGCCCTTGGGAAGAAGCGGCACCTTGCAACTCAATTTCTCCCGAGAGTCGAACTTGGCTGCTCAGCCTGGACGGCCTCAAGCGCTTTGCGTGCACCGGAGTGGTGCGGGTTGATCTTAAGCACCTGGCGAAATGTCTCGATCGCCGTCTGGAGATATCCCTGCTTGGCAAGGGCTACTCCCAGTTTGAATCGCGCGTTAAGGTTGTGGGGCTCGATCCTTACTGCTTCCGAATAGTGGTGAATGGCTTCCTGGATGTCACCCTTCTCGATCAAGCAGTTCGCTAGGTTGTAGTGGGCTCCTGCGAATCCGGGTTTGAGCTCCAAAGCTTGGTTAAGTGATTCGATCCCCTCGTCCAGCCTACCCTGACTTGCCAGTGCGATCCCCAGGCTATTGTGCACGTTTTGGGCACTGGGATTAAGATCCAACGCTGTTCGGAAGGCCTCAATGGCCTCGTCGATCATTGTCCGATTCAATGCATCGTTGTCGGGTACGGCACTAATCTGACTCTTGCTGAGCAACGCCGTGCCCAGGTTACCCCAGGCCTTGGCGTGGCGCGGATTGAGTCGGATTATCACGCGATACTGCTCGATAGCCTCGTTGATCTTGCGTTGTTCAAGCAATGCATTACCAAGATTGAGGCGTGCTTCCGCGTAGTTAGGGCGGACGCGCAACGCCGTTTGAAACTGCTCCATTGCCTCGTCGAGAAGGCCCTTGTCGGACAAGGCATTGCCGAGGTTGAGATGCGCCCACGCGAAATACGGCTCCAACCGCACCGCTTCACGGAAGGATTCGATTGCTTCGTCCAGCAGACCGTTCGCAACGAGCACAACACCCAGACCGTTACGAACGGTGGCCGATCCCGGACTGATTCGCACGGCCTCGCGCAGCCTCACCAGTGCCTCCTCCGTCTTCCCCTCCGCGAGCAGCACAAGGCCCAGATTCTTGGCAGCGCGCGGATTGTGTGGGCACTTCGTCAGTACGTCTCGCCACATTCGCGTTTCGCTACCGTAGACCCGGTTGCGCCGGACCGTGCCGTAAAGCAACGAGGCGACAACCGCTGCTGTCAGTACGGCGGCCACACATCGCCGGATCGGATCGCGCCACGACAGGCCGGCGGCCAGGCGTTGCAGCGCGAAATGTGCGCTGATCACCACCAGAACAACGACCGCCGCCAGCGGAAGATACATCCGATGTTCAAACAAAGGATCTCTGATCGGGATGAAAGTCGATGTCGGCGACAGGATAATGAAGAACCACGCCCCCACAAAGCCCAGCAACCGTCGCCTGCCAACGGCCCGTAGCGTCGCTGCCAGAAGCGCCACGAGCACGACGGCCTGAGGCATCATGTCTCTCACTGTACGGGCGACCGGCCAGTTGTAGTCCAGGCACAGCGAGCGCGGGCAGATTGCGAGTTCGAGATACCGCAGAAGCACGCCGCACTGGGTCCACAGATACTCGAGCGGTGTAATGCCCTTGAAGGCGAAGCCGACATGGGCGTTCGGGCGCGACGGATCGAACACTCCCTGGACGACGTTGCACATCCACAGGACGCCCCAGGTCGCTCCCAGACCCACATACAATCCCCACCGCAGGCGCAGAGCCCGCGCCATTGATGTCGAGACAAACACTCGATCGTACAACAGCACCATCGCCGGCGCGGTGACCATTACAGCCTTGCTGCCCATCCCCAATGCGCAGAAGATGACCGCCGCTACGTACCATTTGATGCGACCCGAAGAGTCCACCCCGCGGATTACACAGTAGAGCGTCAACAGGTAGAACAGTCCCATGAGGGATTCGGCCCGCTGAATGACATAGGTGACGCTCTGGGTTTGCAGAGGGTGAACGGCCCAAATCACAGCGACGATCAAGGCTAGCCATACGGATGCCGAGCCAAGGCGGCGCCGGAGCGGCTCACGCAGCAGCGTCCGGCGGACGATCCCGAACAACGTCAAGCCGGCGAGGAGATGAATGAGCAGGTTGACCGCGTGGTATCCCCATGCGTTCTCGCCTCCGATCGCGTAATTGACCGCGAGAGAATAATCCACGATTGGTCGCCGTCGGCCGAGCACTTTGCCGATCGACCAAAGGGAGGTAAGACGCCGGTCGCCGAGTATGTGAATCCGATCATCAAAGAGAAACACGCCGGCGAAGCTGTTCCAATATGCCGCCAATGTGACAACGACGATCAGCACACCGGGCCATGCACGCCCGTTTGAGGACGGATCCTGCCGGTCTGATTTGTCACTTGCGGATTCCCGGCTGGACATACGCCTGTTGATCGTCTTCGTGAAAAGTAGTGGCATACGGGCGCACGTCACAGGCGAGCCCGATCGCCGTCTTAACCGAGGTGAATCAGTATCGGAAGAACCCGCGGCTACTGCAAGCCCCGTTGCGTCGGAAGCATGTCGCGGAACGGCTCGCCTTTATCGATCTATCCGACTCTAAGCGGTGGTCGCTACCGGAGTGGTATCGGGTCCCTCAAGGTCGGTCGTGCCGTGCGGCTCGATCATCTCGAGCAGGTTCTCGACTTGATTTGCCAGTCGGGCGGCAGGCAGTTCCGTAGACGCGTCGGCGGATTCCACCGCGTTATCTTCCTTATCGCGTGCTAGGCTTCGCAGCTCGGAGAGGCTTTCGCGCGTGCTGGCCAGCGCTTGCCGGACGTGCTTTCCATCTGTTCGACGAAAAGCGATACCCTGCGGCGGGTTCGGCACCGAGCCGATCGGCGCGGAACCCTCCTTCAACAACACCGTCGAAGGCGCATCGGTCGTGTCATGCAGGATCATCCGATTCACGATCTGCGTCAGTTCATCGGCCAGCTTGCGTGACCGCTCCGACTGCGCGACAAGGCGATCATGTACCGCACCGGCTTTGCGTTCCGCACGGCTGCTTTTTGTGGTTGTCTCACTGGCTTGAACCAGCAGATGCCGCAGGTCACGCGTCACGTTCTTGATCGTGGCGGCGAGCTTTCGAAGCTGCCCGTCGCGTTGCTGCAACTGCTGGGAAGCACCTTCCGCTCGACTCACAAGCGACCGCGCTTGCTGGACGAGGTGTTCGAGGCTTATTCGAATCGCCCGTGCCTCCGTCAGGTCGCCGAGCCCGCCCTTGGAGAACCGGCGCTCCAGAGCGCTGAGACGCCGCGTCATCTGGACCAGTATCAGGCGCAGGTCCTGATCGGGCGGCGTCGGTTCTTGTCGGATCGAATCCACCGGATCGTCACATCCGCCGGAGGATGCGGTTGGTGTGTCAATCCGCTCGATTCTGGGCCGATCGCGATATTGTGCCTCTATGTTCGCAACGCGCTGTGCCATGATCTCAATACTTTGGGCCAGTGGATCGGGACGTGCTGGAGTTCGTTCAGCATCGACGTCGCCGTCCGGCTCATCTTTCGGCAGAGCGCGGCGTCGGACCGGAGCGGGTGCTGCTCGGATTCGCGAAGGCTGCCCCGCGGAGGCATCGGTCTCGTGTTCTCCACGGCGTTGCGGGTCGCCGACGACAAGCATTTGCGCGATGACGGTGTCGACGAACGGTCCGTCGATGATACGCCTATTGGCGGAGTAGGCGCTGAGCAGCGAGTTGTCACAGACCGTGTTGATGATTCTGGGCAGACCGTGTGAGACGTTGTAGATCGCCTCGATGGCACTTCGATTAAAGATGTCGACGTCGCCGTCGGTGACAACCGAGAGTCGGTGCCGAATGTAGCCTTCCGTTGCTTCGCGACTCAGCGCGGGGAGATGAAACGCACGAAAGATGCGCTGCCGAAGCTGGCGAAGCGCGGGTGACAGGAACATGCGCTGAAGCTCAGGCTGTCCCACGATCGCGGTCTGCAATAGTTTGGCGTCGTCAGCTTCTAAGTTCCCGATCATGCGAAGCTGCTCGAAGCTCTCGGCGGGCAGGTTTTGGGCCTCATCGAGCACGAGCACGACTCGTATGTCTTGTGCGAACTGAGCCAGAAGAAAATCGTGGAGCTTGCGTACGAGCTGTGTCGAACTCGACTCTGGTCTAAACGGCAGCTCGAACTCGGTGCAGATGGATTCCATCAGATCGTCTGGCGTTTGCACGGCGTGGTTGATCATGGCAAAGGCGACGTGTGTGCCGAAATGGCGCAGCATCAGACGGGTTACCAGCGTTTTGCCGGCTCCCACCTCGCCCGTCAAGAGCACGAATCCTTTCCGCTCCCTCACGCCGTAGATCAATGAGGCAAGTGCTTCCTCATGATCGGGAGTGGAGTAGAAGAAACGTGGATCGGGCGTATTGTTAAAGGGCAATTCCCGGAACCCGAAGAACTCAGTGTACATTATGGGTCCTCTTTGGGCAAACCGCGACCACCCCACCTGCGGACACACTTAGGCACGCTTGGATATCGGTCTCGCTTTGACGCCTCTTGAAGTCCGCGGCCTTCTCTTCCCGGACCTGCCAAAAAGCCGGCGTAACCAGCGAGCACGGCGTCCCATAACGGCGACAATGCAGGTCCTCAAATCCCAGCGCCGGAGGTTCAGATCGGTGTGACACCTCCCGATAAGTCCGCAGGGAGCGACCCTGCGCCGCCCATGCGCTACAGGGTCTCCAATATCAGCGTTGCGCGGGTGGAACACACCTGGGTGTGTGGAGTAGTCCTATGGTGGCACTGCAGAAATGGCGGCTGGGGGTCATCGCCGTCGCATTGGGTTGCACCGGGTGCGCTGCGAAGAACGCCGACATGCTGCACTTTCTTCGGGAACATGAGCACCAGGTATCTGCGATCGAGTACCGTGTCGGCATACCGGATACGATCGGAATCAGCGCGCCGCGCATTCTTGAGATTGATGGGGAGACGCAGCGGATCCAGCCGGACGGCAAGATCAACCTGCGGCTGCTCGGTGAGGTCAAGATCGTCGGCATGACGGCGAAGGAGATTGCGGCCAAGCTCGAAGTGCTGCTCAGCCGGTACTACGTCGAACCAAAGGTCAGCGTGCGTGTGCTCAATTACGCCAGCAAGAAGTACTACGTCTACGGGCAGTCGGGTTCGCCCGGGCCGGTCCCCTACAGGGGCCGAGACACTTTGCTCGACGCCGTGCTGAAATCCGGCGTGGACTTCACTTGTTGGACAAGCCGCGTGAAGGTCATCCGCCCCGCTCACGGTGATACGCCTGTCCGAACGCTCCAAGTGAACGTGGACAAGATGGTCAAGACGGGCGATTGGAGTCAGAACATACTGCTCGAGCCGGACGACATCATATACATCCCTCCGACGCCGTTCGCATGGCTTGGGCAGCGGATTCAGGAGATACTCTTCCCGATCGGGCCGGTTGTGCAGGCGTATACGACGCCGGCCTACATGAGGTACGCCCAGGACGCTTATGACGATGAAGAGGGTGGAGGTTACCGCGGCGGCAGCTTTCGAGTCCGATGAACAGCGCCTTCGCACACTCTCAACCAACCGGTCGGATTGACCCCGTAGGGTAGTCGTGTATGGGCAGAATTGCGGACGCACTGAAGCGAGCAGAGCAGGAACGACGTCAGGCAGTGGCGTCTTCGCCCGAGGAAGCCTCCTCCACGACTACGGTGCCCGAGCCGTCCGCCCTGGTGCACACCGTGGAACCGGCACCGACACCCGTCGCCGGACGGGAAGCCGAACAACGCAGGTCCGTGGTCGAGGGGTTGTCCGAATCACTCGTGCCGTTTCACGAGCCCTCGTCACTCGTGACCGAGCAGTACCGTTCGCTGCGCACGCGACTGCTGAGCCAAAACCCGCAGTACGAACACCGTGTCATTGCCATAACCAGCGCGGTTCCCAAAGAGGGCAAAAGCGTAACGACGCTGAACCTCGGATGCATCCTTGCGGAGATCCGTCATCTGAAGATTCTCGTCGTCGACGGTGATTTCCGACGCAGCTCACTGGCACAGATGCTCAACCAACCAGACGGGCCTGGTCTGGCGGATGTGCTCATCGGGTCGGCAACCTATGAAGAAGTGGTGCGCGACACGCCCGTTCCCAATCTGAAGTTCATACGCGCCGGAAGCACGAAGAAACGCTCCGCGGCTGAACTGCTCACCGAAGCGAGCGCCAAGCCGATCTTCAAGCGGATGCAGAACGATTTCCACTATACGATCGTGGATACGCCACCCGCGACAACGGTGACGGATGTGGGCATCATTGGCCAGATGTGTACCGGTGTTGTGGTCATCGTGCGGTTGCATCGCACCCATGAGGCCGCCGCCAAGCGCGCCGTCCGATTGCTGCAAGCCAACAACATACCGATTGCAGGCTGCATGATTGTGGGACGTGACGCGCCGGTGGATAGCTACGGTTACGGCTACGGTTACGGGTATGGCTATCGCTACAACTACTACCGCTACTACAACTACATCAAGCAAACTGAAGGCGGCAAATAATCGGCGCGTCCCGATGGAGAAGCGTGACGGGTCGTTGTGGCTTGCGGAATACTAACGAAATCGTGTTTGACGAGCCGGGGATCGTTAATGATCAAAGGCCGCCTCATCGTGTGCATCGCCAGCTCATGGGATTATGATCCTACGAGCAAACATCAGATCATGAAGATCCTCTCCACACATAATGACATTCTCTGGATCAACTATCACGGCAGCCGACGTCCCAGGATCAGCAGTGCGGACTTGTGGGACGGCTGCGCAGCGTTGCGGCGCGTTGCCCGCGGGCTGCATCGGGCGACCTCCTCGATCGTCCAACTCACGCCCCTGGTGATTCCCGGAGCGACAAACCCACTGCTGTGGCGATTGCATCAACGGTTGTTGATCGCACAACTGCGTCGCGGCGTTCGGACCATGACCAACGGGCAAGAGAGGCCGATCCAGGTCTGGACCTTCGCACCCGACGTTCCCTATCTCGTGGGGGCGTTGGACGAGGAGTGCTTCGTCTACTACTGCGTTGACGAGTATACACAGTTCGACGGGTTTGAATCAAAGCACATCACGGCTGCGGAGAACGAACTCATCGATCGCGCCGACGTGGTCATCACTACCTCTGGGCCGCTTATGGACACGAAGAGGGCTCGACGACCTGACGCGGTCCTGGTCCGCCACGGCGTCGATTATGACCATTTTGCCCGGTCCTGGCGGTCGTTACTGCCCAGGCCGGCTGATCTTGCGACAATCCCCCGACCGATCTTCGGATTCTTCGGCCTGATCCACCATTGGGTGGACCGTGCCTTACTAGCCGATGTCGCACGCCAACGCCCGTTGTACTCGTTCGTTGTGATCGGTGACTGTAAGGCCGACGTATCCGAGTTAGAGGCTCTCGACAACGTGTTCCTGCTGGGGCGGCGGCCATATGAGGACCTGCCCACTTATTGTGCAGCCTTCGACGCGGGGATGCTGCTGTTTACGCGTAATGCTATGACACGCAGCGTCAATCCCGTCAAGATGTATGAGTATCTGGCGGCTGGGCTGCCGGTTATCTCCACGCCGCTGCCGGAGGCGAAACGCTATGAGGGGCCGATCATCATGGCCGACACGGCCCGGTCCTTCGCACAAGCCTGCGATCGGGTGCTCGACGGGCATAACGGTTACGATCGGAAGACGATCAGCGGATTCGTCGAGAGCGAGACATGGGCCTCGAAGGTCGAGTATCTGTCGGATGTTATCACGGCGCGGACAAATCCGCCATTACGCGCGATGTCCAAACCCCGTGACGAAGTACTACCCCCGGATCGAACCGTGCCGGAAATGGTTCCGTCGATACGCTGACCAGTTTGGCATTGTCGCAGCGAGGTTGCCGGCAACGTCACACGACGATAGGATCATGCTAGAACGGACGAACGCTTACGCAGAATGACACGGGACAATCACGGATGAGGAGACTTATCTCTGCTGTTATTACGGCCGCAGCCCTTCTTTGTAGCGGTTGTGGAAACGTCATTACCACCGAGTATGCGAATCGTCTGATCGGCGCTGAGGGGCAACACCTGGTTCTTCAAGACATCGAGGCAATTGTCGGCAATCCGAATATCACTGACGATCAGAAGCGATCGCAGCTACGCGGTCTTGGCCTCGAAGACGAGAAACTGATCGAAGCCCTACTGTCACTGTAGCGGCCCCAACACATCCCGTGTGAAACAAACGTTCCCACTTATCTCTTGATCGACTGGAAAGTCGGTTCCACAAGTCTCGTCGCACGGTCTTGGGTTGACATCGACCACGCATTATCTAGCATAGATTGGGGCAAGGAACGCCGTGAGTATACTAAAGCGAGGCTGTGGTCGATCGTGTTTACAGGTATCGTCGAACGTGTGGGCGCAATCAGGGATACCCGGCCGGTGCCAGGTGGGCGACGCTTGCGCGTTGACGTCGGACCCATGGCCGGCGAGTGTGCGATCGGCGCGAGTTTGTGTGTCAGCGGAGTCTGTCTAACCGTATCCGGCGTGTCGGGTGAAACGCTAGACTTCGATGTGATTGCTGAGACGCTCGACGGTAGTACGCTTGGATCCAAGCGTATTGGGGATCGCGTCAACCTGGAACGCTCGTTGCGTCTCACTGATCGCCTCGACGGTCACTTCGTGCAGGGTCACGTCGATGGGAAAGCCGTCGTCGATCGGGTTCTGTCTTCCTCGCGTGAGCATGTGATATGGATGCGACCCGATCCATCGCTCATGTCGTACATCGTGCCCAAAGGATCGGTGGCGGTTGACGGCGTATCTCTGACGATCGCCGCGGTAAAGAGCGGCGCTTTCTCGATCGCGCTGATCCCGACCACGCTCGAACGAACGACGCTCTCGTCACTGACGACTGGTGATCCCGTGAACATCGAGACCGATATCATCACGCGGACCGTCGTGCACCGATTGTCTGCAATGTCCGCCTCCGGCGGCCTGACACTTAATGCGTTGCGTGAGGCCGGCTACGCATGACCACGGAATCCTTCGACAGCTCGGTTTCCAAGCCCGCCGCAAACGCAAGGCCATTGATCGGCGTTACGATGGGTGATCCGTGCGGTATCGGTCCGGAGGTCATTGTTAAGGCGCTCGCCGACCTGGAGATCCGCTCACTCGGTCGGTTTGTCATATATGGTGTCGAGGAGGTGCTGGCCGCTGCCGCCGACGACGCCGGGATTCGTGCGTGCTGGTTCCGCGTACCGCACGACGAAGCGCTGCGCATCGACAGCGGCGTCGTTGTGGTGGACTTCGAAGAGTACCCTGCGGGTTTCTGGCTGCACCCGCGACCGACGGCTGAGGGCGGCAACGCCTCACTGCGATTCCTAGACGAAGCCGTCGAGGCGGCGCGGCGCGGTATGATCCACGCCATTGTCACCGCACCGATCCACAAAACCAGTTGGAAGCTGGCCGGATGCCGCTTCCCCGGTCACACCGAGAAGCTCGCCGATGCCTTCGAAACTAAGCGGTTCACGATGGCGTTTGTCGGCGGTGGGTTGCGGGTCGCTCTGGCTAGCATTCATTTGGCGTTGTTCGAGCTGCGAAACCGCTTCACAATCGGACTGGTATTTCAGCCGATCGATCTATTGCACGATGCCCTACAGCAGTGGTTCGGCATTGAAAACCCGCGCATCGCCGTAGCCGCTTTGAATCCGCATGCTGGTGAGGAAGGTCGATTCGGCGATGAAGAGCGGCGCGTGATTGAACCGGCCATGCAGATGGCCCGCAACGTCGGCATCGACGTTCATGGTCCTTTCCCGGCCGATACGCTGTTCACGCCCAAGCTGCGGAGTCGCTTTGACGGCATCGTCGTCATGTACCACGACCAGGGTTTGATCCCGGTGAAGATGCTCGCGTTCGACACAGCCGTCAACGTAACGCTGGGCCTGCCGATTATCCGGACAAGCCCGGATCACGGCACGGCCTTCGATATCGCCGGCACGAACCAAGCTGATCCCGGCAGCATGAAGGAGGCCATCCGCCTCGCATGTCAGCTTGCGTCGCAGGCACAAGGGCAACCGGTTTCCCCATCACCGCCCGTGGCGATCCCCGACATGCAGGCGTAGGGCGGCTCTTTGGCTCCGGTCTATTTTCTCTATCCGCCCTGATCTTCCGGAGCCGATCCGTCGTCCTGGTCTTGATCCGGCTGAGCGTCGCTCTTTAGAGTTTTCTGAACGGACAGACGGGCGATGATTGGGATTGCCGGCGTCAGTCGCAGTACCGTGTCGCCATTCTCACCGAAACCCGCGCTCACCAACGCCCCGATGCGATCCACGCACCATTTGCGCTCCACAGCATGGTCCAAGCCCTCCAGGCGACCGTGCCAATCCGCTATGATCTGGACTCTCGCAAGTTGGGCGGCGCGCGCGGCGTCCTGTTTCTCCCCGTCGGTTGCCAGCCAGTCACTCGCGCGCTCTTCAACCTGCAGCAGCAACGCCAGCGCAACGGCGGGGCTTTCATGCTCCGCCACTAACCGGCATCGCAGTAAGCGAGCGAAAAACGCATAGGGCATCGACTCTCGCGGTGGATCAGCCAACGCCGGAGCCAGCGCCGATAGAGTGGGCTTGGGGTCGGCCTCGCGGCTTCGCAGGCAAGCCTGCCAAAAGGTTGCGGCTGCCACAACCTGTCGGCTCCGATCTTCCAGCAAGGGTGCCAACCGGGATGCAGCCCGACGCGCCGCGGGGGCTGTATCAGCCTTTTCGCCCGGCAGTAGGTACGCGCGCAGCCCCGAGGCAAAAGCCTGAAGCGTTTCGAGCTGGTGCCTGGACTCTTCCACCCAGCCGTCCGGCAGATCATCTCGACCCTTCAATTCGTTCAGTATCTTGCCCGCTTTGCCAGTGAAGCCGTCGGCGCGGTCGAGTGCAGTACGAATCGCAGCTTCGTCAAGCCCACCCTCGTCACGATCGATATGCAGGAACCTCCTCGTGCATGTCGGTTCGAGCTGATAGGCCAGAATCAGGTTGGTGGCAGCCAGCAAATGATCGGTGCGTCTCGCCGGGTCATCGGCCTGGTCCGCCCGAGCGGCATGCTCCGTCGCGCGATCTGCGATCGACCGCACGTACGCGGTGTCGTCATCGAAACCCGGCATCGGCGCGGGGCGCACCTGGGGCATCGTGGGAAGCACAACCGCAGAAGCTGCGGTGTCGGCGGCAGCAGGTGCATCCGAAGTCGGCGTCTTTGCGGCGTCCTGAGCCGCACACGCGCAGGCCAACATCCCGGTGAACGCCCAGATGACCAAGCCGTACATATACGGGTTTGAGATCACGACGGACTCCCTATAAAAGAATACTCCCAAAGTGTATCCTACCGCCAGGTTTCGTAAACAGTGCGACGATGATCGTGACCCGGATCGCGGGCATGTTCTCCACTACCTGGAGGCACCCTGCTGCGACGGGTTCGTGCGGATCCAGGCATGGGCAATGAGTTCGTCATGACACGGCGGGTGCAGTTCTCCGAAGTCGATCGGGCCGGCGTGCTGTACTTTGCCCACTACTACCGGTTTATGGAGGAGGCCGAGCACGCCTTCTGGCGTTCGATAGGGATCAGCGTCGTCACCGAGATCGACGGCTGCGAGATCAGTTGGCCTCGCGTGAGCACAAGTTGCGAACACTTCGCGCCCGTGCGTTTCGAGGACGAACTGGAACTTGTCCTGAAGGTTGCTAAGCTGTCAGACCGGTCGGTTGGTTATGAGGTGGAGTTTATGTGCGACGGTCGACGTATCGCTCTTGGCCGGATGACCGCAGTGTTCTGTACGGTCGGCGCCGGCGGGTTTCAACCGGTCTCGATTCCGGATTCGCTACGGCGTCAGCTCGAAGGAATTATGGACTCGCACTGACAGGCCTTGAAGCTTCCAACGGATACATGGGTCACCGGTTTTCAATCGGTGCGGACCACGCAGGAGACGGACGGAAGAAAGGATAATCCACATGGCCCGGTACGTTGTTCTGCTCAACTTGACAGGTGGAGGCATCGCCGCGGTGAAGGACTCCGCGGCCTGGGCGGAGGCTTTCCATACGTCTGCCGCTAAGGCGGGTGCCACTGTCGAAGCACTTTTCTGGACGCTTGGGCTCTACGATGCGATGTTCATCCTGGATGCGCCCGACGAAGCCACTGCAACGGCCCTGGTCCTCGAGATCGACAAGAGGAACAACCTCCGCAGTTGCATGCTCCGGGCTTTCAGCACGGAGGAGTTCTCGAAGATCATGGGCAAAGTGCCCTGATATGTGTAGCACATCGCGTGCCGGGCACATAGTCACCCGTCAGTCGATGCGACAGGTGCACGAAGGGAACAAGCAGGACGTGAAATCCGTAGTTGTGGCAGACGAACGCACGCCCCTCCTTCGTGCCGCGTTGTGGACGACTCCGACAAGCTTCAGCCGGTCCACCGGAACCTGTGGAACCGACTCTCCGTATGTGGGACCGACTTTCCAGTCGGTCAAGAGACAGTCTAAGTCAACCGATGCAACCGTCCGTACGATATGAAAAGCGAGCGCCTTTGGCCAGTGCGCCGCGCGGAGACGTTGCGCGGCGCGAGTTGAGCCTGTGTCGGTGAGCCGTCAAGTTGCACGCGGCCTATCGGCGGAGCCCGGTTGACGTGATTGCCCGCAGGAGCTACGGTTTGATCCCGGTAGCGAGTGCTGCGGATTATATGTAAGTGCCGCACGATGGCACCGGAGAATCGATGAAGGAGTGAATATGCAATCAACGCTCACGGAAGATCAGACGCTGCTTGAGCACGCAGACAGCGGAATCCGGTCTTACCTGACGGCCCATCGCGATCAGGGCAGCATCGCGGGCGGTTACTATGAGGATGCCGTTGCCAAGACCGTGCCCAACCTGCGCAAGTGGCTGCTCGCCGATGAGCTGGACCGGATATCACCTAATCTGCGCGAGGGCCTGCGAGACGCGATCCGCAATAAGCGGTGGGAGGCGCTCGTCAACGCATTCTCGCGCGACGTAGCTTTCGGCACCGGCGGCATCCGTGAGAAGATGGGTGCTTCGCGCGATGTGATTCTCAGACTCAAAGAGGAGGGAATACACGCACCGGTCATAAAAGGCCCCAACACGATCAACGACGTGATCTATCTTCTGACCTCGACCGGCGTCGCCAAGTACGGACGACAGCGCACACCACCGCTGCGCAAGGTCGTCATCGGATTCGACAGCCGGATTCGCGGCAGCGACTTCGCCCGCCTGATCGCCGGCCTCTTTCTCGCCTACGACTACACGGTCTATCTGTTCGACGAGGCCTGTTTGTACCCGAGCGTGACCTACGCCGTGCCGATACTCAAGGCCGACGTCGGCGTGTTCATCTCCGCCAGTCACAACGATTTCCGCTACAACGGGTATAAGCTCTCGTGCCAAAACGGCTCACAGTTCGATCCGGCTGAGCGCGCCGACCTCTACGAGAACTTCATCGCAAAAACGCAATTCAGTGATATCAAGACGCTGCCGCTCGCGGACGCCTCCAAAGACAGACTGTGGTTCCTCGGCGGCGTCAAGAGTAAGGACGGCAGTGGCATCACGGAGGGTGAGCACAAGGGCCTGCCTTTGGCTGACCCACTGCCCGACGCGGGTGACCTGTACGCCAAACGCGAGCACCGGATCATTGACCTGCACACCATGCACGCCGACCACGTCAAGACATTCCTGCTGCGGCCCGACATGATCATCAAGGCGAAGGACCCACTGACGATCGGGTATGCGGCTTACAACGGCTCGGGGCGGAAAGCTGTTCCGCGCCTGCTGACTGAGGTCGGCTTTACGAACGTCCGGCGAATCATGAAGCTTGATCCACTCGATGGTATGTTCCCCGCCTTTTGCAGCGATCCGGGCAGGGAGCAGCAGCCCGATCCCGGCGACTGGCGGGCGGCGGACGTAGCCGTTAAGGCGTTCAAGGAAGAATACCCCGACGAGTGGGACAAGGTCGACCTGATCATCGGCACTGATCCTGACGCCGACCGGTGCGGCGTGATCGTCAAGGTACCCGAGCACCAGCGCGAAGCCTATCCGCACCCCGGTACCGGTGAGCTCCGCGACTACGCGCTCCTCTCGGCCGACGAGGTCTGGTCGCTCATTCTGTGGTATCGTTTGACCTACGAGATTGAGAAGCTCGGGGCCGTGCGTGACACCGAAAAGAAGTTCATTACACTCTCTCACACCACGACCGATCTGCTCCCGTGCATCGCCCGGAAGTTCGGCCTGGGCGTGCTGAAGACGTGGGTCGGCTTCGCGCAGCTCGCAGCCGGGACGCGGGCCATCTGGAATCTGCATCGCGGACGGGACACGGACGGCCTGACCGAGGGCGGCAAGCTGCCTCGCTATGACGAGGGTCGGCTCAATCCACACGACCACGTCTGCAACCGAACGATCTATTCCTGGGAAGCGATGGACGATCCACGACGCTGCATGAACATTGCGGCGCTTGAGCAGAGCAACGGCTTCTCGATTCTCGGAAACGTGCCCGTCGATGACCGATCGCTCGGCGATGGCGGCCACGTGCGAGACAAGGATGGGGCATTCGCCGCCGCCCTCGTGGCGGAGCTGGCCGCCTATGCCAAAGAGCACGGTACGAACATTCTCGACCTGCTCGACGAGAAGATCTACCTCGACCCGAACATCGGCCTGTATATTACCCATTACGAACCCGATCCGCTTGACGGGGAGTACGAGGGTCTCGCGGGCTACACGAAGAAACGCAACATCTTGGACAAGGCCGAGGACCAGCTGGCCGGTTGCGCTGACACGGCAATTACACTCGGCGGCCTGACCGTCAAGAGTGCAATCGCCTATCGAACCGGCAAGTATGACGCGGTCAACTGGGTGGGCTTCCCCGACGAGGGATTCCGGTTCTTCTTTGACGACGAGCGCCGGTCGCATCTGACAATCCGTCCGTCCGGAACGTCGAACGCGCTACGTTTTCACGTACAGCTCTTCGGCGGATTGCCATCGGGCGGATCGCGAGCAGACCTGATACATAAGAAGGCTGAACTCCGCGCCACGACGGTACGGATCGTCGACGATATCCGCGAGCGCATCGGAGCGGCCCGATGATGTATTCGGAATGACGAAAAGCAAATGTCGAAGGAATGGGGATCCCGCTTCCACCGCTATCGCCATTCGCTATTTCTCCCATAGTGTGGTCATCGCGTTCGACATCGACCACTCCTTGTCCACAGGTGTTCCGCGTGACGAGATGCGTTGGAACATCTGACGAAATCCTCGCGGAAACGACTTTTCAGCCTGTCTGCTGACCGACAGGATAGTCGGTCCCACAGGTTCTGATACTGTGCCGAGGATCCTCCCTCGGCACCCTGCCAGAGGGCCGAAAAGGGATTCTCAGTCCAGCGATGCACGGACGCCTAAATGGATGCCGACCTCGGATTGACCGATAACTCCTACGTTGGCGCGGGCTTGGCGTGCATACCCGCACCACACACTACCTACGCGGGAGTTTACGGATGGGGCACGAACCACACGATGCCTCACATGATTCAGCAGACGGGCCGACTTCGATCAGAGGCGTCCTCGTCACCGTTGCCGTTGTTGCCGCACTCATCAACGCTGTGGCCATCCTCGCATCGCCGCTTTGGGTCTATCCCGACTCCGTCGACTATATCCAACTGGCCGGCGGGATCGCGGATCGGCTCGACCTGGACAACGAACTGTTCCTCATACGTACACCCGCGTATCCGCTGATGCTGGCGGGCATCTTTGCCCTGTCCGGTTCGTACAGCCCGACTGTGATCCAGGTCATCCAACATGGCATGGTCGTCGGGACGGCCCTGCTAACGGTGCTGATTGCCTGGGACATCACTGGTCGCCGAAGTGTCGCGCTTCTGGCGGGCCTGTTCTGTGCGTGCAGTCTACAGGTCATCTCGTATGCGAATATGGCGCTGACGGAGACGCCCTTCACGTTGGTGTTGACCGCGTGCCTGTGTTTCTTGCTACGGTACTGCCGTTCTGGATCCTGGAAACTCTTGGTCTGTGCCTCGCTCATGGCTGGCATCGGCTATTTGCTCAGACCAATCGGCTTGTACCTTATCGGAGTCTGCTTGCTTGCGGTTCTTCTCCGCGTTTGGGCGGATCGGCCCTCCCAGCAGACAATGAGACCTCTTCCGAGAATTCTCGCAGGAACGCAAGCGTCCGCTCAACTTCGCCGTTCGCGCCAAGACTCGTGGCGAACCCTCTTGCTGCGCAGGATGCCAATCGGCTGCCCGTTGGCGATAATCCCGGCCCTGGCATTGGCGGCACCGTGGATGATCAACAACGCTCAAGCACATCGCAACCTCCAGGTAAGTCGTTGTTTGGACTATGTGCTTTACGGCCGAGCCGTTACCTTCGATGACCTGAATTCGACCGGAAGTGCTGCCATGGCTGAGATTCACGAAACCGTTGAACAGGCCGTGCGCAGCGGACACCTTCCTCCTGATGCCGACTACCGGGATCGAGGGACCGTCATCCAGGCCTATTCGTCGGTGCACAATACGACATTCGCGGAGTCTAGCGCGGTGATGGGGCGCGCGGGTCGCGACCTCATGTTCGAGCATCCCTGGCCGATCGCGGTCCGCACTGTGAAGTATGCCTGGTGGATGCTGTTGCTTCCGGACCCGGTGTACCGCTTTCAACCGGGTGGAGCCTCGGGCATCGCAGGTAAGCGGAATCCTAATGCCGCCATCCTCGACATCGGTACGTACAGTTTCGGACCAGGTTCCTGGGAACACGTGCTTCGTGACTACCGGCGCTACCTGCCGCTGAACACCGTGCCGCGTCCGTTTACGCCTTTGTGGACTGCGATCACCCATTGGTTCTACAAGGCAGTTGATCGGGGCACCGCGCCGATTGGCTTACGCGATTCCGTCTTCGAGGAATTGATGTTGATTTGCCTCGTAGGCGGCGTCCTCACGCTCTTCGCGCCTCGGCGCGGGTTGTGGTTGCTTGTGGCGGTGGCAGTGGTGTTTCACGTCTGCCTCTCGGCATTCCTGGGTGGTCCAACACCTCGCTACGCAGTGGCGGTCAAACCGCTCCTTCTGTTGTATGCGGCATTCCTGCTCGTCGGCATTGCACGGGCTGTCATTCGATTAACCTTCCTATCCAGGGAGGCTGCGAGCGCAGTCCCTGCCAATGTTCAGGGAATGAGATAGACGTATGTCCACTACAGTCACAGCAGACTCCCTGTTGCCGTTGAGTGCAGCTGCGCTCCACCCGCGCGACGAAGACAACCCGCGAATTCGTCACGGTCATATTCTTCGCAAGGTGGAAGTACCGTGTAACAACTGCGGCTCCCGGCAGACCATTGGCCTCGGTGTCGGTAAGGACTTTGAGTACGAAACCAGTCAGGACGAATACTCGGTGGTCCAGTGTGCCATTTGCGGGCTTGTCTATCTCAACCCTCGCCCCCATGAATCCGAACTGCCGGTGATCTATCCGGATGATTACCTGGCGTACAATCTCTCCGACGCGGACAACCAGGAGTATGATAGTCTAGCCTGTCGACTGCGGCGACGCTTTTATACCGGAAAGCTCCGTCACGCTCTGACGTTCTTGGAGTTGTGCGGGCGGGATACGATTGAACTGCTCGATATCGGAGCGGGCGATGGACGGTTGCTGAACTGGTACCGACGGATTCACGGGTTCCTGATTCGCACCAGTGCGGTTGAAATGAATCTGCAGGCCGCAGCGACGCTCCGTAGACAGGGGCATAACGTCTACGAGGGTCTGTTTGAAGAGGCGGACCTGCCTGAAAAGACATTCGACGTGGTACACTCCTCCCATGTGATCGAGCACGTCGGAGATCCGAAAGGGTTCGCCGCAAAGGGTAGAAGGCTTCTTGGGCCGCACGGTATCTATGTCGTCGAGACACCAAATCTCGACTGCATCGGCGCGAGGGTGTTTCGCAGGAGGTATTGGGGTGGCTATCATTTCCCACGGCACTGGACATTCTACACGCCGGAGACGTTATCCGACACACTGCGGCAAGTGGGTTTTGATATCCTGGATATACGATTCCATCCAAATCCCGTCTTCTGGGTGTGGACCGTGCACCACTGGCTCAAGGAGAACAAAGCGCCCCGGTTCATATGGGCGCAGTTTCCCGCAATCGATATTTTCCAGAACTCGTTCGGGAATGTGTTTCGTCTTGGCCTGTTCACGATCCTGGAGAAGTTCCTCAGTCTGTTTCGCAATGGGAGAATGGGAAGTATGCAGGTGATCGCACGAAGGGTTGACTGAACATGGCGGATATCCCGGCAAGACAATATAGTCAGAAGCAGCAGTCTAAGTTCTCGACCGACGACGTCTCCTGGCGTTGTACAAGGATGTCGGATATCAAGACATCGCATGTGCGGAGCTATTCCGGCAATGGTCTGACCAGCTCAAAGCGCACCGTGCGGCGGGCGCTGTCATCCTTCATATGGAATGTCAGATACGGTTACAGTGCCTCCAAGCCACGAAGGACGGCGCGAATCGTGCGGAATATCATTGACATCCATTTGCGACGCATGCAACCCTGCCGGACTCTCGATATCTCAGTAACATATGACTGCAACCTGCGATGCGAGCATTGTTTCTCGACATCATTTGGAGAAACACAACGTAAGCGCCGCAGCCGCCTGCTGACCGTCGATCAGTTTGGAGAACTGGCCCGACAGGTGGATGAACTGGGATTCTTCGGTGTTACGTTCACCGGCGGTGAACCACTTCTTCGCAAGGACCTTTTCGAGATCATCAAACGGTTCGACCCCGGATCGAAATTCGTCTCCATTGGGACAAACGGAACGCTGTGGACGGAAGCACTATTGAGAGAGGCCAAACGGTCCGGGGTGGATTGTCTGTATGTGAGTATCGACGACCTCAACCCGGAAGTACACGACCGTTTCCGCGGAAAGTTGGGCACGTTGTCCAAGGCAATGTGGACCGTCAAACACGCGCTGAGCATCGGGCTCAAAGTAGCCATCAACACCACACTCACACGGGAAGGTCTCTATTCGCAAAGCTTTCGGGATATTATCGAATGGACACGAAGCCGGCACGTTCTGCTGTTACTCAATCTGGCCTGTCCGGCCGGGGAGTGGCGTCACCGAGAGGAGCTTTACTTCAAGGATGAGGACACGGAAGCACTGGCGAATCTGCTTCTTAAACATCCACATGTGCGCATCGACTACGAGGGGAACTACCACCAGTGGGGATGTCCCGCGTTCAAGGAGCGGTTCTATGTGACGGCTACCGGTGACGTCATCCCCTGTCCGTTCATCCATATATCCTTCGGCAATTTCCTGAAGACGCCGTTGAGCGAGATCCGTGAACTGGGATTGCGGACGTCACACTTTAACGACTACAAACCCATATGCCTGGCCGCCCAGGATCGCTCCTTTATCCGCAAGTACCTATTCCCGATCCAAGACCGTGCCTTGCTGCCGGCCGACTACCGGGATGTGTTCAGTCACCCGAAGGATTGGGTCGACGGCTTGCCACGTTGACCGTCATGCGTGTCAGCCTGCAACACTGGCTGCGCCGGTTCTTGAATGTCACGAGCTGAGTCTTCCTTGCAGGGGCGGACCGTCGCCGACGATCAGGCCGGATAGCGCATCCCTAAAGACGCTCTTGCCGGAGGGTACCCGTACTCAACTTCAGAGTGCAGGATTCCGATAACTCTTTGGCGTGCCGACTAGCCGACGGTTAACGCCACACGCGAGACGGCGCGCCGGAAGGAGCGGCAGATTGAACGTTCAGCGGATGCTCAGATCGGCAAGCGTGTTGATCGACAATCTATGTTACGCTCTCAGTACGAGCAAACCCCGTCTGATCCTCAAGCTGATCCGCAACCACATGCTCGTTCGAATGGGTCGATCCCTCCCCCGATCGCTGACCGTCGCCGTTGAATATCAGTGCAATCAGGCCTGCGAACACTGCTCCGCTCGGTTCCTCAATGACTCGTCGAAGCCCGCGATGACGCTGGATCAGCACCGATCCCTGGCGGACCAGGCTGCGCGAATGGGTTTCTTCAACATCCAGTTCACCGGCGGTGAGCCTTTGCTTCGTGAAGACCTCGAGGACATCATCAGACTGTTCCGTCCGAATGAAAACTTCATCATGATCAGCACGAACGGGACGCTTCTCGATACCCGGAGGATTCGGAGTTTGAAACGGGTCGGCGTCGATGCCCTCTGTGTGTCTCTGGACAGTTCTGATCCACAGGTACACGACTCGTTCCGTGGCGTGCGTGGGGCGTGGCGAAAAACCGTCGATGCCGTAAAACTCGCCCGGCGATCCGGTCTCAAGGTAGCGCTCGGTGCGATTGTGACCCACCATAATATCCGGTCACCGGATCTTAAAGCACTGGCCGTCTTCGCCCGGTCGCTTGGATGCGGGATGCTGCTCAACTGGGCGTGTCCGGTGGGCGCTTGGTCGGGGAATCGTCAGGCCCGTCTCACCGAGGAGGACGCCGAGCATTTGTTCCGGTTCCTGGAGCGGCACCACCACGCCAGGACCGACTTCCACGGGAATTACAAACACCGGGGGTGCCCCGCCGTCAAGGAGATGATGTACATCACCGTTCAGGGAGAGTTCCTTCCCTGCGCGTTCATTCCCATCAGCTATGGCAATGTGACACAAGAACCGCTCGACGTCCTGCGCAATCGGGCTCTCGAAGATTCGATGTACCGGAAATATTGGAGCCGGTGCCTGTCGGGTAGCAACGACACTTTTTACCACAACTATCTGAAGCCGACGTTCAGCCGACGTTCACCTCTGCACTTCAAACAACTACCGCACGCCGCCGCATTGTGCGTTTGACCCGTCGGTGGTCAGACGGCCTGGGAATCGCGCCGGTCGTATCACTATTGACCGGATTTCCGCGCGGAAAACCGCATCGCTCCGCTGCATCGCAGCACGGCGGCCAGTGCCGCTACCGGCATCATCGCGCTGCAGAGCAGCGGGTAGTACCACGCCCTGCCCCTGGTCAGACCTTTGGTGCTTCTGCGCGATTGTCGCAGCCGGTTCTGGATCGACAGGCTCATGTGTGCGGGGTATACCGGATGAGTCACGCTGATGTCACCGAAACCGGTTGCCGTCAGGGCTCTCTCCAGAACGGGAGGCGTAAACAGCCACTGATGACGCGGCGCGTGCCCGCCACCCCAGTAACGCCCGAAAAGCTTCATGTCCGGGCATCGAAGGTTCGGCGTCTCACCCAGCAGCAGCCCGCCAGGCTTTAGGAAGGAATGCACCAGACGCAGCGTGACCACCGGATCGGACACATGCTCCAAAACGTGCTCCATCACAATTAGATCCACCGTTTGTTCGGAGATGTCGGCGCTATCAAGGTCACCGGCCCAGACGGTGACGCCACGCCGTCGCGCGACTTCCGCGGCCTCGGGCTGGTACTCTACACCGAGCAAATGGAATGACCCGTGTTTGCCAACCTCCTGCAACAGTGATCCGGAGCCACACCCGATGTCCAGAATCGTGCCATCAGGTGGCAGCAACCGGGCCAGCGATCTTGCCCGGGCA
>CAZJTP010000013.1:29071-40062 GCA_964548955.1 uncultured Phycisphaeraceae bacterium
TCGCCTGTTCACATACCACCCGACGAGCCGGGACTTCGGTTCATGGTAGCCGTGGTAATCGGCTGGATATGCCAGCGTCAACGTCTCATCCGAAGGGGACGGGGCCAGGCGAACAAGACCGCACGCATCACAGCGCAGCCACCGATAGTGTCCCGGAGCGCCGTATTCGTAGTCGCGCACCTGGTCGGCGAGAACTGAAACGCCGTTCGTTTTGCATAACGCGCAAGTCCTCGCTTGCCCGGACGCCTCAACCAAAGCGGCACGTGCTATGGACAATGGGGATGCGACCGCGGATGTCATCAATCATCCTTCTTCGCAACGCCTTTACTTGAGAGGCACCGACGTTGCAGAGCCTTGGCCCCGAACAACCGGTGCGGGCTGCCGGTTCGTTCACCTTTTCGCCGTGCACAGAAAGCAACAGCGAACGGGCAGCAAGCGACTCGGAACAAAACGCTCCCGCGCAATCACAAAGTCACGCAAAAGCAGCTCACGCATATGTCCAACGCGCCAAACATGCAGATGGTATTTGTCACCACCCCAGGATATGCGGTGAAACGGTGGTAGCACCATCAGCCCGCATCGGCGGATCAGATCCTTAAGGCGGTTGACCAGAGGGTCGTTCGGGAAGGTGATGACCACGGGCCCGCCGGGTCGGACGAGGCGTTTTATCCATGCCAGGATCGCTTCCGGGTCGACCACATGTTCGAGCACTTCGGTGCAGACAATCTTGTCGAAACCGGCCTCGGGCAGATCCAGATCATGCAGCTCACCCTTCAGCAGCCGCACCTGGTAACCGTCCAGATTACGCCGCGCCTTGCGCAACATTTCATCCGACACGTCCACACCGGTCAGATCCGACTCGGGAAACAATTGCAGCACATGCCCACCACCGCAGCCGACTTCGAGGATTTTTTCATCGGGCTTTGCGTCAATCATATTGCGTATGCACGTAAGCCTGCGGTGTTCGATGTAGCGGATCAGGAAGCTCGATCGGGCATAGTAATCGTCGATGTCGTGCTCGCGAGCCAGCGCGTCGTTCCAACGCGCGATATCCGTGATTGTGATCGGCGATGTCGGCATCACGCCTCACCGGTGACTGTTTTGCCAAGGACAGGGGCCATTGACCAATCGGCATTCCCCAAACGCCTGCGCAACGCCGCGGTCTTCCACGTTTCCACGCGGAACTTCAGCAGCTCCCAGAAGATCCACGTGGATACGCCGATCGGAAAGCGACTCAAGAACGATCGGCCCGCGCGGCGGTGATCGAAGGTCGTGTCCACCTCGGCGATCGTGCAGCCCTGCGCACCCGCGGCTACCCCGATGAAACTCTGAAAATAACGATACCGGTACCGGTGCCGCAGAAGACAACCCAATACGTCGCGCCGGCACAGCAAGAAGCCCGACTTGTTGTCCCGCAGGTGCATGCGGAAGATCGTGTTCAGCAGGAGGTTCAAGCCGCGGCTGAACACGTGGTATCGCCGAAGGCCGGCAACCGCACGACGCACGCCCTGCACGATGTCGGGGAGCTCGCGCAGGTACGTCTTGTAAAGCCTTGGGATGTCCTCGGGAAGGTTCTGTAGATCGGCATCGATCAGGCAGACAATCTGCCCGCCGGACCACTCGTAACCGCTTCGCCAGGCGTCTTCGATGCCCTGGTTGGATGTATGCTTCACACCGCGGATCCGTTCGTCACACTGCGAATGCCGGACGATCCTTCCCCACGTATCGTCCGTGCTGCCATCGTCGACGAGCACCAGCTCCGCGGCGATGCCCATCTGATTGAACACGGCCAACGTGCGCTCGACCAACGGATCGATGTTATCCTGCTCGTTGAGACACGGCGCGATCACGGAGAGCACAATCGCATCGTTTAGGACATCGTGCCGAGGGGTAACGCCGCCGGTCATCGCATTCGGTTCCGTAAAGGCGCTACCGGCTCCAACTCACGCGCAGGGCCTTGAAAAACCAGCGCCGGCTCGCGGACATCATCCTCAGCGGCCACCGGATCCGGGCGACCAAATAGACTCTTGATGCATTCAGCCGTCATGAGCGTGTTCCAGTACCTCCTATCGAAGCTATGCCGGCCCTGCATCCAGAGGTTGACCGGCGTTGGCAGACCGTGCTTGACCGGGCGCTGCAACACCAGCGACCCACGAGGCAGTATCTTTTTTGCCGCTTCATGAACGATCCATTTACCGGTCCCGTCGCGGTAGCGCAACGAATCATCCAGCGAAAAGGCGAACGCGACCAAACGGTGATCCAGGTAGGGACAGCGCGCCTCTACACCGTGAGCCATGCACATCCGGTCCGCCATTTGCAGCAGCGGCTGAAGGAATACCCGGCTCTCCACGTAGCAGATGTTCTCCAGCATGGACTTGCGATCGCTCCAATGCTCAGTAAGGAACATCTTCATCGAGGACGCTCCGACGAGCCCGCTGCGCGAAGCCATCCGGCAGAATCGATCCAGATCGCTGCCCTGGTAGCGCTGAAGCATAGACGCGTAATGCCGCCGCTTGGGATCGTCGGATCTGTGCTGATCGCAGAGCAGAAGCTCGTTGCGCACATACCCGGCAAACAGCTCGTCCGAACCCTCGCCGGAAAGAACGACCTTGTACCCGCCGTCGTGACACGCTTTGGCCAGACGGTACAACGGAAACACGCTGAACGACCCGGTCGGCATCTCGAGGTGATAGGCCATCGCCGCAAGATCACGGACGAACTCATCACGCGTGGGCCGCACGAGGTTGACGGCAATGTCCAGTCGATCCGCCAGATCGCGGGCGTACGTCTCCTCGTTGATCGTCCGGGCGAACTCGGCGAACTGGCAAGTGAAGGCTTCATCGATGCCCGCAAGTCTGGCGATCAGGGCGGAGTCCAGCCCGCCGGAAAGGAACAGGCTCACGGGAACATCCGCGCGCAGGCGCACTCGGACGGCGTCCTCCAGCAGCTCGATAAAGGTATCGACCGCCGTGCGCTCATCACTGATCTTGTGGCTGACCTGGTGCTCGATATCCCAGTAGGACCGCGTGTGGCAGGTGCCTCGCGAAAGATCGTAGACCAGGTAGCTCCCCGGGCACAGGGAAAAGATGTCTCGATACAGTGTGTGCTCGTTGAAACAGAACTCGAACAGGTCGAATACGTCCTGCGAGACGAACTCGAGGTGTGGAAACGTTTTGATCTCCGAGGCAAACTCGAACGAATCCGCTCCGTAGCGATAGAAAAATGGTTTCTTGCCCATCCGATCCCGGGCGCAGAAGAAACGCTTGTGGTCCCAGATCGCCAGGGCGAACATGCCGTTGAAGCGGTTGAGACACTCCGGCCCCCATTGCAGATACGCGACCAGTGCCACTTCCGTGTCCGTCCTTGTCCGGAACGTCCAACCCAGGTTCTCAAGCTCGGCACGCAGCTCGAGGTGGTTGTAGATCTCCCCGTTGAACAGAATCGTGCTGCCGTCGACGCAAACGGGAAGATCTATGTCGTTACGGTCGACGATGTTGAGCCGCGTTTGACCCAGCGTAACCGTGCCGTGTCCGGGGACATCCTCCGTGATCAGACGCGCTTGATCGGGCCCGCGATGATGCAGGCGGTCCAAACTAAGTTCGTCAAAGTCGGTGTTGATTCCGCCGAGAATCCCGCACATGGTCAGACCTTCCGGGCGCGACAACTGATGCCCGCCTCCTGTACGTCCCAGGCTTCAATCTCAAAGCCGGCAGCGAACCATGACCTGAATTCGTCGGGCTCAAAACGGAAACAGTATTCGGGGTGGTACCAGTCGAAGTTGATGATGTTGTTCGTGAAGAAGTCGAACTCCTCATTCCAAAAACACTTCATCACGTTCCAGTGGAAGAAGCGTTGCAGATCGACTTTGCCCCTGGTGATCCCTAGGACCGGGATGTCCTCCTTGATATCCACGCTCACATTCAAGTTGGCGAGTGTCCGGCCAAGGCGGGTGATGCCCTCGCAGACCTTCAATGCTTCGTCGATCGGCAGCTTGCTGATTCGGTGGCGGATCTCATCGTCGGTAGACTCGCGGATCACCGCCTTTTTCTTGTAGACGTAGCAGCAAATCCGTCCGCCGGGTTTGAGCTTGCGTCCAAGATTCTCGAACGTCACTCGCGGATCGGGCGTGTGGTGGATCACCTGATCGCAGTTGATAAAGTCGAAGAACTCATCGGGGAAGGGCAGCCGATTGATGTCCGCGTGCACGAATTCCACACGCTCGTGCGTCACTTCGCGCCGCGCCACCTCGAGTGCCTCACGGGATGTATCCACACCGAATACAACCGCTGATGAGTGCTCGGCGATATTGGCGGCGTCGCGGCCGGTACCGGTGCCCGCATCGAGGACGAGGTTCATACCATCGAGGAACTCTCGCAGCTTGGAGAGCTCGAAGAAACCGTAACGCTGCAGGTACCAGTCGGTGTAGAACCGGCCCGTGTGCGTGCGGTAGTACTTGTGCTTGGCCCATTTCTGGGCGAATGACCGGACTGTCTGACTTTCCAGGGTGGTTTGTGGAACGAAGCTGGGAATCCCCCTGTGAAGTGCGTACCCCGCCTTGCCATCGCCGGTCAGCGTGCCCTCCAAAACCTCGTCTCCGGATGCTTCCACGATCTCCGCGCGCAGTGGCCTGTACGTCTCCGGGCAGATCAGGCATTGGAGGATTGATTGTTTCATTGCAAATCCTGGACACCGAGCCACAGGCCTCAGCCTGTACGGACATCCCATGGACATCGAGCTCGGGTGCCACGGGTGGCTTGTCCGCTCGTGTCTTGCCGAATGTGCACTGGCAGCAAGCTGCCAGTCAGACACCCAACCACAGGACACCGAGCCGCGGACTTCAGCCTGTGTGGACACCCGCGCGACCTGAAGGTTGCGGCTCACTTGAGTCCGCCGATGCCTGCGCGCACGCCCTCGCCACGATTTTCGGACGTTGGAGACGCCCTCTTGAGGTAACAATCGGGCAGCGAAGGTCTCAGTCGATCCCTGATCTGAGGCGTCGCGCAAGGATCGGAGGTAAAACCGGCGGTGGTCTCGCGGCGAATGTCCTGCTATCGTGTTGCCCTCGCGTGGACGTCGAGTACCCACGTATGGCTCGCCATCACACAACGGAGACCGTCTAATGCAAGACAACATGTTCCGGCGAGTCGCCCCGATCTACTTGGCCGTCGCCGGGCTCGTCGCCGCGACCGGTTGTGAGCGCAAACCGGATGCCGCTCCGCAAAACAGACTCGTCGTGTATTGCAGCGTGGATGAGGCCTTCGGGCGGGTGATGTTGAAGGTGTTCAAGGCCAAAACCGGCATCGATCTCGACATTGTGTTCGACTCGGAGGCGGGCAAGACCACCGGTCTGATCAACAAGATCATCGCCGAAGCCGCCGCCGGCAGGCCGCGAGCGGATGTCTTTTGGTCCAGCGAATTGTTCAACACGATTCTCTTGGCCCGCCGGGGATTGCTGGAGCCGTATGACTCACCGGCGGCTGCGGACATCCCATCGCGCTTCAGGGATCCGAAGCATTGTTGGACCTCGACGGCAGCCAGGGCACGCGTGTTGACGTTCGATCCGACGCGGGTTTCGGAAGGAGAAGTCCCCGAGCGATGGGAGCAGCTTGCCGAGCCGCGTTTCGCCGGGCAGACAGCCTTTGCAAATCCGCTCTTCGGCACGACGCGTGGTCATGTAGCCGCCATGTTCGCTCTATGGGGACCTGAACGTGGGCGGGCGTTTCTAACCCGACTTCGAGATAACGGAGGTTACATCGCCGACAGCAACGGCGCCACCGTGCGGGCTGTGATCGGCGGGCGGGCCGATCTGGCAGCCACCGACACGGATGACGTGTGGGTGGCACAGCGAAGTAGGGCGTCGCTCGATCTGGTCTATCCCGACATGGGCGACGGCGGGACGTTGCTGATTCCCTGCTCGGTTGCAATCGTCAAAGGCTCTCGCAACCTTGAGACCGCCCGCAAACTGGTTGACTTTCTGGTGTCAGCCGAGGTGGAGCGAATGCTGGCCCAAAGCGATTCGCGCAACATTCCCGTTCGCCGAGAGCTTCGCGGCAAGCTCGGCATTCAGTGGCCGCCCGAGTCCAAGATCAGCTTCGACGCGGTCGCCGACGCGATGGACGAAGCCACGGCGGCCGTGAGGGAAATCCTCATCCGGTGAACTTCCGACTGCTCATTGTCGCCCTGCGCGGGGCATCCTGGGGCATTTTCGTTCTGGCAATGGTCTGGCCGGCGGTCGCCATGCTCGGTCGATGCGTCGCACAAGGCGAACCGCCCGACGGCGGATTCACATTCTCATCGCGGCAACTGGGCCTCTTGTGGCGGAGCTTGTGGTTGGCCGCCGTCACGACTGGTCTGTGTCTTATCGTTTCGCTGCCGGGTGCGTTTGTGGTTGGACGGCTTCGCCGGCTTTCGCATCGCCCGTTGATTGCGGCATTGCTGATGGCCATGCTGCTCTGCCCGCCGACGGTGTATGCCTTTGGATGGGAGCGAATCCTGCCCGCGACGTTCAACGCCTACGCCCGATGCATTGGGGTTTGGGCGCTGTGGGCCTGGCCGATTCCCGCCATGATTATCGGCGCGGGCTGGTCGCGCATCGGCGTAAGTGCCTACGAAGCCGCTCTGATGGAGGCATCACCCACCGCAGCCTTTTTCCATGCGGTGATTCCCGTCCTTCGCCGACACGTTGCCCTCAGCGCGTTGATACTCTTTGTGCTGTACTTCAACGAGTACGGCGTGCCGCACGCTTGCGGATTGCTCGTCTATCCGACCGAGTTACTCGGTTGGGCGGCAAGTTCAACTCGCTCTATCGACACCGTCTGGCCGTCCACGTTGTCAATAACAGTCACCGCCCTGGCACTGGCGGCGATGTTCTTCGCGTGGCGTCGCTGCGCGGGTGACCGGGACGTCGATGTAACCACGATCACCCCGGCACACACCGGCGGTGGTCTGGCAGCCGTCGCGATCGGATGCTTCGCAGTCTCATGGCTGTTGCCCATCGGGATGCTCGTTGCCGGACTCGCATCGCCGGGTGTCATTATCGAGGCATTTGAGACCTATGCGACCGATCTTATATGGTCACTCTGCCTAGCTGTCCTTGCTGGACTGGCGGCGGTGGGGATGGGGCTGGGACTTGCAGCTATGCGCGGTGCACGCACGCTCGGTCTCTGCTGGGCGATTGCGTTCGGCGCTTTGCCGGGGGCGCTGATCGGCGAAGCACTGGTCGCCGGTTATAACCACGCTTCACTGTCGTGGGTGTACGATAATTGGCCGATCATCGCCTTGTGTTATGTATCGAGATTCGGATGGATCGGTGTGCTCACTGCGGTGCTCGTAACCGAAACCACATCGCCGGACCTGATTGCTCAGGCCCGTGTGGACGGCGCGACGTGGGCCTCGATCCTTGGCCGTTTGCAGATCCCGATGAACTGGCCCGCGCTGCTTTGCGGGGCAGCCGTCGTCACGGCCATGTCCGTCGCCGACGTGGCTGCATCATCCCTGGTTCGCGTCCCCTCGTTCAGCCCGATCGCGCACGTTCTGATGGAAAAGTTTCACCGGTTCGAGGATGGGATGTTGATCTCGCTGAGCCTGTGGCTGGTGATCGCCACAATCCTGCCTGCTTTGCTCTTGATGCTCGCCGTGCGAAATCAGTACCGCGAGTGTCAACGAGCGGTCCAAAAGCCCGCAATCCAACGATGAGCGGTCGTCTCCGGGCTGATCTGCCCGCTCCATAACCCTTGACATCGCTGCGCGACGTAAAGTGCAGGCTGTCGCGGTTCTGATCCGCACCGCCCAGCGCTGGCGGATCAATGAGCGGGCTGGGTGGCATGGGTAAGAGTCGGCTTACCCGTGTCGTCAGACGATCCAGCACGGGCAAACAAGTTTGCCCATGCCACTCAGGCGCGAGTGTCAGTAACAGGTCACAGCACTGCCGCACGGCGCCGCGCAAGCACAACCGTCCCCGCGGTTAGCACGAGCAGTGTCATTGTGACGATTCCCCATTCGGAAACAGCAGGGACCGGGGCTTGCTCAGAGACCAAGGCGACACGAAAGCCGATGTTGAGGTTCAGGTCGTCGCCCGAGGGGTAATCGCCGTAGCGGTACGCCGCACGCAAATAGGGGGCCCCGTAGAAGCCTTGGCTAAAGAACGACCCGCCGCGGAGACCACGATGCCAATCTTCAATCACTGCTTCGTTCCACTCCCAGACGTTCCCACCCTGGTCGAACGTGTCGTACGGGCTCTCTGACAGTCCGAAGAATCCCACCTGCGTGCGCCAGTAGGGGCTACCAATCGTGAAGTCGCCGCCTTCGTCGAAGTTTACCGAGTTGCCCGTGTCGCCTTCCGGGTTCCCATTGTTCGGGGTTGCGTCCGTTCTCGTCGGGTAACGGTAGTAGTTGCCCGTCACACCGTCGTTGTAGTGATACGCCGCCTTGTACCACTCGTCCTCCGACGGAATCACCCACGTGGCGTCCGGCTCGCGAACAACCGCCTGCAGCGCAGCCCAGCTCGTCGCACCGTTGAGGTAGTACGATCCGTCCTCCGTGGTGCTCAGATCCTGAGCACCCGTCGGTTGCCCGTTATGGAGCCAGTTGGCGAACCGGGCCGCGTCGCACCAGGACACGAAGTTCACCGGCCGGTCTGCCCATTCCGGCGCCACGCTGTACGTGTAGCTGCCCGATGAGCCACTACGCACGATGTTGCAGCCAAACTCATCCTCGCTGACATCCATGTTCGCGATATACAGCCCGTAGATGTCGTCGTCCGCCACGGCGTTGAGGAACTCCGTGTACTGACCGGCGGTCACCTCGAACTTGCCGATATTGTAGACGTAGCTCACCGCCCCGCAGATACGGTCCGGGCCGTACCCTCCCGGCTCACTCTGACCTGAATTCTCCCCGGCGTTGCCCGGGTTACCGACGGTCACCGTCTGGATTTCCACCGCCTGCGCTGCCGAGACGCAGGCCAGCACCACCGCTGCCACTGCCACTACTCTTGTAACGTTCCGCATCGCACTATTCTCCTTGTTGCGAAATGAACAAGCTCTCGCTTGCTGGACACCCGGCGCCTGTCCCGACAGGAACGCCTTGCGCACGGGCTCATGACGTAAACTCGGGGGGGAACAACAGGTGACGACTGACACTCTTCCCCTCCATCGCATTCCGATAAGGGCAATAGTACCCTAATCAGTGCCGGTGATGCAACAGCGTGCGCCCCATCCTTTGCCCTCTGCTTGCGCAAAGCAAATGCGGTGGGTTCAAAGAACCCACCCGGAAATCATCGTGCGTATCTCAGCTCCGAAAGGAGCGGTAGACACCAGCCCACGGCGTCAGCCGTGGGTAGTGGTCACAAGCATACGCAACCAGCCCCAGCGGGGCGGCACTTGGGTTTCGGTCTCCGAAGGCTCTGTCGCCCCTAACGGGGCTTGAATTGATGGGGCGACCTTGGTCCCATGGCTGACGCCATGGGCTATTGTCTTTCGTCCCTGCGGGACTTGGGAATCGCCGAATCTGTAACGCAGCCGGTGCTCCGGCATATAAGGAATCATCCCCTTTTTTACTTGCCATTTTTCGCCGGTTGCTCATCATTTGTAATTCGTAACTTGTAATTCACCGTAGGAGACCCACATGGTTATTGGCGAGTCCACGAAGGAGACGGATCTACTTGTGATCGGCGGCGGACCGGGTGGATATCATGCCGCCTTCCGCGCGGCATCCCACGGCATCCAGACAATAATCGTAGAGGTGGACATCGGGCTTGGTGGTGTCTGCCTCCATCGCGGGTGCATTCCGTCAAAGACGTATCTGAGTCTGGCGGAGACTATTCAAGCTGCTGAAAACAGCAGGTCCATGGGGGTCGATTTCGGGAAACCGAAACTGGACGTCAATGCAATCCGCAAATGGAAAGAGGACGTAGTTTCAAGACTCACTTCCGGGCTTGCTTCGATGGCCAAGAAACATCGTGTGACGTGCCTAAAAGGACTCGCGAAGTTCGAAGATGCCAAGCACGTGACGATCGACTGGGGCGACGTGTCCCGCGTCAAGTTTAGCCGCGCGATCATCGCCACAGGATCGCGTTCCATCACGCTGAGGGGTATTCAGATCGACTCGCCGCGGGTACTCACGTCACGGACGGCCCTTCAATTGGAAGATGTTCCCAGAACGCTTCTTATCATCGGCGGCGGCTACATCGGGTTAGAGCTGGGCCAGGTTTACGCGGCGTTCGGCTCAGCGGTTACTGTTGTGGAGATGTTGCCTGGACTCCTGCCGGGCGTGGATCGCGACCTTGTCCGCCCATTGCTCAAACGATTGAAGAATGAATTCGAGGAAATCTGCCTGGAAACCAAAGTCACCGCTATGCGAGAGGTCGACGGCGGAGTTGAGCTGACATACGAGGGTAAGAACCCACCCGAGTCGAACACGTTCGAGAAAGTCCTCGTGTCTGTCGGGCGGCGACCGAACTCCGCCGATCTTAATCTGGACAGGGTCGGCGTCGAGACTGACAAGCATGGTTTCGTGAAGGTCGATTCGGAGTTCCGCACGACGGCGCCGGATATCTACGCCATTGGTGACATCATCGGCAATCCCATGTTGGCCCACAAAGCATCGCACGAGGGCACCGTGCTCGCCGACCAATTGGCCGGCAAGAACGTCACCTTCAAACCACGTGCGATTCCTGCGGTCGTGTTTACCGATCCATCAATCGCCTGGGCTGGTCTGACAGAGGACGAAGCCAAGGAGCAGGAGCTTGACATCGTCATCAAGAAAATGCCGTGGTCCGCGTCCGGGCGAGCGGTCTCGCTCGGTCGAACCGATGGTGTGACCAAGCTGATCTTCGACAGATCAACCCAGCGGCTGGTCGGGATGGGTCTGGCAGGTCCTCATGTCGGCGAAATGATCGCGGAGGGTGTGATGACCATCGAGATGGGAGCGGTCGCCAACGACCTCGCGACGGCGATTCATCCGCATCCCACACTCTCCGAGACGATTGGGGAGGC
>CAZJTP010000014.1:0-24031 GCA_964548955.1 uncultured Phycisphaeraceae bacterium
ACCTCCGCGACACCGCCCACCAGCTTGGCCAGCCGCTCTTCGAGCTTCTCGCGGTCATAGTCGGAGGTGGTCGTCTCAATCTCCTGCCCAATTTGCTTGATGCGAGCCTGGATGTCGGCCGTCGAGCCCGCACCTTCGATCATTGTCGTATTGTTAGCGTCGATACGGATCTTCTTCGCCTGACCCAGGTCCGTGATCGACACTTTGTCCAACTCGATCCCCAGGTCTTTCATGATCGCCTCCCCGCCGGTCAGCACGGCGATGTCGCCGAGCATGGCCTTGCGACGGTCACCGTACCCGGGAGCCTTGACTGCACAGACCTCGAGGATCCCCCGCAGCTTGTTGACGACCAGTGTGGCGAGCGCCTCGCCCTCGATGTCTTCGGCGATGATGAACAGCGGGCGCTTGGCCTTGGCGACCTTCTCCAATAGCGGGATCAGCTTGGGAACGCTGCTGATCTTCTCCTCGTGGACCAGCACAAACGCCCTGTTGAGCACGCACTCCATCGCGTCCTGGTCCGTTACGAAGTGCGGTGACAAAAACCCACGGTCAAACTGCATACCCTCGACAACCTCGATGACCGTGTCCGAAGTCTTGCCCTCCTCAACCGTAATCACCCCGTCCTTGCCGACCTTCTCAAAGCAGTCGGCCAGGAGCTTGCCAATCGACTCGTCATTGTTGGCGGAAATCTTCGCCACGTTCACGATGTCATCGCGATTGCTCACCTTGACCGGGCGGGACATCTCTTGAAGCGCGTCAATGACCTTCCGCACCGCCTTCTCGATGCCGCGGTTTAGGGCGAAGGCGTCCGCCCCGGCCGCGATGTTCTTCAGTCCGTTTTGGAAGATGGCTTCCGCTAGAACGGTTGCGGTCGTCGTGCCGTCCCCCGCCACTTCGCTGGTCTTGCTGGCTGCCTCCTTGACGAGCTGGGCACCCATGTTCTCGTACTTGTCGACCAGCTCGATCTCCTCAGCCACGGTGACGCCGTCCTTCGTAATGGTGGGGCCGCCCCAGCCCTTATCGAGGACGGCGTTTCGACCACGGGGACCCAACGTCGACTTGACCGCTCTGGCCAGCTTCTCGACGCCGTTCCACAGAGCCTTGCGAGCCTCCTGCTCATAGGCCAATTGCTTGACCGCCATATCTGCTGTCTCCTTCGCATGTAAGAGTAAAGCGTCGTGGATCCGCTGTGCGGTTGACCGGTAAGCCCTGCGCATTGGACCCGGCGCACCGGTACCTGCCGGTGATGATAGCAAGCTGTGGGCCAATGACCAGTCGTGCGGAGAAGATCGCTAAGTTTCGTTGAGAAAACGACTTACACACGCCAATCACACGGCGATGTCAACCGTGCGATCTGCCAGCTTGGCAGGTGGAAGCGGCAACACCCTCTCCGCGTGCCAATTTGACAGCGAGCGGACCGCCTGGTTTCCTCACACCGAGGGACGGTTCACACACGAGGACTGACGCTGCACCGGCTCGCGCAGTTGATCGCCTTATCCGCGATGTCGCAGCGGTAGGCGTAGGTCGGGTCCGCAGACCCACAAACGACTACGGGCTTATCGCCTTATCCGCGATGTCGTGGCGGTAGTAGGCGTTGTCGAAGTGGATGGTCGTAACGGCCTGGTAGGCCCGTTGCTTTGCGTCTGCGATGTCATCGCCCAATGCGGTGACGCCGAGGACGCGGCCGCCGCTCGAGACCGTCAGGTGCTCCAGTCGGCGAGTACCCGCATGGAACACGCAAACGTCTTTCATCGCCGCAGCCTCGTCGAGCCCTTCAATCACCTTGCCCGATTCGTATTTGCCGGGGTAGCCCTGCGACGCCATTACCACGCAAACCGCCGGTTTCGGGCTCCAGCGCACGTCCGCGTCGGCCAATCGCCCATCAACCACGGCTTCCAACATGTCACATAAGTCCGATTCGAGACGCATCAGCATGGGTTGTGTCTCGGGGTCACCAAATCGGCAGTTGAACTCGAGCACCTTCGGCCCGGCGGCGGTAAGCATCAGGCCGACATATAACAGACCCCGGTATGGTGCGTCGTCGTTTCGCAAAGCGTCGACGATTGGCACCAGGACCTCGCGCTCAACCGTGGCCATCACCGCCCGTGTCGCGATCGGTGCGGGGCTGTAGGCTCCCATGCCGCCCGTATTGGGTCCGGTGTCACCCTCGCCAATCGGTTTGTGATCCTGGGCTGTCTCAAGCACGTAAATGGTGCGACCGTCGACAAGCGCGAAGACCGACAGCTCCTGCCCCTTGAGCAGCTCCTCGACGACGACCGTATTTCCGGCACCGCCGAAAGCCCGATCAACCATGATCTTTTCCAGTTCAAGGAGCGCATTGGCCGGGTCCTCGCATACACTGACGCCCTTACCGGCCGCGAGGCCCGAAGCCTTTACCACCACACCGGTATCGCGGGTCGCTACGTAACTCCTTGCGTCCTCGAATCGTTTGAAGATTCGTCCTTCGGCGGTCGGTACGTGGGCCGACTTCATCAGGCGTTTCGCATAGGCCTTGTCACCTTCGATCCGGGCGGCAGCCTTGGTCGGACCGAAGATGCGCAAGTCTTCCGCCTCAAAGCGGTCGACGATCCCGGCGCACAGCGGAACCTCCGGGCCGACGACGGTCAGATCGACGTTGCGTTGCCGCGCCAGGATTGCCAGCCCATCGTGATCGTCGACCTTCACGTCGATGTTCTCCCCGATCGCGGCTGTTCCAGCATTGCCGGGTACGCATAAGATGTCGTCGACCCGAGATGACTTTGACAGCGCATATGCCAAGGTGTGTTCCCGGCCACCGCCTCCAATCACCATGACCCGCATCAATTCGACCTCCTACGTCACACCCCGCGATGGCTGCAACACGAACGACCAGGCACTTGGCCTGACCCACCTCATGGCCACCCTCGATGCGCTCAGCGAATCTAAGGATGCCGGCCGGTTGAAGCAAGCCCCAGGATGGTCGCCCTTGAGCAGTTTCTGTTTTTATGTAGCGAGCAGCGGGCTCAAAGCCCGCGTGGAACCGCCGCACGCGGCTTCGGCGTATGGGCAGTACTTGCCATTGCCGGCACCGTTCCACTCCGCGGGTGCACTTACTCGGGTGGTGAGTTGGTCTACACGCATGGGTTCGGACGGGTACAAAAGGTGGAAGCCAAGTTCCGCTTGACCGAAGGCCCGGTGATGATCTTCATCGACGACGCCAGGCAGCGCGTCGATTGGCCTTATGAGCGGCTCGGCCAAGAACAAGAACGCGATCTCGACGGAGCTGGCGAAACGACTCTCCGTCAGGATCTCCAAGTTGTTCTAGGATCGTCGCCTCGGCGACTTCGAACGCGAAGAATGACGCATCTCTGTCACTTGTTCGACGCCTCGGCGGGTTGGGAGCAGCGCGTAGGCGATCCGCCCCCTTTCGCAAGGTCGATATCAATACCCCGGCAGGACGAAGAGCCTCACCATCCGTGCAGAGTTTCGGATGGGGCTGCGCGGTAAGACGGACGAAGGAGTGTGTGAGTGGCCAAGGGTGGCCGTACGGATGACATCCGGCTGTTGATGGGCAAACATTCCAGCTGGGATATCCCCTCTCGCATGCAACGGGGCGTTGTGCGCGAGTATGATCATGGGTGCGCACCCCCCTCGCTCGTCACCGGCAAGGATCGGTCGTCACGGGGCCGGAGAAGGGATACGATTCGCCGCG
The DNA here is from genome assembly GCA_964548955.1 of uncultured Phycisphaeraceae bacterium. Classification (GTDB taxonomy): domain Bacteria; phylum Planctomycetota; class Phycisphaerae; order UBA1845; family UBA1845. The sequence goes on from CAZJTP010000014.1 coordinate 3,692, forward strand.
GAAGGCGTCGAGGATGAACACGGCGTCACTGATGTTGACCTTCAGGTCAGGCACGCTGGGCTCAATGTCGGATCTCGCCTTGATAGGCGCGCCGGGAGCGTTTTTGAACTTATCGAGCACGGCAGTTACGTCCGTTGTGACGTCAACGCTTCCGTCGGGCGGGTCCCACGCTGAGTCGTCACACGGGCCGCATATGTCGCCCCACGGGCCTGCGGTCAGCAGCAATGGCGTCGAATACCCATGCTCAAGGCTGAGGACACAGTCTTCATCGATCGCCTGAATACCGTAAGTCCCACCAGGCAAGATGGCCTCATCGAAGACGTATACGTGGCCGTACGAGCTCCAATCCACAAAGTACGGCTCGCACTGAAGTGTCGCTGCCCAAAACATCGGGAAATCCGGAGCCTCCGAGGGTAGCAGTTTGTCAGACCTCTCGGTGTACTCTTTTGGCTCAGCGACCCACATGGTGCGCGCGTTGGCATATTCGAACGGTGACGGAAGGTCCAGGAACGTTATACGGATTGCCTGGAGGGTCCCCGGATCGCCGCCGGTGAAGGAGAGGTAGCGGTTCTTCGCTATGATCGTATTGCATTGGACCGGGGTCGCGGCCGGGCAATTGCACTCATCAGGCGCGTTGTCGCCGTCCAGGTCTTCACTCATGCCCTCGTGAAGATCGCATGCATCAGCGACGCCATTGCTGTTGCAGTCCGCAGGGAAGGCGTAGGTGTATACGAGCCCTATATCGCTGGATCCCCAGAAGTCTTGAAACATGGCCCCTACCGCTGCCATGTTCTCGCTCAATGCGACGGCGGCCCCGAAGGCGTCGCCTCTAGCGACTTCTGACGGGGCGAACCTCGAGTTGGCTCTCCACGTATTGTCATGAGGTCTGACGAGGTAAGCTGCTCCGCAATCCTCTCCGTCGCTACCGCCTTCGGCAGAGGGGGCACCCACCAGGCCGACGTTGCCGTGGAGTGAGACGGACCACCCGAACAGATCGCCAGTGGATCTCCCGGTCAGCTTGTCTTCGTCAGCCCACGTCGTCCCGTTCCAATGATAGAGGTAGACGGCGCCGCAGTCGAAGCCACCTGTGCAATCGACCAACGGCGCCCCGGCAATCACGAGATCGCCATTTGCGGATACGGAGGCGCCGAATTGGTCACCTGCCGCCGCATCTGAACCTGTGAGCTTCTCCTCCTGGACCCAAGTGCTACCGTTCCACCGGTAGACATACAGCGCGCCGCAGTCGGCGCCGGCGTCACAGTCGCCCAGGGGCGCGCCGACGAAGGCCTCGTCCCCGAAGACAGAAACCGACGAGCCGAACTGGTCGCTGGGCGCAGCGTCCGAGGCGGTCAGCTTGTCCTCCTCGACCCAGTTCGCCCCGTTGTACCGAAACACGTACACCGCCCCGGAACCGTCGGAACCGCCGGTGTTGCCCTCGTTCTTGGTACCCACGAACGCAACATCGTCATCGATCGCAACCGATGAGCCAAATTGGGCATTTGTCTCCGCGACGGTGGCTGTCAGTTTCTGCTCCTCGATCCAAGTACTCCCATTGTACCGGTAGACATAGGCCGACCCCGCGTCGAGCTCGCCGATGTGGTCATCGTACGGGGCCCCAACCAACACCACGTGATCGCTCACCGAAACGCTAGATCCAAATCGGTCGACAGCACTCTCGTCCGAGGCGGTCACTCGGGTTACCTGCTGCAAGGTGCTTCCCGACCACCGGTATATGTAGGCCGCTCCGCAGAGAATACCGGTGGCGCAGGCCTCGCCTCGAGCGCCGGACACTAGCAGGTCTCCACTGGCGGCAACAGTGCAACCGAACTGACCGCTCGGCCAGAGGTGGGAGGCGATTAACTTTTTGATCTCGCAAGTCCGCAGGCCGCCGAGCTGCCAGATTGCGGCCTGGAACACCTGGGCCCGGTCCCCCGGAAGGCCACTGTCTTGAGGTTCCTGCGCCCAGGCAATGATCTTGATATTGTCCCGGCTCGCCCAACTGTCATCGTCAAATGTGAAGTCCCTCTCGACGACCTGACATTGTCCGGGTGACAGGATTATGTCCTCTGTTGCGGCGGCCTGCTTGAATCCGTCGCGGCTGTAGGAGATGGCAGGCGGCCAGTAATCCAAAACCTGGACCATGTAGATGCGCATGGTCTTGCCCGCCCCATCGGGTTCAACGCATACCCTCGCCTTAATTCCGTAAGTGTGTCCGCCTACGTGGGTCCCGGCAACATGGACGGCAACGTCCGTGGGGGTGGTCCGGCGATTCAGGTAGTCGTTGAGATAAGTGCTGTAGGACTTAGGTCCCCGATGGTAGCGGGTCCCATCATACATCGACGAGGGATAAACTTCGAAGCCGTAGAAGTCAAAGCGGGCGTCGCCCCAGGACGTGGCCCAAGCGTCACCATGATGAATCTGGACGAACGCGAAAGTGTCCGGATAGGCGTCCAACAGTCGGCTGAAACGCGGACCCGCGTAGCTGGAGGCCGGTCACCAGGAAGCCATAAGCTCTTCACCGAGCACCACCCTTTCAGCAGCGAAAGCTGGGGCGCTAGTAGCGCTCGTGGCCGCCAGAACAGCCACACTCCACGGGGCCCAACGGTTGAGTATTGTGGCAAGAGGATGCTTTTTCATTTGCGACCTCCTCGCGGGCTTTGTCAGACGGTGCTCATCGAATTGGCCCCGTGTCTTGGTGGTGAAGAAACACCCACGATCCACGGGATCCAGATGCCTTTTATGATACCAGATTCCAGCGTCAGAGTCAATACAGTGCAGAAATGCGGCATCTTTGGGGGGCGAGGGGTCGATCGTCCTGCCGGCGGCTTGTGATGTCCAGGCTGCTGCAGGCCGAGCACGACGCTTACCGCATGACGCTGCCATAGCTCGTGCAGTCTCTCTTAGTGTGGCGAGCCGCGTGGTTCTTGAATGTAGCTGGCCACGCGAAAACGGAGTTTGCACCGGGCTACGGTGGGGGTGAAAAGGCCGCCTGGAATACGGCGAAGTCGGCCAGGTCCACATCCGTGTCGTCGTCCATGTTGAACCGCCCGCAACCGGAATACGCCGCGTATCCGGGACCGGCCATGCACGGCAGGTAGTCCGCGAAATCGCCGGCATCCGGGCAGGGGATCAGGCATGGATAATCGGCCCCGGTGAAAGCATCGTTGGCACGCGTTATGTCTTGTTCGTCGATGTACCGATCCGGGAGGCACGGCGCCATATCGAGGTTCTCGAGTATCGTGCCCTCGGGAATGTTGCCCAGCGATCCGTTGAGCACCAATGTGACGTCATCGTAGTCCACATAGTCGTTGTCATTGGCGTCACCCCAGAGCCACGTCGTGGCACTTGCGGGGCTTGACACGGATTCCACGACTCCCTCTTGGCCGCAGGCGGCTTGCACGTCATACGTCGCACTCGGAACGATCGTAAGATCGGTGACGTAAACCGTTCCTTCCGTACCCCATTCGTCGGGCATCTGAAACACCGGAATCTCGCCGAGCGTTCCGTCGGCCTGGACAAACGCCGACAAGCACGCGATCGCCGGATCACCGATCTCACCAGTGACCAAAAGCGCGATCGGGTCCATACAGGGCGCCGGCGTGATTGACAGGTATCGACACCCGACCGCCAAGGCCGCCGGCGTCAGACACCCCACAATCACCACCTCGGCGGGCGGTCCCAATTCGCCGGTAATGTCCGTACCAGGCTGCCCTCCGGCAACGCGCGTTCGCGTGGCCTCATCGAACGTCATCTCCAAACGAAGCTCAGCGAGTGTGGGGCTCAATGCTTCGAACTGAAACGTCGTTACCCACAATCCCTCGCTGGTGGCGACGGCTTGTGCACCGGAGGTGAAATGAGCGAAGGCAACATAAAAAGCGTTGCCGTCATCGAATGTGATATTGAGGACGTTTGGAGGGAAGTCCGACGTGAGCCAGTCGTACGCGTTGTCGGGACAGGTGCCGCCCCCGTTACAGGGATCCACAATGCCCTGGAAGCCAAGATACGCCGGATCCCAGATAAGGATGGCTTGGATACCCGTGACGGATACGTCTAAAGCGGTGCTGGAAACGGCGTACAGGGCGATTTCGACGATCTCACCGATCTCGACGGTCTGCCGGTGGGGTCGCCATTCCAGGTTGACGGTGGTCTCCAACCGTGATGCCCCCGACAGCAACACGACCACGATCACAACCGCCAATGTCAGAATGCCATGTCGTGGCAGCACCGTGACTACTCCCGGGATTTGACCGACCTGCCGCGCGGGCCTTGACTTCACATCGAGGTCATCGGATGTGCGCCGAAGGGCGCTCTCACGCAGCCCGGACACGGTTTCCACCGCTCGTCGCTGCCGAACGATCGACGTCCTTGTCACGGACACGGGTCAACGGTGCAAGGGTACGGATCCTGCTTGAAGGCATCCACGGCCCTGGTCATATCGAGGATATCAATCACCAACTGCGGAAGACAGATTTCAGGCGACTCGCCCCAGATGTCGGTGGAGTACAACGTGGCCTGTTCAAAGGTTCCCCTGAATCCGTCGACGATCAAGGTGAGGTCGAGGATATCCACAAGTCCGCCGCTGTTGTCGGTGTCGCCCCACATCCACGTTGTATCACTCGCCGGAGTGGAGATTCCCGGGCCCGCACCCGTATCGCATTCAGTTTGGACAACGAAGGTCACGCTCGGGATGATCTCCCAGCCGCGAACGTGAGCGGTATGCCATCCCCCCGATCCCGCCGGTGTCCTGTACACCGGCGCCGGGCCGAGCGTGCCATCCACTTGCACATAGAGCGATATGCAAGACACCTCCGGATCCACGCCGCTCACAAGCAGCGCAACCGGCGTGTTGCCCGGACGCGGCGTCACCGCAAGGTACCGGCATCCCTCCGCAACGACGCGCGGTTCCTGGCAACCGCACGCGTGGGTGTCCTCGTCGCACAGGGCCGGATCGTCACACGGACTGTCACCGGGTTGGCAATCAAGCAGGGGACTGCAGAACTCGGGGCCGTTACAGAACAAACCATCGTCACACAGAGTATCGTCGGGAGGATAGACGCATACGCCGTCGACGCAGGCATCCACAGTGCAACCGACTCCGTCGTCGGCGCAGTCGGCCACCGTGAAGCACTCGACGCACACGTTATTCGTCTCGTCGCAGAGCTCACCCGGGCACGCATCGCCGCTCCCCACGCAAGCGCCGGCGATGCATACGTCGTTCGCCGTGCAGAAAAATCCATCGTCACAGGGCAACAGATTGGCGTTGTTCGTGCATATGTTGTACAGACAAAGGTCGGTGGTGCACACGTTATCATCGTCGCAGTGTTCGTTGATCTCGCATTCGACGCACGCGTCGAGCGTCTCACTACAGACTAAAGACGGGTCGCACGGGCTCCCGTTGCCGACGCAGACGCCGTTGGTGCAGATGTCGGTCAGCGTGCAGAACAATCCGTCGTCGCACGGAATCGTGTTGTTCGTGTATTCGCAGATATTGGCGGTGCAGACCTCGTCCGTGCACAGGTTGGCGTCGTCGCAATCACCGTGGATCAGGCACTCGACGCAGCGGTTGTTGGCCTCATCACAGACTTCGCCGGGACAAGCATCTCCGCTGCCGTTGCATGTGCCGCCGCCACAGACGTCGGTCGCAGTGCAGAATAAGCCGTCATCGCATGGAACGGTGTTATTCGGGTTTTCACATGTGCCGAAGGCGTTGCAGACATCGTTTGTGCAGATGTTCGCATCGTTGCAGTCATTCGCGGTCAGGCACTCAACACAGGCATCAAGACCTTCGCTGCACAGCAGAGGAGCCGAACATGGATTGGAGCTTCCGGCGCAAGACCCGCCACCGCATACATCCGTCGCCGTGCAGAACAAGCCATCATCGCACGGCACCGTATTGTTGGAATACTCGCACACGCCGGTGTTGCAAACATCCGTCGTGCACACATTGCCGTCATTGCAGTCGGCACCGTTCTGACACTCGGCGATCTGAACCGTTGCGGTTCCCAGGGTGCCCGTGACGTCCAGTCCCAGATACTCACCTCCACCCAGCACCTGTGTGCTGGTATACGACCCGGCCGAAGGTGGGATTGTAATCTGCGTGCCCACGGTACCATCCAAGGCAGTAAACTGGAACGTCACCACCACGACACCCGAGGGCGGGACAATCACGCCGCTCATGAAGCTGCGCAGTGCCTGATAGAGCGCGTCACCGTCGTTGCCCGGCACGGCTCCGAAAGGCGCGTTCAAGCCATCGAGTCCCGAATCGTTCGGGAAACCCGAGCTGAGCCAGAGGTTCGGCACGGGGCGAATCCGGCCGTCCAGACGCAGGAACTCCGGTTCCCAGTTCAAGATCGCGTCAATTCCGGCGACCGGCTGGTTTATGCATGTTGCCGATGATGCAACCAAGTCAATCCGGACGACTTCCCCCACCAGAACGGTCTGTGATGACGGCGACCACGAAAGGTTCACACTCGGCGGATCGGTAAGAGTGCCCCGACACACGCCGTTGACGCAGATATCATTAGTCGTACACGGAAGCCCGTCGTTGCATGAGCCGCCTTCGTTAGCCGACTGGGCGTAGCAAGTTCCGGTGGACGGGTTGCAGACACCGACCTTGCACCCGGTATTAAGACCGGAGCAATCCACGGGAGTACCAGCACAGACACCGGCCGAGCAGACGTCATTGAGCGTGCAACGATTACCGTCGTTGCATGAGCTTGTCAAATAGGTGTACTGACACGCGCCGCCGATGCATGCATCGGACGTACAGACATTGCCGTCGTCGCACTCCGGGTCCGTGTAACAGTTTATACAACCCGGAATCGACGTCCCGGCGCAGACACCGCTCGAGCAGGTGTCATTCTCCGTGCAGGGGTCGGCGTCATCGCACGGGCCGCCTTCGTTTGTTGGTACGGCCTCACATTCGCCGGTCGCCGGGTTGCATGTCCCGGCATTGCAAGTGTCGTCAAGACTGGAACAGTCAGCCGGCGTGCCGTCGCAGACACCGGCTGTACACACATCGTTCCAAGTGCACAGGTCGCCGTCCTCGCAGTGGCCGCCTTCATTGGCCGTTATCGCCGTGCAGGTTCCCGTCATCGGGTTGCACGCCCCAAGGTTGCACGCATCGGTCAAGTGGGAGCAATCGACGCTGTCGCCGTAACAGCCACCGCTTAAGCACACGTCATCCGTAGTGCACAGGTCATTGTCGTCGCATGCCCCGCCCTCGTTGACCGACGTCGCCTCACAGGCACCGGTCGCCGGATTGCACGTCCCGACATTACATACGTCATCAAACGCCGTGCAGTCGATAAGAGTACCGCTGCAGACGCCGGTAGTGCATATGTCATTCTCCGTGCATAAGTCGTTGTCGTCACACGACCCGCCCTCGTTGGTGGGCGTCGTTTCGCAATCCCCGGTCACCGGGTTGCACGTACCGACGTTGCACGCATCATCCAGCGACGAGCAATCCACCGGCGTACCAACGCACACATCGCCCTGGCAGGTGTCGTTCTCCGTGCACAAGTCTCCGTCATTGCACGCACCGGTAAGTACCGTGTACTCGCAGTAACCGGCGTTGCACACATCGGCGGTACAGGTGTTGCCGTCGTCACAATTGATGTTGTGCACGCACGCATCAGCCGTTACCGTAATGCTTCCATCCACAAGGACGGTAGTCAGATCCTCCCACGAACTCGTTCCCGAACTGGTGCTGAGCGTGATGTCCCACACACCATCCGCACCGGAACTGGCGGTCACTGGAAAACCCGCGAGGTCGCCCACGTAGTTCAGCAATCCCGGCAGGAAGGACCCGTTGTCGTCGATGTAGCCGTTAAGCACGGCCGAGCCGGTCGAGTTCGTATCATAGAGCGTGAACGAACCCAAACCTGGCCAGGGATCGCCGACCTGATAGATGTCATCAGGCGGGGCGGGTGTGAAGGTGAGCGTCCCTACGGCCCCGGCGCGCGGCACGAGTTCCACCATAATGGTTACACCATAGGTCGACTGATCCTCGACCTCACCCGAAACCACGGCGTCGACCGTCGCGCCGGGCGGCATCGCGAAGCTGCCGATCGAAAGGCTGACGTTGGGCGCGACCGTAATCGTCCCGGCGGCAAGTGTGGTTGTGACTCCCTCCCAAGCGCTGTTACCGACGTAGGTGGAGAGCACGACGTCCCACACACCACCGGCATTGGCGCTCGACATCACCGGAAACGCTACCAGCGAACCGGTGAACGTGAGTGAACATGGGACGAACGTTCCGTTGTCGTCGACGGAACCATTGAGCAACGATGAACCCGTCGAGTCGGTGTCATAGGTAGTAAAGATCCCGGCACCTGGCCAGGGATCGTCAATCTGATGGATATCCGTCGGCGGCGCCACCGTGAAGACGACCGTCCCAACGCTCCCAGCCCGCGGGATGATCTCCACATAGATCGTTACGCCGAACGTATCGAACCCGGCAATCTGCCCGGAAACCACAAGGTCCGCGATCGCGTCCTGCCCCATGTACAAGGTCTCGACTGAGAGCGCAGCCGAAGCGTCCACGCATGCGTCGATCGATTCGTCACACACTTGACCCAGGCAAGGATCGCCACTGCCAACGCATGTTCCGTTGTTGCACACATCCGTCGCCGTGCAGAAGAGGCCGTCGTCGCACGAGGCTATGTTGTTCGGGTTGCTGCACGCGCCGCTGATGTCACAAATGTCGTCCGTACATACGTTCCCGTCGTCGCAGTCGGCACCGGTCAGACACTGCACGCACTGGTCGAGGTCCTCGCTGCACATCAGCGGAGCCGAGCACGGATCACCACTGCTGACGCATACCCCTTCGACGCACACGTCGCTGCCGGTGCAGAACAGCCCGTCATCACAGTCGGCCGTGTTATTCGTGTACTCGCAAATGCCCACGCTGCAGACGTCGTCCGTGCAGATGTTGTCATCGTCGCATTCCGCATTCGTCGTACAGCTCTCGCAGGAATCGGACGCTTCATCACATGCCTGAGGCAGACACGGGTTCCCGGTGGACGAGCAATCGAGCACGGAATCGCAGAACTCGGTCCCGTTACAGTACAGACCGTCGTCCGGACAGTTCGCGTCGTTGGTCGTGAAAACGCAGCTCCCCGTGACGCATCCATCGTCCGTGCAACCGATGCCGTCAGTGCAGTCACCATCAACTTGGCATTCGTCACACGTGTCGGTCGTCTCGTTGCAGAACTCAGCGGGCAGGCATGGGTCGCTGCCCGCCTGACATGATCCACCCACGCAGGCCTCGGCGCCGTTGCAGAACTCGCCGTCGTCGCAGTCCGGGTCGCCCAAACAATCGACGCACACATCGTTCGTCTCGTCGCACATCTGGCCGGGACACGGGTTGCTGCCCGCCTGACATGACCCGGTGACACAGGTCTCGGCACCGTTACAGAACAAGCCGTCATCGCAGTCCGGGTTGTCGTAACACTCCGGGGGCGAGACCGTCACGGTTCCGGCAATAAACGTCGTCGCCAGACCTTCCCAACTGCTGTCCCCGGCCGATGTGGACAGCACGACGTCCCAGACGCCCTCGGCGTCAATGCTCGCCACCACGCCGAAGGTCGTCAGCGCCCCGGAGAAGATCGTCGCCTCCGGTAGGAAAGTCCCGTTGTCGTCCACCGAACCGTTGAGCATGATCGAGCCGGTTGAGTCCGTGTCATAGGCGCTAAACGTCCCCGCAAAAGGCCAGGGATCGCCAACTTGATAAACGTCCACCGGAGGAGCGCTGGTGAAGCTCAACGTGCCGAGGCAAGAAACCCTGGGAACAATCTCGACGAGGATGTTCACGCCATACGTGGACTCTCCATCAATCGAGCCGTATACCGTGATCGCGGAGGTCGAATCCTGCAGTATTGCCAGATCGCCCACGGTAAGCTCGGCCGCTTCCAGCCGGCCGACGCCCACCAGCCCGATCACCATGACGCCAATCATTAGGCTACGGAACATCACCAATCCCTCACAGAGCTTCCGTGGAAGCACCCTCCCTGTCGTTCGATGGCGAACATGAAACGGCTTTGCATGGTCCAACATACTCATCGTCGCCCGGTCGACCTCCCGCACGCTGTCACTCCCGTCACGGCGTAATCAGCGGAAGCGTGAAGAAGGGATTCACCGCCAAGCGGCCTTCGTGCGCGTCGGCGAGCATCACCTTCCCACTTTTGTCCACGTCGTAGATATTGGTGATCGGAACGGACATAAACGGGTTGACCTCCGCCCGGATGATTCCGACGTCGGTCAGCGAGTTTTTGCGGTCACCGTTCACGTCACCCGGAATCGTCCCTAGATAGAACACGGCGTCGCCACCCAGCGTGCCGTCGCCGCTGGGCAACGCCACCGGGTTTCCGATCATCTCTCCATCAAGCTCGATGCCGCCGACAGTAATCTGAGTCGCGTCGATGGTCACCTTCAACCACCGGCCAAGGATGTAATCGTCAGCCAGGTCAATTGTCACTACCGTGACATCCACATCCACCGCATCCGTTATGGTTATGGAACTTGCCGGATCGGTCACGAAGGAGAAAGTCGTACCAGTACCGGTCGTCCATTCAAACATGAACGCGTCCTGAGGAGTCGTTGCGAACGTCACAATGTTATCGAAGATCACTCGAATCCCAGTGATTCCATGGACATAATTAAGGATGTTGTCGTTCGTGGCCATCGATCCCACGGCAAGGAAGCTCTTGCTCGTGTCCGCCGCGTCCAGGTACCGCCCCGCATAGAACACCTCGAGACCGGCCACGTGAACCGGCGCGACGCACGAATCGCTATCCTCGTCGCACAGCATCGGTGCGCACGGATCTCCGCTCGAAACGCAGATCCCGGAGTTGCAAGCGTCGGTCCCGTTGCAGAACACACCGTCGTCGCACGAACCGCCTTCATTGGTGGGCGTCGCCTCACATGATCCGTCCGATGGATTGCACGTTCCAACGTTGCACACGTCATCCAGATGGGAACAATCGATCGCGGTACCACCGCAGTCGCCGGACGTACATACATCGTTGTCTGTACACATATCCTGGTCATCACACCCGCCGCCTTCGTTGACCGGCTGGGCCTCGCATGCGTCGATGTCCTCGTTACACACGCCGTCGTTGCACTGATCGGTCAACACGCTGCAATCCGGGGCCGTTCCGGTTTGGCAGCTACCCCCGGAGAACGTCTCCACACCATTGCAGTACAATCCGTCGTCACAATCCGAGGTGATACTGCCCGAGTCCCATGTTGCCGGGTATATCGTCGAGTTATCCGCGGCCACGGTAAGCTTGGTGTAGTACGGATCCTCATCGGGACGAAACGTCACATTCGTCGTTCCCTCGTTGGTGGCGGTAAATGTGAAGGTGGCGATCGTGCCGCCTCCCGCCATGTAGTCGCCATTGACCACGGCCGCGTAGTCTACATCCCCGGCATAATCGGCCAACATCACCTCAATCCACCCTTCGGCGGGCGAAATGAGCCCCAAGTCGGTCTCCACAACGTCGACCAGTGTCAACATCGTGTTATCGTAGTGGATCAGCGCCTGGACACCGTTGATCGCCGCCGATAGGTCGGCCACATCGAGGTTCACCGTTACGGTGTCACCGGGCATGACGGACTCGGATCCGGCAGCCACGTTGAAGCTCAGGTCATCGACGGCCATCGTAGGCGCCGCCGCCAACCAGGCCGACAAAGCCGCAACCATGGCAACGACCGAAGCGTTTCCCCTGTGCTTGCTCATCGATAAGGCCTCTTTTCCCTATGCCGCCGGAAATCCAAACAACAGAGCCATTCCGGTATCATCTCACCACGGCCCGGGGTCCGACATCACGCCTCTAAACGCGACGTAATCGTCAGCGTCAACATCGCCGTCCTCGTCAAAGTCATACACGGCGCACCGTAGCGCAGGATCCGCCGCGTATCCCGGAGGGTCAACCGGCCCGACGTCGCCGGTGAAACACGCCTGCAACTCCGAGAAATCCCTAACGTTTATACTTTCGCTCCCGTCACCGTCGCCGAGTTCGACAACCATTAGACTACCGTGATAGAGCGCGGTCGGAACGTGACTTGGATACGACTCCCACCAGGAAACGTTATCCGAGACCGTACACTGTCCAGTGCAAAGCCGGATCGTCCACAAACCGCGGGCATCCTCATCTGAGGTCACCGGAAAACTCGCCAGCGGACCCGCAAACGTCACAGGTGCCGGCACATATGTGCCATTGTCTTCGATCGAACCATTGAACAACTGTGAACCCGTCATGTCCGTGTCAAATGCCTCGAACAAACCCACGCCAGGCCATGGATCATCGATCTGAAGGATGTCCGACGGCGGCGCAGTCGTGAAACCCACTATGCCGGTGCTCCCACCATGCGAGTACAGCTCCAACGCGATGTTCAGCCCGTAAGCGGCTACGGCGTTGATCTCACCGGACACGACGATATCGGCGACGCGACCGGCGGGGAGCGTCACGTCGGCTACTGAAAGACTCGCCTCTGACAGTACCGTGACACTAGCGCTACCCAGCGTTCCGGTAACATCATTATTCCCGCTACCGGGCTTGAGCACCTGGGTTGTGGAGTAGTCCCCCAACGCATCCTCGATCACAATGTCGGTGAAGGGCGTATCGGCCAGTGTGGAAAACCGGAACGTCGCGACAAGGAGCCCGTCTGCAGTTGCGGTGGCCGTGGTGAACGACGCCGCTTGAAACCAGGCGTCCCCGTCGAGGAGCGAATCATTCAACCCATCGAGCAGCGGATCCGGCATGAATCCAAACAGGAAGTCCCAATCGTCCGGACTGTCCTTCGTCACCGAATGGAGCTCGAGCAATGTTGAATCCCAAGTCAGCACAACGTCCATCGCAGAAAACAGGGTGTCATCGTCGGACACCGCATACAAACCAACGTTCACATATCTTCCAATAGGCGCGGTATCCGGAACGGGCCGTAGCTCCAGGTCCACCGCAGATAACGCCTGCGGCGTCCCCCAAACCGCCGTCCACACGATCGCCGTTAAGGCGCCGATCAGCCGAAACCTCATCGCCTATGCTTCTCCTCGCTCACCGACGGCCTCTCACTCGTCGCAACCGGCTGACTTCTGCTCCGGTACGCGGCTCCCCACCGATCGGCAAACCGCCCGGTCAACCGCGCCGCAGATCCGTAATCGGACCTACAGCGCATCCGGGATAGAGAATCCCCCCATTATTTGCCCAGACCACGTCCCGACTTACGGAGCCTGGGACGAACCTTCCGTGTCTCGAGCTTGTCCAGCTTGGTACTGAAGGACGGCAGCAGCTCCAATCCGTGTCGTCGGGCAAACGCGCGAATGTCCCTCGAATCAACTATGCCGTCTCCGGTCATATCAGCCGTGGCTGCATTAGGCAGCGTCAGACTCTCAACGGAAACGCTGGCCAGCGGAACGGCCTTTCGCTCGCTTACCGGAATCGCGTCGCCATCGACAGGCACCACGCCGCCGTCGTCACCCACACCGGCGACGCAGCCGTCCACATCCTCACCGACCTCGAAGAAGTTCAACTGAATCGCGGTGAAGTCGGCTGTGTCCTGGAAACCGTCGCCTGTCGCATCGCCACCCGTGGAAAGGTTCGCGTCGATCGGCTCGTTCCAAAGGGTCGCCAGAATCGAGAAGTCCGTGATGTCGCACAGATTGTCCTGCGGCACGACGCCCAGTTGGAAATCCCCGGACAGCAAGCTGCCGGAACCCGTGCGGACGACCGTCGCCACCATGCAGGTACCATAGTTCACCTGCCTGGCGCGTCGAAGCGTATGCCCTTCCTGCATACTGATCCAGTTGGCGCTCGCACTGGTATCCGTGATCGTCACCGTTCCGATACCGGTGACATCTGTCGTAACTGGCAGAACACGGGTGTCCGTCGACCCGCCGCATTCGGTGATCACAAACGTGACGTCTCTGGTCACAACGGCGCCGACCGCTTCAAGCTGAAGGGTCACGTCGATGCTCGGTTGGATGATATTGACAATCTTCTGGCACCCATTCACGCAACCGTTTGCATTGGTCACGTTAATGACAAGGGTCACACTCGTGCCCGTGCCGGCGTCGTACGTGATCGACGTGGTTCCCTGACCGCTGGTGAGCGTTCCACCGGTGACGATCCAACCGTAGGTCGCACCCACGCCCGCATTTGGAACGGAGGCGAAGTTGTTGATCGATTGATAGCAGACGTCGTCCGCCGCAAGAATCGTGCAGTCCGGCGCATCAACCGTGACCACCTTCTGGCACGTACTCACACAGCCGTTCGGATCGGTGAGCATGATGTCAATCGTAAGCGATGTTCCCGTCCCGGCCGTGTAATTGATTGACGTCGTACCTTGCCCGCTGTCGATCGTTCCACCCGTCATGCCCCAGACGTAGGTTGACCCCACACCGGCATCATCAACAGAGGCGATGTGCCCACCCGTCCCCGCACAGACCAGGGCTTCGGCCGTAATGGTGCAGTCCGACAGGGGATTAACCGTTACCGTGGCACAGTCCGTCGTGCTGACACAACTGTTCACGTCCGTGACGGTTACGCACACCTGGTGCGCGCCGACACCCGCGCTCGCAACGTCGAACGTCGGGTTCGCCGCCGTGGTGACGTCCAGATAGGCTGCCCCGGCCCCAGTCCAGTCGTACGTGTAGGGCGCGGTGCCGCCCGACGCAGTGGGCGTACCGCCGACCACCTGCCCGCCGGCATCCTCACAGACCGCGAAGTCGGCGCCGGCGTCGGCTGTCGGGGGAGCGCTGGCTACCGTAACAATGTACTGGCACGTGTTGGTGCAATCGTTGACATCGGTCGCGGTGATGTCGATGGTCACCGTCGGCCCCGCGCCGGCGGTGTAGGTTATCGTATCGAAGTCGTCCGGTGTGTCCTGGGTACCACCTGTCACCGTCCAGTCGTACGTCGCCCCGACACCGGCATTGCCGACCGATGCGTCATGCGTAGTGCCGGAGCAGACTGGATCAGCCGTCGTGATCGAGCAGTCCAGGACGAGATTGACGGTAATCGTCGCGCAGTCGGTTAGGGAGACGCACGAATTGGCGTCGGTAACGGTGACACAAATCTGGTACGAGCCTACCCCGGCCGCCGACACGTCGAACGTGGGATTTGCCACAATCAAGCTGCTAAGGTAGGCGGCACCCGTTCCCGTCCACGAGTAGGTGTACGGGGCGGTCCCGCCCGAAGCGGTCGGCGAACCGCCGACGACTGGATCCGACGCGTTCGCACACAGGGCGAAATCGGCCCCTGCATCCGCGATCGGAAGGGCCCGAACGGTAACCGTGGCGCAGTCCACTGTACTGTCACACCCGTTAGCGTCGGTCACTGTCACGCAAACCTGGTGCGAGCCTCCGCCGGCCGATGCCACGTCAAACGTAGGATTAGCCGCGGCGGTGTCACTCAGGTATGCAGCGCCAACTCCCGTCCATGCATAGGTGTACGGGCCGGTTCCGCCTGACCCCGTTGGCGATCCGCCAACTACCGGGTCAGCCCCGTCGGCACACAGGGCGACATCGCTGCCCGCTTCCGCGGTCGGGAACGCGTACACGGTCACAGCCGCGCACTCGTCTGTACTGACACATCCGTTCGAATCGGTAACCGTAACACAGACCTGGGTGGAACCTGGGCCCGCCGTGCCCACGTCGAACGTCGGATTCGCCGCAAGCGTGTCGCTCAGGTAGATCGAGCCGGTTCCCGTCCACGAGTAGGTGTATGGCCCATTCCCACCGGATGCGGTTGGGACTCCGCCCACAGTCGGATCGGGATCGTTGGCACAGGCCGAGATATCGCCACCCGGATCGGCCGTCGGTACTGCATCGATCGTCACCGTGGCGCAGTCGATCGCGCTGACACAGGTACTGGCATCGGTCACCGTCACGCACACCTGATACGAAGCGGGCGTGGGAGTGGACACGTCGAACGTCGGATTCGCAACGATCGTACTGCTCAGGTATGCGGCTCCACTGCCCGACCATGCGTACGTGTATGGGCCAGTCCCGCCCGATGCGGTCGGTGCTCCACCCACTGCGGGATCGGGATCGTTGGCACAGGCCGTTAAATCGCCGCCCGCATCCGCCACCGGAAGCGCGTTGACCGTTACCGTCGCACAGTCGGTCACGCTGACACACGCATTGGAGTCCGTAACCGTCACACACGCCTGATACGAACCGGGACCGGCGGTTGTTACATCGAACGTCGGGTTCGCCACTGTCGTGCCGCTCAGATAGACGGCTCCATCCCCCGTCCATGAGTACGAATAGAGGCCGGTCCCGCCTGAAGCCGTCGGTGCTCCACCGACACTCGGATCGGGTATTACGTCTTCGCAAACCGCAACGTCGGCACCCGCATCCGCCACCGGAACATCGTATATCGTTACCGTTGCGCAGCCCGTCGCACTCACGCATGTGTTGGAATCCGTAACCGTCACACATACCTGATATGAGCCGGGTCCGGCGGTTGCGGTGTCGAATGTCGGATTCGCAGCCGCTGTATCACTCAGGTATGTGGCACCGGTTCCCGTCCATAAGTAGGTGTAGGGACTGGTCCCCCCAGATGCCGTCGGGGAGCCGCCGACCGCCGGATCTGCCGCGTCCTCGCAAAGCGCTATATCGCTTCCTGCATCGGCGACTGGAAGAGCATTGACCGTAATCGCGGCGCAGTCTTGGACGCTGTCGCAGGAGTTGGCGTCGGTAACGGTCACGCATGCCTGGTACGAGCCTACCCCCGCCAGCGACACATCAAATGTCGGATTCGAGGAAAACGTGCTGCTCAGATAAGGAACAGCTGTTCCGGTCCACAAATACGTGTATGGCGAGGTACCACCCGTGGCCGTCGGAGCCCCACCGATCGTAGGATCACCGGCGCCGGCGCAGACCGCTACGTCGGTGCCGGCGTTCCCCGTTGGCCTGGCGTCTACAGAGACAATCTTCTGGCATGTACTAACGCAGCCGTTAGGGTCGGTAACCGTAACGTCGATAGTCACGGTCAGCGGGTCCGTCGCGGTATAAGTGATTGCGTTCGTACCAGACCCACTGGTTACGGTGCCACCCGTGACCGTCCAGACATAGGTCGACCCGACGCCCTCATCCGGAACCGAGGCCGCGTTGCCCGTTGACCCTTCGCACACGGGGTCGTCGGCTGTGATCACGCAGACCGCAGGTCCGATAAAGATGCCGCCCGAATCGATCTTGTTTGGAAAGATCGTAGTGGCGTCGCTCGCCTTGGTCAGCTTCGTGTAAAACGGGTCCGCATCAGCGCGGAACGTTACACCAGCCGTCCCGTCCGCGGTCGCTGTGAACGTCAGCGTGGCGATCGTATGATCCATCCCTGTCGAGTTCCCGTTGATCACCGCAGCCCAGTCCACGTCCCCATTGGTGTCCGTCTGGCTGACCTCGACCCACCCTTCGTCGGGTGGTGTGAGCATCAGGTCCGTGGGGACAATGTCGACAAGCGTCAGCAACGTGTTGTCGTAGTGCAGGCGCACCTGGACACCGTTGATGCCCGCCGACAAGTTGGCAACATCCAGCGTTACCGTTACCGTGTCGGTTGCCTCGACACACTCCGATCCGGCCGCAACGTTGAGGCTCAAATCATCCACAGCCATCGCCGGCCTCGCCGCGACGATCGCCACCAAACTCGCCATCAGCACAATACCAGTAACTTCCTTCCGTCTCATAACATAACTCCTCATCCAATCCACAGGTGTCACCCCTGGTAGTCCTTGTGTGAATTCTAGGCCGACCTTCTCGACGGGTCAGGCCACATGTCCCAATATCCTTCCTGCCTAAACGGCAACGTCAAAAGACGTCCCCGATTCCTTACTTTTCCATTGGCCGGATCACACTACACGCCCGGTAAGAATCGCCTGTCTCCAGACCATCTAGTGTCACTGGTCCCGCTCCGACCCAGCCGGACGTAGACCCTCCAGGACCATCATCGAAGGTGCTCTTGGATCGTCTAGTTTTGGTATGCATGCTCCCCCCGACGTTCCCCGTCGACGCTACCTTCAGAGATGGTCCTGACAGACTCTCCCCAAGCCGACCATGCGTTCGAACACCCGGCCGAACGCCGGTCCCAAAGGCAGCGTTGCCGATCATCGGACCACACGCGGCCAATCCGAACTCACCACACGACGGGATGCCGCTTTCCCATCCTCGTCTGCACATCACCGGGAGTCTTACCCAATCAAGCCACCGCCGGAAGCCTTGCCACGCGTCAGGCCCGAAGTCATCGGCCCGCCGTCAGTCCGGTCAAATCTTCCGCGTACCCCATCGCGTACCCCATACGGAGTGTGCAATCAAATCTCACAACCTCGATCCAACCGCCACCCTAAATCATATCTCCTTAGCAAAACCAGTTTCCGGGATCCGTGTTCGTAAGACGGTATCACCAGTCAGGACTTTGCCGCCATTACGGTGCCGGCTCGACCGATGAGCAATTCTCCAGACCGTATTATCAAGCACTTCACCCCACGGGCGGTTGCATGAATAGCCCAATCCCTACGCGTTCCGCCCAGATCAAGGTAACCGCGAATATATCATGTCGAGACAGATAATTCAATCCGTTCCCGTGTCCATTTACCCTTACATTAATCCAACCCACTTGGACCCATAACCCTCGTCCGTAACGCCCGGGGCATATTCCGGTGTCCGATACTGACCATTCGGTTCGGCAAAATCCAATCTCCCTCGGCGGATCCTTCCAAGTGCATTGCTGTCCACCCCTTATTGGACATGCCGCGGGGAGTGATGATCGGCATCGTCCCCCAGACAAACACCTCTACGTGCATGAACACCAGCGCGTCGCCACCGGGCCAGCGGCTTTGCCGGAAACGCTCAGCCGGAAGTGGGGAGATTGACCGAACAAACAGGAATCTTGGTGCCGGGCACGAAGAGCATGATCCCTCGAGGACACCCGCACCGCCCGGTCTGGCCTCTTTCCCCCCTTCTCGTCGAGCCTATGCCATGCCGACATTCGCAGCATCCAACCGGCATGGCTGATCGCAACGTTCATTCCCCCGTGTGTGCGTCTCATCAATCGCTGCCACGCCCGACGGCGTAGCCAATCCCAGTGCATCTGTCGTGAGCCACCTCCATGGTCGCCCAAGGACGTCCTATCGCCTTGGAGCGCGTCGGCGCTCGGACTTACCGCGGTCACCACGGACCCCATCGTGGTCAGACGGCACGGCCCCATTCAGCAACGCCAACGCGTCGTCCATATCCAGGATGCCATCCTGGTTGATATCGGCGGCGACGAGATGCCCGAGGCCCATGCGCCGCAGATCCCGGATCGAGATCGCCTCGATGGGACCCGAGGCAGCCGCCGTGCTGCCCGCTCCGCAGCAGTCCAGCTCGCTCGCCTGCAAACTGTTGCCGACGAAGATCACCAGATCAAGCAGGTTGACCTGATTGTCGCCATTAATATTCGCGTCGAGAGGCGGTGTCCCGCACGGCGTATCCGGATTCGCCAGTGTCATGTGCTGCGACGACAGAATCCCGAAATCCAGAATATCGATGTACTCATCGTCGTTAAGATTGCCGCCTACCAGCCGGTGCCCGCCGGTCGCGGGATTGCCCACAAACGTCGCCGTGTAATAAATACCGTCGATCGTCGAGAAATCGGGAGCCGTGCTCCGCAACGTGTGAAGTTCGTCCCGCGCGGTGATGCACTCCCACACGCCGCCGGGAATCATCACATCCACCCCAAACGACAGACCATTCGTGAATGTCAGCGTTTGTGCAACGGTGGCATGTTGCGCGGCGGGCGGACCGTCACAGTCCCAAACGTCAAACGTGATGCAGCGGTTGAACGGGCCGGGAGCAACGGACCCGAGCTCCACATCCACCGTTACAACCTGAGGCTCAACGTGGACATCAAATGTGCACGTATCCTGTATACCGCATGAATTCGTTGCGGTGCATGTGACCATCGCCGTCCCGGGATTAAAGGTCGATCCGCTCGACGGGTCGCAGGTCACGGGCACGGCTGCGCCATCGCAGCTATCCGTCGCCGAAGGGTTGGCCCACGTAACAACGGCAGTCAATACGCCGGGAGCCGGCGGTACTGTTATGTCGGCCGGGCATGTCCCCAGCGTCGGCGGACTCCCATTGATCCGGATCGGCATCATGTCAACGAGGTTCGGCAGGACCTCGTTACCGTCTACATCCGTGAACCGGTTCGGTACGTTGTTCGGCCCGGCCGGGCGATACCGCAGGAACGCATCACACTCGGAGAACGTCTGAAATGTGATGACCGCAACGGTCGTCAATCCCATCGTCGAGCTGCCGAAGTCGACACCGACCATATAGTTAATGGTCCCGAGACCGGG
>CAZJTP010000014.1:24041-38396 GCA_964548955.1 uncultured Phycisphaeraceae bacterium
CCATCTCGTTGAATTCCATCGTAAAGGGAGAAAACGGATTCACCAGTCCGCCGGGATCAATGCTCAAAAACGTAAGCGTAGACGCGTCGTACTCGAGGAAGAACTGCACTCCGACGATCGGCACATCCGCAATCCCCATCTCGACGCGAACGTCAAACGTCTCGCCGGCACTGAAGCACCCCTCCACGGGCAACGTCCCCGGATCGGGGATCAGTTCGAGCACGGGCCCGGAATCACAGTAACAAAAGCCAGGCACTTCGTCGCCGCAGGTGTAATCTCCGGGACAGTCACCATCGCTCGTGCAGTGGATTGTGTTAATGTCCGTGTTCACGCACGCGCCGTTGATGCATTCGTCAATCGTGCAAATGAGTGAGTCGCCACATTCGGCGTTGGGCCCATCGAGAACGGGCGGGTGGGTCACCGAGCCGTTGGAGTGGCAGATGTCATCCGTGCACGGGTTGTCGTCGTCAATGACGGTCAGGTTGCCTGTCGACGGTGCACAGCAATAGGTTATATTATCGTAGTTGATCGTGTTGACACAGGCGCCGTCGACACACGAATCTTGGGTGCATGCGTTGAAGTCGTCGCAGCTTGTGTCCGTCATGTTCAGAGTGAACGTGCCGGTCGCGCCGCCCGAGGCGTGAACGAGAATCAAATACGGCACGCCGAATGCCGAACACCAACGCACCGACTCGCCGCTACCGCCAACGTTGTCGGCGTCACCCACACATGACAGGAACGAGCAGCCGCCCTCGTAGACGGTCAAGCGTGTGTCATGCGAAGCGTTGGACAACGAAGCCGTCAGCAGGTCACCCGTACCCGTGACGGAATACCAGACGCCGGGCGAGTCCACGGTGCCCTCTCCGCAATCCAGCCCGGTGACATCGTTGACGGCCGTGTTCTCGGTGGAACCCGGCGTGCTCGATGAAACGCTCACCTGTTTCGCATCCGCGCATTGATCGGGCGCGCATGTGATTGTCAGGTTGCCCGATCCCGTCAGGTTGCCGGTGGCGCCCACGCGGATCTTGTAGCAGGCCCCCTCGGAGATGCCCGTCGCAACGGCCTTAGACGTAAGGCCTGCACAATAGAAGTCATTGTCGTTGCAGACCAGCAAGTCGGAATCCGTGACCGGGCAGATGCACGTGCTGTAGATCGCCACTCTCGTGTCGAAATCAGCGGTTCCGCACGTGCTTGCCGTCAGAACACCGGAGCACGTAGCCGTATAGTCATACCAGATATCGTTGCTTACCGTGTCCGTGCCGGCCTGGTCACAACCGCTGCCCGGGTGAGACGGACCGTCGGTGTCGGCGTTTTCCGTGGTGAAGAGCGTAACACCGTCGGTGATCGGTACGCTGTTGATACAGTTGTCGTTGAGCACCATGTCGACAACGGTCACCGTAATCCCGTCGGCCGGGCTGACATTGAAGGGGCAAATCAACAGGTACTCATCCCGCAACTGCGTTGGCTGCACATCGTCGGTGCAAGAGTCCGCCACCACGATCTTGATTTGAAAATCACCGGAAGCGTTGGACGACGCGTGGAAGACGTACGTCCCGACATACTTCGGCTCCGTGACCTGGACCGTGGTGGAGATCAAAGCCGCCGCGATTTGCATGGTAGCGGGGTTGGTACCTTCAAATACCCCCGAAACTCCGTGAAAGACCCAGTCGGTCCGAGTCGTATCGATGAAGATGCTTTCATTGTCGGGCCACAACGTGACCGGGTCGACCAATGTGACCGAACCCGTAGATCCCGCCAGCGGGATCACCTCTAGCGTGACCTGATAGGAACGCAATGCGTCGGGCTCGGTGATGTCATCCACAAAGACGTCAATCGTGATCTCGCCGAGCGAACCTCCTCCCGGCATGATCGTCGTTGAACCTTCTGCAACGACCAGGCTCAATTCCGCTGCCTGGGCGGAGACCGCAGCACAGACGACACCGGCAATACAAACCCCCCTGATTACCAATGTTCTCATGAAGCTTCCTTCCTTTAGCGGATAGTCGCGTCCAAACTCAATACCCCTTTGCGACTATCCCCAACCTTAGTCGAGACCACCACGGCATACGGCGGCCCCGAAGAGCAGGTTCTACGGACACGACACAGCACATGGGTCGGCGTATCCACGGAACGCGTCCAAGCACAACGTAACATCAACGATTTCGATCACTCTGTTCGGCGTGCACGTCGCAGACCCGTAAATGTCCACGTTCTCCAGGTAAATCCAACGACACTTGTGAACGTCCAGGTCGCAGGTAAAGTACGGCGGCACGGGCCGATCAATGCAATCCTGATCAATGTCACACGGGATCGTGTGGAACATGCCGCGGAACCCGTCGAGAATCCGGACTGCATCGAGGATCTCCACGACGCCGTTGTCGTCCACATCACCCCACCTCCACAGCTTGTCGCTCACCGGCTCGGAGAGGCTGACGCCGGGGTGTTGCGGATCGCAATCGGCCTGAGCCGCGTAGGTCATTCCGCTCATCAGATCCGCACCCCGCACGTGAGCCGTACCCCATCCTCCGGCACCCGGCGGCAAGTAAACCGGATCGCCGAGCGTCCCCAGCTTGCCATCAGCCTGCACATACCCGGAGACACACGATACGTCCGGATCAACGCCGGTGATACGAATGGCGACTTCCAGTGGGCCTTCCTGCGGCGTGACGCCGAAATACCGCGGCCCCTCCGTTACGATCGTCGGCGGCGGGCAGGACATACAGACGCCGTCCTCACAGATGTCAAGCGGGCAATCACTCCCCTCGACGCACGCGATCTCGATCTCAGCAGGATCACCGAGATCCCCGGTCACGTTGTCTCCGGTCGTTGACCCGCTGGCAACGAACGTCTTGGTCTGGGAGATGCAGTCTTCCATGACAACCGCCGTCGGACCGGAAACGCCCTTCGTGGGGCTGATCGCCTTGAACTTGAACGTGGTTACCTTGAATCCACCCGAATCAAACCCTTGCACACAGGCGGGAAGGGCTGGGCTTCCGTCGCATTGCAGATGCATGAAGGCAAGATACTTCGCGTTGCCGTCATTCCCCGGAATCCCCTCGCATGGCGCGTTGAGCCCGTCGCCCATGTCGCAATCGTTGGGGAACAGCGAACTGCCCCAGTTGTACTGCTGCCCTGGGAAACCGCAATCGTAGTTGCACGAGTCCGGATCGTCGCAAGGGTCCTCCGGATTCGGCTCGCCAATCTCCTGTGGGTCCGCAAGCTCCAGAATGCCGGGATCCCAGCTAAGAGCGACTTCAATGCCCGACACCGCCTGAATTGAGCCTCCACAGACTTCGCTTGGCGGACATCCGTCGGACCAGGCGAACAGCTCGAAGTCGATGACGTCGCCCACGCTGTACGTCCCGCCGGACGGTCCCCGAAGCTCCATCTGCACGCAGCCGTTTACCGGCCCGCCGACACAGACACCATCTTGGCACTTGTCAACAGGTGTGCACAGGTTGTTGTCGTTGCAGGGCGTGTCGTCGCTCTGCTGCGAGAAGTTGCAGTCACCCGTGTACGGATCGCATGTGCCCGTGTAACACTCGGGAGCCTCCTCGTTGCAATCCCTCGGGTATCCCGCGCATGCCCACCCCGAGCATTCTCCGGGAATGGCGCCGAAGCAGTCACCGTCCCCTACGCAAAGCTCGCCGTCGTGGTCGCCGCCCTCGCAAACGTCTCTACAGGCGTCGCTGGTCGTGCACAGGTTGTCGTCGCTGCACGAAACGGTGATTTCGTCATATTGGCAGCCGATGCTCATATCGCACGTGTCTTCGGTGCACGGATTGTCGTCGTCGCACTGACTGTGAAACTCGCAGAAGACGCAATCGTCAAGATTTTCGCTGCAATACTGTCCCGGCGGACATGGAATGTCCTCCCCAGGCACACATTGCCCCCACTGAACGCTACCACACCCGCCGGATGTCGTGCAACACACCTCCACCCCGTTGCAGAACTGATCGTCCGAGCAGTTGGAGCTGTGCACGCAGTAATAGGGTGGGAATCCCATGAAGCAGATATCTTCCGTGCACGGATTGGTGTCATCGCAGACAGGATCATGAAGGCTGTAGCATTGCTGGGCACGCGCCGATAACGGGAAAGCCAACAGCAATCCGAGAATTACCGCGGCGCCCCCACGCCCACTACAGCAATCCAGCATCGCCTTTGTGCCAGACTTCCATTCCAGCCATCTCGTTAGCATCTTGTTACCCCTTGTAGAAGCCCGCGCACCGGTGTGCACACCCGCGCCGTCGATGCGCTTCGACCATCGCATGCCGACCGGTCCCAACGCCAGAGCAATACTTGGTACCCCCAATCGCCCCAGAAAGGAAACAACATCAGGTTGCCGCGGACGGCATCTTATCCCTTTAACCTTCCGTGAATGTACCCCATTCACCCCCGAAACACAACAGGTTTTTGGAAAAATCTATCGGACCCACACCAGGCGCGCGCCGTCTGCACACAACCAGCCGGCTCCACCGCAAGTGAGTACCACTCTCTAAGGCTATGGGCCTGATACCCCAAAGGCAAGCCCGCAAAGCGACTTCCAGCCCCACAGCGACCCGCCGGACGGCCCCTGCCGAAGGGCGCCATAGCACCCTTGGGGTCCGAACATGACGCGGCAACGCAAATCGGCGCTCTTCTCCATCGTCACCCGCCCCAAGCCCACCTTCGCCACCTGCACCATGTTTACGCCGCCCGCGTACCGTTCAAGAAAGCGCCAACGTCCGAAAATGGGGCTGCGATCAAGACAGCCATCCAGGCGCGTTTCGGGTGTCCGGCGCGATTGCATCATCCGATAACCGTAGCTGTCGTGTTTGCGTGTCCCGGTTGTGAGCGGCCACCGACCTGGGCGAAAGAGAGAGGAAAGCGGAACCTTGACGAATGCGGGACAGTCTTTTCGGCCTCTTGTTGACGGATCCGAATTCACGTCTCAATAACATTCCGAATTCTCCAGGCAGCTCCCTCGGCAAAGCTACGGGTACAGGTTTTCGCTCCAATCGCTGCCGATCACGGCTGGCAACGTGTTGAAACGGAGACCCATTGCAGGTATCCTTATACGGGAGCTATCTGTACAACCTGTCCGACCGCCCGGATGGGCTTGCTATCAAGTGTACTTCGCCCGGGTCTCCGGCGCGTCCCAGCAGGGTGGGAGCAGAGTAACTAGGAGGGAGGAAGTTCGATGAAACACCCCCGTATCGTGGCATGGCTGCTGACGGCGATCGCGGGTTTCGCGGGATCTGAGAGCTTCGCAACGACGATGGACTTCGAATCCATCGCGAGCGGTACGGCGTTCGGCCAGGCCTTCGGCCACACTCCGGGCGAGGTCGTGCTCACCCGGGACGGCATTGCCATGACCGTCGAGGAGTTTTTCCTCGGCACGTTTACGGGATTCATCAAGGCCGAGGTTGGCGGCCTGCATGACGGGTTCTTTCCGACCACACCACTGTCACTCGACAACATCGGCGCGCGGTTCGACTTCGCCGGCGTCGGCTTTAATGTCACCATCGTGACGCTGGAGTATCAGGAGTTCGGTGGAGCGGATAACTTCGCCGTCAATGACTACACGCTTTATGAACTCGGCCCGCTGACCGACCTCCCCGTCAACGTGGCCCCCGGCGTCACCGCATCGGTTGACGGCGGTGCCATCACGCTGACCGGGCTTATCGAGAGCTTCCAGATCGGCGGGCAGGAGCTCGCCATCGACAACATCACCGCCATACCTGAACCGACAAGTATTCTCCTGCTCGGCCTCGGCAGCGCTCTTCTGCACCGACGCCTGCGTAACATCGGCAAACGCTAGAGCAATTCCTGTTTTTGTGTCGCGAGCCGCGGGCTCAAAGCCCGCGCGGAATCTCCGAGGCAAGTGTTTCTTCCAAAAACGCGAAACCGCTACATGGAATCGAAAAATGCTCTATACAGTAGTTTCCAGCATTTCAGGCAGCCTGCTGAAATACGTTCTTACCATTTCGACGTTTTGACGTTTCCTCAGCTTTTTATACCGAGGTCCGCTTTATTGAACAACGACTCGAAGACAAAGCCGGCGCCTTCGACGTTTTCGCGGGCTCCCTCCTGGCGGTCGATGACTGCTATGATGCGTTCGACCTTGGCGCCGAGGCCGGTGATCAGCTTGGCGGCTTCGAGGACCTGGCCACCGGTCGTGGCGATGTCTTCGACGAACAGGACGGAGTCGGCGTCGGACAACTTGCCTTCATACGGCTTCGCGGTGCCGTAGTCCTTCTTCGTATTACGGATGATGACGAACGGCTTGCCAGAAGCCATAGACGTGGCCGCCGCAAGCGCGACGCCGCCGAGTTCCGCTCCGGCGATCAACGTGGTGGAATCAGCCACGTGGGTCGCGAACATCTCACCGAGCGCCCGCAGGATGTCAGGCTGCGTTTCGAACAGATACTTGTCGAGGTAGTAGTTGCTCTTGCGGCCTGATCGAAGCGTGAACTCACCTTCGAGGTATGCCGCCTCACGAACACGCCGGGCAAGCTCCACTCTTTTCATTTCATGTTCTCCTCGTGTTGGGTGACGTGCGGACGGTAAATGCCGCGCTGCCGATCCGTCTAGATAAGACCCGTGCTTAGACAAACATCGGTTTCGCGCCGCCTCTTAACATCGGTCGCACCTGATCGGGCAAAGGTACGGCTCGCACTCCGCAGGCACACACAAGCGCGGTCCGGCAAGCGCCAAGCACCATGCGCAGTTCCCGCCTACTCTTCCGCGTCGTCGGTGTCGTCGGCGGAGAAGAGATCGACGATACTGGTCGGGCTCAGGAGCGAAAAGAAGTAGTTCTTCGTACCGCCGACGACGGCGTCCTTAAGACGCGTCTCACATGTGCTCAGCAGCGATCCGCCAGCCAGCGCAGCCGCCAAGGTCATAGCCAACTTCCTGCGCCTAGTGGCGGTAACCGGATGGTGTCGATTAGGGTCCAAATCGTGCTCCCTTCGGAGTGGAACCAGCGGGAAAAACCACTTCTGTTGGATTCACATCCCCTTCCCTGGATCCGCTGCCGGCTACGGTTCGCTCGAGCGAACCTGGGATTCAAGGTACTGCTCCAGATTCACGAACGTGTTGGGGCCCTGGAAGATTGACCATTGCTCCGAACCGGGTAGCAAGAACGATTGCAGCGCGACGCCGCCTGCCATGCCGGTCATCCGGAACGCCCGGAATATGATCGTATCGCCGCAGTTGAAGTTGCCGACCGCAAGTTGGAGGGGATACAGATTGCCGGCGGGCACGCCGAACCCCTCCGCGCCAGCTACACCTCCTCCGCCAACGAAGATTGCCGCATCCGTGGGAAGCAGTTTCTCACCAAGGCCGACGAGTGTAACCGGGGATTCCCGACAGGAGAACAACACCCCGAGTTCGCCTGCGTTACCCTCCGCGAGGGTCGTCAGACGCACCGTCTCCCGTTCGGGACGCGTGATGAACTGTCCATCATCGTCAAGCTCGTAGTTGCCGAACTCGTCGACGACCAGGACCTCTCGTTCAATTGTCACAATGAACTCAACGGGCTGATCCGTCTCATTCACACACCGGACGAAGACGAACGCGGCACCGGGACCGGGCGTCACCGGCACAATGCCTCCGGTCAACGTGTTGACAAAGGCCGGATTGAAAAGCCCCAGATTGCCGCAACCGGTCGCTGAGACACCCAGACCGATCACCATGGCCAGGATCATCTTCGGTAATGCACCCGTTTGCACGATTCGATTTCTCCAGTGAGCGCGGCCTGCTTCGTCCGCCGTTGGCTTGCCCCTACTGCACCGTCACGCGGAACTCATAGCGTCCGCCGATTCTGGAGACGGTGGCATTATCATCCAGATTGTAACTTGGACGGGAGGACGCTTCATCCAAAAACGGAACCGCGAGTACGCCATCGACCACAATGGCAACCACGGACCCGCACAGCGGATTCATCGCCGGGCTTGGCGCATCGCGCCGACCGATGTTGTGTTGCACGGTCACATTTCCGTCCTCATCGGCCTCATCGATCTCCAGCCTTCGAAACCTCGGGGATTCTTCCCCGCGCAGCGTATAGCGCGTTACGGGGTTGCCCTCCGCATCGAAGACCTCTTCCTGTCCATACTGCTCCAACGGAACCGGTATGAAGACCTCGATGTCCGTGCCCGGCTCGATCAGCACGGACGCCACATCGCATACGACAACAGCGTTGCTCAGATCGTTCTGATTGAGGTCGGGCAGGGCCTCGGCATCGAAGGACCTGTCGACGAGATTACGGCTGCCGTCGATGAACTCGATGGTCTGAGCCGAGCCGTCCGTGAACGTGACCTGTACGCGAAGTCGCATCCGAGGCTTCAACGCCTGCTTCTCGGCAGGCGTCAAGTTCAGACTGCCGTCAGCCTCCATGAACGCCACAAGCCGTTCGTCCACCTGCGTGTTATTCACGAACGCAATCACGACGTGACCCCGCGCATTGTCCATCGTGGCGAACATTCCCGTGCCGTCCGGATCCAACACGCCCACGAACGCCGGATTCAGTGAATCGCAGCTTCCCAGCCCGAGCCACAGGCCACAGCCCAGTACTATCCACCTGCGGGCACTGCAGGATATGCGCCTGCGGATTAAGCGACACTTGGCAATCACCTCGCCTCCTTTCACTGAAGCCCTTAGGGGCAATCGTCCGGCAGCATCCAGGGTTGCGCGGACGGCGGCATGTCCGGTCCGCTCTCGGCGCTTACCCTCCCCTAGTATCCCCGAGCGAAATGTCACGTCAACCCGGAAAACAACCTGAGTCATCTGCACAGGTTGGGATGGCCACCTGTTGAAAAGGAGTGTCTTTCTCGTGTGGCACCGCCTTCCAGCCGGTAAAGACGCGGGCCGGAACCCTGCGACGGAGCGGGCGAACGGCCCTAATCCCGTACGGCACGGCTTGGTTCTACTGCCGATCGGTGGCAATCGACTACACTGGGCCGGTCGACGAAGCCGGACGAGACGGCGTCTGAGGCCCGGTGCCGCCCTGCTCGCGAACAGTTGTAAGGGCCTGGGCCACCAGTTTGTCCAAGGTATGCAGCTCATCCAAGCGTTCGGCGAGTGCTCCGGCTTTGGCGAGATCGAGCAACCGGGCAGCCTCGTGCGAGATTGGCATGAACCCATGTGTGCCGCCGGCACCGACGAGCTGGTGCAGCGCCTCGCGGGCTCCGCGCATATCCCCACTGCTGATCGCGGCCCTGATGCGGTCCAGGCGCGAGGGAAGGTTTCGGACGAACTCCTCGCGGACGGCTGCCAGACGAGGGTTCTCCGTGGTCACGAGCGAGCGGGCGGATTCGGCTCGATCGACGGAGGCCGTCTCATCGGGCGGCGCGTGGAGGTAGGCGGTTACGTCCTCCACGAGGCGGTCAAGTGTGATCGGCTTTTTCCATATGTCATCGAAGCCGCTGTCCAGGATTCGCTCCCGATCGCTCCCTGTGGTCAAGGCTGTCAGGGCGATGATCGGAGTCAGGCATCCGCGGCGTCGAAGCTCGATGGTAGCGGCCAGACCGTCCATACGCGGCATACGAATATCCATGAGGATTACGTCAAACGCTTGCGCCAACGCCGCCTCAACGGCGTCCTCACCGTTGTCCACCGTAGTGACCGTGACTCCGCATTCCGTCAGGATCTCTTCGATCAGCTTGCGTGTGTCGGAGAAGTCCTCCGCAAGAAGAACGTGACCCCGCAACCGGTGTTCGCCCCGCTTAACACGAACGGGAATACGTAGCCGGGGGGCAATCAAGATGTCATCCGGCCTGATCCACTCCGCGCCGTCGAGCGGGCCGATGGCGATGCGGAGAGTGAAGGTGCTGCCGTGGTCTTCCACACTGTCAACTTCGACCGTGCCGCCAAGCTGTTCGGCAATCCACTTGGCCAGCGGCAATCCCAGCCCCACACCTCCGAAGATGCCGGATGGGCCGGGCTCGATCTGGGCGAACGTCTGGAAGATACGGTCGATCTTATCCGCGGGGACGCCCACACCGGTATCCTCCACGGCGATGGACAGTCTAGGTTCGGGTCCGTCGCGACGCACAGCCACACGAACCCGGACGTGGCCCTTCTCAGTGAATTTCAAGGCGTTGCTGATCAGGTTGATCACCGCCTGTTTGAGCCTGGTGGGATCGGTGTGAATTTGCGTGGGGATGGCCGTCTCGTAGAGAATCCGGAAGTCAACACCCTCTCGCTGGTGCAACAACTCCGTCGTTGCCCGGACGTCAGCGATGATATCGGGTATATGACATGACTCGCGTCGCACTTCTAGCTTGCCCGCTTCCGTCCGGGACAGATCCAGCAGGTCGTCAATCAAGGCGAGCAAGTGCCTCCCGTTTCTGAAGATCACGTCCAGGTGGTCGAATTCATGCGGTCTGTTGGAATCCTGTGCTGCCAGGAACTCCGCGGAGGCGAGCACAGCCGTGATCGGCGTGCGAATCTCGTGGCTCATGTTTGCTAAAAAGACGCTCTTGGCACGGCTGGCGGCTTCGGCCGCCTCCTTGGCCTGCCGCAACTTTGCCTCCGCGCGTCCGCGGGCGATGAAAGCCCCGATCATCTCTGCAGCGGTTTGAAGCAAGCGGACGTCTTCCTCGGTCCATGTTCGCGGCATCCGCGTGTCATCGAACCCGATGAAACCGTACCAGTCTCCTCCGGAGAAAATGGGCAGGACGAGAATGGAAAGAATGTCCTGAGGCTCCAGAACCTTACGTTCGCTCTCCGCAAAGTCCTTGACCACGCCGCCGACCGGCTCGCCTCTTGGCAGCTTTTCCCGCCACCGCGCGAATCCATGTTTGTAAGGAAGTCGCTGCAGAAGCGGGTTGCCGATCTCGGGCCCGACGCCCGTCGCACAGGCCTCGTATCTTTGCCTCATGCACAATCCGTCGGTCGGATCCTGAAAGTTCTCGAAGATGTAGACTCGACTGACATTGGAGGCTCGCAAGAGGTGATGCAGGGAGTCGGTGAGCGCTTCTTCCGTATCGGTATCGACGAGAATCGCCTCGGAACATGCGGCGAGCCCCTCCTCATATCGGAGCCGGGTCACCAGCGCCTCCTTGGCCCGCACGCGCTCGGTGATGTCGCGGATGACCGCCAGGGCGAATCGTTGACCTCCACGGTGGCCCGTTGAGAGAGATAGTTCGATTGGGAACCGGTGACCGTCGCTCCGTATGGCGGGCAATTCAAGCGTCTTGCCTATGGCTTCCCCGGGTTCGCCGCGCCGGAAGTACCCCTCAATGTACCCGCGGTGCCGCTCGCGGTACTCCTCGGGCATCAGGCAGTCAAGCGGTTGGCCGAGCATCTCACGTGCAGGATGATCGAACATACGTTCCGCCGCCGGATTGAACAAGGTGACCATGCCGTTCTCACCCACGGCGATCATGGCATCCTTGCTGGCGCCGATGACCGTGCGCAGGTGCTCCTCACTCTCTCGCAGCGCTTCGTCCACACGCTTGCGCTCAGTGATGTCCCAGTAGATACCCAGTACGCCTGTGCTGGTCCCCGCCTCGTCTCTAACCGGTGTCTTCACCGTGTGGACAATCCTTGGCTCCCCGTCCTCGATGTATTCCTCGTCGACTTCGACCGTCGCTCCGGATTCCATGACGCGCCTGTCGTCAGCTCTGTACTTATCCGCCAACTCCTTCGGAAAGAAGTCGTAGTCGGTCTTACCGGCAAGCCCATCGGGAGTCAGACCCAGCGCCCGAGCGAAGTTCTCGTTGCCCGTGACGTAGACCGAATCCCTGTCCTTGTGGAAGATGTTCTGCGGCAGAGTCTCGAGAAGTGTGTGGTATCTGCTTCTGCTTTCCCGCAGGTCCTCCTCGGCTCGTTTGCGCTTGGTGATGTCGCGGTCGATTCCCCGGTAGCCCAGGAGGTCCCCGTCGGCGTCGAGAATGGGCACGCCACTTGACTCGAGCACGACTTCTCGCCCATCCCTGTGAAGGTTGATGTTTTCCAAGCCTGAAAAAGGTTCCCGCAATTCAACCCTATCCCCGAACAATCCGGCTGTTCGTTGTGCTTCGTCGGGAGGCATAAAGTCGAACGGCGTCTTGCCGATGACCTCCTCCGGCTCGTATCCCAACAGGTCTCTGACTTTCGGGCTCGCGTAGGTGTAGCGACCGTCCCGATCCACCTCCCATACCCAGTCACTGGTTGCCTCGACCAGTGAACGGAATTTCTCTTCGCTCTCCCGCAGTGCCTCCTCGGCCCGCTCTCGTTCGGTGATCTCACGCCGAAGTCGCTCGTTGGCATCCGTAAGGGCCGCGGTGCGCTCCTCGACGCGTCGCTCGAGATCGTCGCGAGTTTTCCGCAAAGCCTCTTCCACTCGCTTGCAATCGGTGATGTCGAACCAACTGCCGACAACACCGTAGATACTCCCATCCTTGTTCCTCAGCGGCGCCACTTCATTATGTATCCAGACATAGTGTCCCTTGTTGTGGCGAAGGCGATATTCATAGGAGACATGGTCGCCTCGTTCGGCACGCGAGAACTCACCGAGAACACGATCCGCGTCCTCCGGGTGGATCCGTTTCGTCCAAAAGAATGTGTCTTCGTAAAAGGCCCGCGGTTCGTACCCCAGTTGTTTCACGACATTCTCGCCGATGAACGTCGTCGGATAGTCCGGCCCCAACCCACAACTGAAGATCACGGAAGGACTCGACGTGAGTAGGTGTTGAAGACGCTGTTTTGTCTCGAGCAGCTCCTGCTCATCCCGTTTGCGTTCAGTGATGTCGCGGAGCGTGGCGATCATGCCAACCGGGTTGCCGGCTTCATCCGTGAGCAGCGAGTTGTGCATTGATGTGGTGAAAGACGTGCCGTCGTCCCGAATATGCTGAATCTCACCGTGAAAGACGCCTCTCTGTTTCACCTGTGTTATCGACACCTCCATGGCCTGCATTTGCTCGGGGCTATGGAAAGTGGAGAGATGCTTGCCGACAAGTTCCTCGTGCGGGTAACCGTGCATGGTTGCGAAGGCATGATTGGCGTACTGTAAATTACCTCCCAGGTCAGTCACGGCGATGCCTTCGCTGGTCTGGTCGACGGCGGCCGAAAGAAGCCGCAGGTGCTTCTCCGCCTGCTTGCGCTCAGAGATATCCCGAGAGATGCCGAAGACGCCGACGATGCGTCCGTCATCATCTCGCAGCGGTCTGTTCTTGAACCGGCAGGTTTTTCCCGAGGTGAAGGTCAGCTCATATTCCGGGCTCTGGCCGTCTAGAGTTCTCTGGAATACGTCAGCCGCGACGCGCTGGCTCTCCGACGTAAACAGAGGCGCAAAGGGTTTCCCGAGAATGTCCTCCAGCGGCAATCCCGTCAGTTTTTCGCTGAACTTGTTGGCGTATGTAATATTGCCTTGTGCGTCCGCCCGATACACGGCGTTGCCCAGATCGTCAAAGAAGCTCCTGAAGCGCTCCTCGCTATCCCGTAAGGCGTTCTCGGAACGCCTGCTGGAAAGGAACATCGGGACGAGCACGGCAAACCCAATCACCATGATGGCCGACGTGACCAAAGCGATCAGTTCGCCCGAGATGTCTGGTCCGTGCGCGTTATCTCCGTAGGTAAAGTGAGCAAGCACGACGGCGTGGCGTGCGGCCATCAGTGCCATGCCGGCCGCGATCAAGGCCCACGCCAGGTGCCGCCCCGTGATGTGGATCAGCCAAAGCGCGAGCGTGGCTGCGCCCAAAGCAAAGACGATAGAAAGTCCGAGGACGATCTGAATATCCATGGTGTGAACACTCCAAACGAACCAACGCCCGCAGTGTCTATCCTGTACGGCAGGCGTCCGTGTCCAACCCGTGCCCGACGTTCCTGGGGATTGTGCTCATGCTCGAGCCACTGCCGACGCGGATGCCGACGTCCGCCCGGAGTTCGCCCGCACGTATTTCGGCTGTCGCGCACGCATGTCTGAAACGTGACGGTCTTTGCCCTTTACGTTCGCAGCCGGATGGAGCATACGGCAATCCCGCGAATTGGCCCAGCAACGCGAATCGGCCCTACTGCCAGAACCCGTAATTCTAACAGGCCGGCTAGGACGGCACAACGAGACGAGGTGAAGAGCCAGTGGTGACACGGGTAAGGTGGCAGTTTCCCTGGCGAGGCGCGCCCATCTGCCGGCGCGGATGGATCGGACAACCACACCCGCGCCGGAAACGTGCGTGCCCGGGCGAGTTGACCGTACGATTGCCGGTTCGTACGATCCGACCTGCAGGTGGTAAGACTCTCGGTGCGAAACGCGATCAAAACGAAGAGCCGCGGCGTGATGACGATTCACGCAGCCATGTTCGTATGAGGGCTGTGCATGACCAACACCGGTTTGGTTGACTTGCGAAGTGACACGGTGACAAAACCGTCGCCGCAGATGCGTAAGGCGATGGC
>CAZJTP010000015.1:0-38054 GCA_964548955.1 uncultured Phycisphaeraceae bacterium
GCCACGGCACGCTCTCGTCTTTCCGCAATTCCTCCGGCCTGGAGGCAACGTCGCCACGTACAACGTGGGCCTTGCGGCGAGTATGAGCGCCGTGATCTTGTGTGGCGGGACAAAGGACAAGCGATTCCTGCTGCCCAACTCGCGCACACTGCTCCACCAACCGCTCATCGGAGGAATCATGGAGGGCTCCGCGACCGATCTGTCGATCGAGGCCGAGGAGATCATACGGCTGAGAAAGGCCCTTTACGACATCCTCTCCGCGCGGACCGGTAAATCGATCGAGCAGGTCGAGCAGGACTGCGACCGCAACAAGTGGCTCGACGCGAGAGGGACGATCGAGTACGGCCTGGCTGACTCCATCCTCGAGCGCATGGCGCTTCCGCAGTAGGCTGTCAACGTTTCGTCACAACCCGTACCACGTCACCAGCGTATTGTGAGCCGCAGGCTTTAGCCTGCGCAGATTATCGAAACGCCGGGTGGCATGGTCTACGCTTGCGTGGCCATGTTGAGCACGCCCCGGCGAAAGTCCGCGCGGGCTGAATCCTTGACACACGGTGCAGCTCCGTTGCGGGGGCTTCACCCCATGGAACCGCGCGTCAAGGACAGGTCCCGCGGCTCGCTCAACGGCGTCACCAACAACGCGATGATGTGCGTGCTACAATACTTACGTTGCCGGTTCCCGCCGCCGCAAGTAGACCAGCGTCCCCGCTGTCAGCACCAGCAACATCATGGCCACCACGCCCCATGCAGACATAGTTGGGATCGCTGGAATGTTGATGGTAAACGGCGCCGAATCGGCCCAGGCGATGCCGGCTGGACTGCTGATCGTAAACGCTGCTGAATCACCCCAGCCGAAGTCGATGCTCATGGCGGCGCTGACCACGACAAGGGTGAATATGGCCGCTAACAAGGTTATGTGATTCATCCGAAACATCATCGATATCTCGCTATGTTCCGCTGCCCGAAACAGGCAGCTACGTTTGATTGGACTCAAAGGCCGGACGCAGCGCTGAGTGTAAGCCCTACCATACCCGCCCGGCTCCACAACGTAGGCTCGGCCTCCCGGGCCGTCGCGGAAACCGATGCCCGCCAACGTCTTAGGATGCCACCTATGCTCCCGGGCCGTTTCAACGGCCCTTCCCGCCGCAGGCGGGCTTGTAGGCCGGGCGTTGTACGCCCGGTCAGACCACCCTGGATTTTTCTGTCGTGCAGCCCGTTTTAACGGGGTTCTCCACGTCATCGTCCTGCTCGATTCGTTCCAGACGATCCTGTACCGTCCGGCTACTGTGGTGCGACTCCTGGTTCCTGACGTAATCCACAACCCACGGCAGATCGCGCGTGCCGAAGCTGACCACGCCGTAACCCGTTTGCCATTCGAGGACTCGGCGGTTGCAGATTTCGTGATTGATATAGTGCGCTGACGCTCCCTTGAGTTGTCCGACCCATTCGCTGATCAGCAATGTCGGTGGAACGCTAACCGCCAGGTGAATGTGGTCGGGCATGCCGCCCATCCCGTGGACGCGGACGCCCGGCAACTGGATGGCGCGGTGCAAGAGATAGTCATGGCAGCGCTTCTCGACTACGTCGACCAGGACCGAGGCGTTGTTCTTCGTCCGCCAGACAACATGAAGATTGATCTCGTGATAGACGTTACGCGGCATCACACACCTCCGATTCGATGGTGCTTCCCGCAAGCCCGTTGAAACGGGCTAAGACCACTGAATGGCGGAACATCGTTCATTGTCCCGTCCTCCGTTGACCAGCCCTAAAAGGGCTGGCCTATCTGCCCGGCTACGCCGGGAAAATCCCGTGAACGGGATTACAGACCAAGACCCCGTCGAGCGCCCGGATAGCCGAGTGAACAGGTTCTCGATGCCGTATAACTGAGCGTCGACCCGCTGTCGGGGGTGTCGATGCTCGGCACCGACTCGGACCGGGAGATCCACCCTTGGGCCGTTTCAACGGCCCTTCCCGCCCCAGGCGGGCTGCTAGGCCGGTCGTTGTACGGCCGGTCAGACCGCCCTCGGTTCTCCTGTCGTATAGCCCGTTTCAACGGGATTCTCGACTTCGGGCAAGCCCGTTGAAACGGGCTAAGACCACTGAATAGGGGAGCATGGTTCATCGTCGCGTCCTGGACCAGCCCTGCAAGGGCTGGCCTATGTGCCCGGCTACACCGGGAAAACCCCGTGAACGGGATTGATGCAAACGAACCGAACGGCTGAACCAGGGAACATTGTTTATCATCACGTCCTCCGTCGACCAGCCCTAAAGGGGCTGGCCTATTTGCCCGACCGCGCTGGGAAAATCCCGTGAACGGGATTGAGACCATCCGCCGGGGTGCATCTGGAAAACCTCGTACAAAGGATCGCTGACTCTCTGGTCGTTGCAACGAATTTCTCGTCATCATCGTACACCTCGACTCGTTCCCGATGATCGTACACCGTTCGGGCCGTTTCAACGGCCCTTCCCGCCGCAGGCGGGCTTGTAGGCCGGGCGTTGTACGCCCGGTCAGACCACCCTGGATTTTTCTGTCGTCCAGCCCGTTTTAACGGGCTTCTCAACGTCATTGTCCTGCTCGATTCGGTCAGACAAGCCCGTTGAAACGGGCTATCACCATCGAGTGGGGGTACAGTAGTCATGGTTGTGTCCTCTGTAGACCAGCCCTGCAAGGGCTGGCCTATCTGCCCGGCTGCGCCGGGAAAATCCCGTGAACGGGGTTTCAGTCCATCCGCCCCAGTGCGTCTCGAAAACCCCGTAAACGTGGTTGGTGTAAATGAACAAAGGGCACAGCGCTACTCCGCGTCAAGGGCTAAGCGGAACCCGTAGTAATACGCCCGATAGTCGGGGGCGTAGGCGCTGCTGCGATGCGCGCAACGCATGTAGTGCGCGTAGTTTGCGTCGCCGTACCACGAGCCGCCGCGAAGAACACGATACGTGCCGCTGGACGGCCCTGTGGGGTTGTCATAGGGGCTACTGCTGTAGTAATCCGAGGCATGCCAGTCGTTGCACCACTCCAAGACGTTCCCCGTAACATCGTAGAGACCGTAACCGTTGACCATGTCCACACCCGTCGGGACCTGACTGCCGTTGTAGTACCCGACCGGGGTCGTGTCCGGATCGGGGCCCGCCTCGTATGGATCACCTGACTCCACATAGTTGGCCATGGACCCATCAACGGCATCACCCCAGGGATACCTGCGATACGGATCGTGGTTCCCGCCGCGGGCGGCGTATTCCCACTCCGCCTCGGTTGGCAGGCGATACCCATTGGCATCAAAATCGCACTCCCACGTCGACAGATTGTAACAAGGCGTCAGTCCGTGCTGCGCGCTCCGCCAGTTGGCATAAGCAACCGCACCGTACCAGCTTACCACGACCATCGGGTGGTCATCTTTGTCCGCGGTGACCCCGAACGTACTTCCGTCCCAAGTGATCCGACTGTAGGACGAACTGTCCGTGGTGTCGCAGTAGCATTGGGCCCCGCCCGCGGTGCAGGCCACACCGCTCCGCACCTCGATCAAGCCCTGCGAAAACGCGGAGTTCAGATATTCGGCGTACTCCTCGTTGGTCACCTCATAGATGTCCATGTAGAACGAATCGACATACACCGCGTGGACGGGAAGCGCGTCGGCCATGCCATCATGGTGATCGCCCATCTCGAACTCCCCGCCGGGGATGAGGACCATGGCCGGTGGCGTCCCCTGCCCGTCGTCGGCGTAGACGCGAACCTTGAAGTTCGTGCCGTAGGTGCCAGGTAGATCCGCACCGGCGTCCCAGACGATGGCCTTGCCTGTTCCCGGTGTGATGCCCTCGCCATAATCGCCGGTGAAACTCGTAGCGACGACGGTCCACGTGGCTCCGCCGTTGCGACTGACGAACACCCAGACCCTGGACGGATTGCCGTCCGCGTCGGCGAGGTCGTAGCCGATGTCCACCAGGTTGGACCCACCACCGCGTTGAGCGGCGGTGACGTTCGTAACCTCCGGGGCCGTGTTGGCCCACACCGCAGGACCGCCGAAAATCAGCAATCCCGCTCCTACACACATTCGATACATGATTGTTCTTCTCATTGGATTCGCTCCTCCGTACTTTGCAATGACCTGCACGTCGCTGCGAGGCTCACACACCTCGTCAGGTCCGCGCGATTTGGCTGCGTAATACGCATCCCATTAAACAAGTGCGCTTCGTCGTCGTATGCCCGGCAGCCCGAGGCGACGTCTTGCCTGTGTCCTGTCCGCTCCCTCACGGTCGCGGCTCGGTTTTGTCGGTCGCGGCTCGGTTTTGTCGGTCGCGGCTCTGGTCGGGAGCGCAGCGTATTATTGGAATTCGTATAACTTGTGCTGGTGCGAGAATCCCTTCTCGCACCCATTCTCAACGGGAATCCTTTCCCCGTGCGTCAAGTAGGATCGAGAAAAGATTCTCGGTCCAGCCTAGTAAAGCGGTCCGCACGTCGGACCCTACGCCCTGAGACTTACCAGTTTTCACGACAAGACGGTGACGGAAACCGCGATCGTCTTCACGTCAGTTCTTCAGCGCTTGCGTTCCTACCTCAGTTGCACATCTCGACAAGGACAGTTGATACTTGAAGGTCCAGCGTTCGGGCCTTTCGCCCAAGCAGCCGGCAATCGTACCGGAGAACGAGCGAATGGTCACTCCGAAAAACACGCGATCCTTGGACATCCGATAACTGCATCCTCGGTTACGGGTACCCCGCCAGTTCGAGTGAGCAAACGGATTATGGGCGGTGCGCCAAACATGCCCGCGCCTTCGGCTTGGGCATGGTATACTGCGATGATTTGCCGTCCTGTTTGCCGACCGACTGGAAAGTCGGCCCCACAGGTTGTGTTGGAGGTCTTGGACCCTGCGGTTCACTCCGTGCGGCTTGCCGCCAGGTCTTCGGCTTCCTGCCGCAATTTGCTGACAAGGAGATGCCACTGACCTATTGTCTCGGAGAACTCGTACTGCAGGATGTCCGCCAGGAGCACGTGATCCCGAGCCTGCAACGCCTCTTTGACCTGCATCAGGATCTCTTTGGGTTTGCCGATCAAGTCGATGAGCGGTTCGTCGTTGACCATCGTCAGCTCGGGGTCGAGCTGAAGCATCTCGATCGATTTGCCGACGGCTTCGTGTATCTGCTGCCAGATGCGCAGACAGTCTCCGAGCATTTCAGAGGCTTCAACGATCTTACCCTCCGTAAGCAGTTCCGCCGCGCGGCGGCAGGCCTCTTGCGTTTCGGTCAGGCACGTCGATGACTGCTCCATGACATCAATTACAAGCACGTCTTTCATCCCCGTGAAGACTTCGAGGCGTTCGAAGGATGACGCGGGTCTTCGCAACGTGTCGGCCATTCCGTTGGCCGGAACCTCACGTCCGTCGCACCGCAGGCCGATCACGAGTCGATCGGGCGCGCACAGGTGCGACTGCATGTGGCGAAGGGCGTCATCGAGAGTTCCGTTGCCGACGAACGCGGCGTCAATCTGGTCGTCGTCGATGAAGATTTCCACGTTGTACTCCGAAGAAAGCGACGCGCCGGCTCATCTTGTCAAAAGGCGCAGTGATCCCACGCGTTTTGCCGCGCGGTTCAGGCATCTTAGACTCACCATTGTTCACCCATCTGTAAAACTATCGGCTCTGCGCAGCCGCACGCCACAGGCCGTCCTGCGTTCACTCCGTCCATTCGAGCGTGCCACAACTATAGGCGGCGCGGAAGGTTGCAACAACCGAGGTGCCTGTGACGAACGCTTTCGGGCGCGCGGACCCGGCATGCCGGCGCTCCTGATTGGTCCGAAAACACTGGCGTGCGCCTGCCCGAGTGGTTAAAACTTACGTCGCTATGACCCGATCAAAAATGCAAGACTCCGACCGCCAGGAGGTCGCCGGGTTCATCGAGCAGCATTGGCACAGCCAGCTCGTCATGAGCCACGGGCGCTCCTTCTACCCGCACACCAAAGAGGGATTCATCGAACGGCGGGACGGGCGGATCGTCGGCTTGTTGACCTACCACATCGACGACAACGGTATGGAGCTTCTGAGCCTCAACAGCACGCTGGAAGGGCAGGGCATCGGGTCGTCATTGATGCTCAACGTGATCGAGACGGCCCGCAAGCAAAAGTGCAAACGGATCTGGCTGGCGACGACGAATGACACCCTGCGGGCGATCGGTTTCTACCAGCGCCTCGGATTCCGCATGATCGAGCTTAATCTCGGTACCGTCGACGAAGCGCGGAAGACCAAACCGGAGATTCCCAAGGTTGGCGAACGCGGCATCGAGATTCACGACGAAATCGTCATGGAGCTGCGGCTCGAACCCTATCTCGATGCATCGCCACCGGGGTAGCATCCTGTTTCAGGGACCTCACGACTTTAGCGCGCGGGGTGCCAGGCCCAAGCCAAAGGCGTGGGCATATTCTGTTGCTGGGCCGAGAATCCTTTCTCGGCCCATTCGTGCGAGAAAGGATTCTCGCACGAGCGTCTCATGGCCACGCAAGCGTGGACCATGCCACCCGGTTGTGGTGTGCTTGGCCGCGGCACCCGACCGTATGTCGTGGGACTTGTGAAGTAGGATTCCAGACGCCTCGCACTAGTGAAAAGACGTCTTACCGCCCGCTTCAATCCCCCGTGAATATGGGACCGGCGTCCCGAATCGTCCCGGACGCAGGGCGGATCGGACTGCCCAGTCCACCACGCGGTGGCCTGTGCGCCGGCGTTTGCCTATAGTTGGATTGGCGGACAGCCGACGGTGGAAACGCGGGATCAGGGCACGGAGGAGCATGCGTATGGATCAAGCATCCCCATTACCGGATTCTCGAGCGGATTGGCGTAGGGGTCGATCGGCGGCGATCGAGGAGTTACTGACCCGGTACGCGCCGTGCGAGGACGACGACCTGCTCTTCCAGATGGTCGTGACAATCTGTCGGCTCGCGGCTGACGGCGCCGACCGCGGGGACCTGAAAATCCTCAACACCAGCCTCAAGGAACTCCGGTATGCGTTCAAGGTGTTTGCGCCGTATGCGGAGATTTCCAAAGTCAGCATGTTCGGTTCGTCCCGCACGCCGGAGGATCACCCGCAGTATGTCCAAGCCAAGAAATTCGCCCGGTTGATGCAGGCACACGGGTGGATGGTGATCACCGGTGCCGGGGACGGGATCATGCGGGCGGGACACCACGGCGCGAGCCGAGAGGCGAGCTTCGGTGTGGCCATCAGCCTGCCGTTCGAGCAGAAGACAAACGTTATCATCGCCGACGACCCCAAGCTGATAAACTTCAAATACTTCTTCACGCGCAAGTTGATCTTCGTCAAAGAGGCAAGGGCCATCGTTCTGTTCCCCGGCGGGTTCGGCACGCTGGACGAGGGGTTTGAGTCGATCACGCTGGTCCAGACGATCAAGGCCGCACCGGTACCGATCGTGCTGTGCGATGAGCCGGGCGGCACGTACTGGCAGCACTGGAAAACCTTTGTGACGGCCGACTTGCTCGGCAAGGGGATGATCGACCCGGCTGACCTGGAGCTGTTTTACATCACCGATCGCGCCGAGGATGCGGCTACGGAGGTTCTGAAGTTCTACCGCCGGTACCATTCGTCCCGCTTTGTCCAGGATCAGCTCGTGCTGCGGCTCAACAGTCCACTTTCCAGCGAAACACTCTCGGAGGTCAACGACACGTTCGCCGATATCCTCACTGGCGGTCGGATCGAGCAGGTGTCCAGCCCGCTCGACGCTGAGAACGGCGTCTACCCGGACAAGACCAGGCTGGTCCTGTCCTTCGACCGTCGCAGCGCGGGGCGATTGCGGCTACTGATCAATCGGATTAATGAAGTGCCGTAACCCGCGTGACGGTTCAGGCCCCGGCGGTGGTATCAGCGAGCCACGGGACCTGTCCTTGACGCACGGTTCCATGGGGCGAATCCCCCGCAGCGGAGCTGCACCGCGTGTCAAGGATTCAACCCGCGCGGAGTTGCGATGCCGGTGTTCCATCAATCGTGGATTTGCGGATTGGGTGTGATGGGTAAACTTGTTTGCCCGTGGAGATAGATCGAGTTCACGGGCAAGCTGGCGCTTGCCCATGCCACTCACACGGCATGACGGACCCGCCGAAGGTTCAGGCAACACTAAAACGAGCCGCAGGCTAAAGCCTGCTAAAGCCTGCGGCGCAGGAGAGTGATACGGATGTGTTCTGATACGGTATCATCCGATTCAGCCCGAGGTGATGACGATGTGGTCATCATCGAGAGGATGATCAGTGCGTATGATCGGATTCGATCTCAGTTAGCGGAGGTCATCGTCGGTCAGGAAGCCGTGGTTGAGCAACTGATGATCGCGTTGTTCTCCAACGGTCATTGCATCCTCGAGGGGGTTCCGGGGCTCGCCAAGACGTTGCTGATCAGCACGCTTTCTCGTCTACTGTCGTTGAGCTTCTCGCGGGTGCAGTTCACGCCCGACCTGATGCCGTCGGATATCACCGGTACCGAAGTGATCGAGGAGGATCGGGGCACGGGGGCGCGATCGCTGCGCTTCGTGCAGGGGCCGATCTTCGCCAACGTCATTCTGGCCGATGAGATCAACCGGACACCGCCTAAGACGCAAGCCGCACTGCTGGAAGCGATGCAGGAGAACCAGGTAACGGCAGCCGGGTTCCCCCACAAGCTGCCCAGGCCGTTCTTCGTGCTGGCGACCCAAAACCCGATCGAGCAGGAAGGGACCTACCCGCTGCCGGAGGCTCAGCTTGACCGGTTCATGTTCAAGGTGCTGGTGGATTATCCCACCGAGGACGAGGAGTGTCAGATTGTCAAGATGACGACGGCCCCGCAGGACGTGCACCTGGAGCGAATGTTAAATCCCCAGGACGTGCTCGCGTTGCAGGATATCGTCCGCCGCGTGCCGTGTGCGGATCACGTCATTGTCTATGCCACCAGGTTGACGCGTTTGACGCGGGTGGACAAGGGCGACGTTCCGAAGTTCATCAGCGACTACGTGTCCTGGGGTGCGGGTCCCAGAGCGTCGCAGAATCTTGTGCTGGCGGGCAAGGCCCGGGCGATCCTGAAAGGAAGGTACTACGTCTCGACGGACGACATTCGGGCGGCGGCTCATCCGGTCCTGAGGCATCGCGTGCTCACGAACTTCAATGCCGAGGCCGATGGCGTACGCAGCGACGATATCATTGACTGGCTGATTTCCGAGTTGCCCGCCGACTCGTCGGTCACGATGGACCCGGCGATGGCCGATCGTGTCTTCGCCGCCGATCGCTCAAAGTAGTCCCTGATTCGTCATTCGCATGGACGCAGGCAAACAGGATTATAGAAAATACCTCGATCCGAAGGTGCTCGCCAAGATCAGCGGGCTGGAGCTGCGTGCCCGGTTGATTGTCGAGGGATTTTTCAGCGGGATGCACCACAGCCCGTATCATGGTGTGTCGGTCGAGTTCGCCGATCACCGCGCCTACACGCAGGGCGACGATCTTCGCCATATCGACTGGAAGGTCTATGGGAAGACGGACAAGTATTACGTCAAGGAATACGAGCAGGAGACCAACCTCAATCTCATGCTGGCCGTCGACGGCAGCGAGTCGATGAACTATCGATCCGCCGGCGCGAGTATGACGAAATACGAGTACACCGCCGCTGTTGCCGCAGCGATCGCGTATCTGACCATCCAGCAGCAGGACTCGGTCGGGCTGACGCTGTTCGATGAGCATCTCACGAGTTTCGTGAAGCCTTCCAACAACGCGCAGCATTGGAAAACGCTCATAGAGGGACTGGCGCATCCGACCGGTCCCGCGAAAACGTCGCTCGAGCGTGTGCTCGGCGAGCTGGCCGAGCGGCTCAGCCACCGCACGCTGATCATCCTGATCAGCGACCTGTTCGACGATGTGGATGCGACGCTCAAAGGCTTCAAGCACTTGCGCTACCGTCATCATGAGTTGATCGTATGGAACATCTGGGATCATGCGGAGCTAACGCTGCCGCTGTCGGGGCCGACGATGTTCGACGGTCTTGAGTCGATGGGGAAGCTTTTGACCGATCCGAGGTCGTTGCGGGCGCGCTATCTTCAGGAGGTGGAGCGTTTTCAGACACGGCTTCGGACGGGCTGCGGGCACATGCACGTCGACTTCACGATCTTCGACACCTCGGCCCCGCTTGACGCGGCGCTCAGCGGTTATCTGGCCACTCGCAGCGCCAGACTCCGGCAGCGTTCATCGCGTGTGATGAGCAGGGGGTAGGTCGACGATGACGGCGCCGCTTCTTC
Source organism: uncultured Phycisphaeraceae bacterium (assembly GCA_964548955.1). GTDB lineage: Bacteria > Planctomycetota > Phycisphaerae > UBA1845 > UBA1845. The sequence goes on from CAZJTP010000015.1 coordinate 10,242, forward strand.
AGGCTGCTCCCTTCATCCATCCGGGGATTGCGGGGATCGCGCTGCTTACGGGATTGATCCCGGTTCTGGTGCATTTGATCAACCGTCGGCGTTTCGTGCGTGTTCCCTGGGCGGCGATGTCGTTTCTGCTCGCCGCCAATCGGCGCAGCGCGAGGCGTATCCGGCTCGAACAGTCGCTGCTGCTTCTGGCACGGGTGGTGTTGATCGTTCTTTTGGGGCTGGCGGTCGCCCGTCCGTACGTGGCGGCCTCGATGCTGTTGCCCGCCGGGCGCGGATCGCGCGTCCATCGGGTGCTGCTTCTGGACAACTCGCTGTCAATGAGCGCCGAGGCGCCGGATGGAGTGACGCGATTCGAAGAGGCCAAACGGTGCGCGGAAAAGCTCCTAAGCTCCTTCCCGCCGACGGACGCTGTCAGCATTGTGACACTTGCCTGGCCGGCGGAGGCGGTGATCGCCCAGGGGGCCTGCGATCGCCGCTTCGTGAGAGAGCGGCTTGCCGCCGTCGAACCGACGCAGCGCGGGACCGATACCGCGGGTGCCTTGACCGCAGCCGTCGAGATTCTCAAGACCTCTGACGTACCGGCGGGCAATCGCGCGGTCTATCTGCTCTCCGATCTTCCGCGCTGCATCTGGCAGAGCGAATCGCCCGAGAACCCAACGGCGGCCGTGCGCGCAATGCGGCAGCTCGCCGACGCGCTTGCGGACGCCGCCGTCGACCTTACCGTCGTGCACGCCGCGCGGGGTACCGGCGACAACCTTGCCATCACGCGACTCGCCGACGAATCCGCGCTTATCGGTGTCAATGTGCCGGCACGGATCGCCGCGGAAATAACGAATTTCGGTTCGTCGAGCGCACGCAATCTCAACCTGCAAATCCGTCGCGACGGTCGGATCATCCGCCGCCAAGAGCTACCCAGACTGGCCCCGGGGGAGTCCACCGTCGCAACGATCACAACGGAGTTCTCCAGCCCCGGCACGCACCTGATTGAAGCGAGACTATCCGCCGGCGAGGTGGATGCCCTTAAGGACGACGACACCCGATATCTGTCAATCGAGGTCCGAGAAACCAGGCCCGTTCTATTGGTCGACGGGCGGGCAGGCGCTACCAGGCTCGCCGGTCAAGCGGGCTTTTTGGCGACTGCGCTTTCACCGGGGCAGTGGGAGACCGGGTGGAGTGAAGACCGTCTTCGCTCTCCCATCGCACCGAAGGTCATCACGGGACCGGAGTTGACCGGAGAGGTGCTTCCGGACTACGACGTTGTCGCTCTCTGCAACGTTCAACGGCTGTCCGCGGAGACCTGGAAGCGGCTTGAAGCATTCGTCGCGGGTGGTGGTGGTTTGATGATCTTCGGCGGCGACCTGGTCAGCGTGGACAACTACAACCGGTTCGGGCACGCCGGAGGCGCGGGATTGTTGCCGGGCAGGTTCAGCCGGCCGGTCCTTTTGCCCCCCGATACCGATGCCCACATTGGTTTTACGCTTGACGACGCGGTTCATCCGATCGTGGCTGAGTTTGCCGGTCATCCCGAGAGCGGTCTGTTTTCATCGCGTGTGGAGCGTCATCTACCGATCGAACCGGACCCGCACCGCGCCGAAGTGATCTTGCGGTACACGAACGGCGACCCGGCCCTTATCGCCTCGACATTCGGGAGGGGTCGAGTCTTGCTGTGCACCACGACGGCGAGCATGGATTGGAACAACCTCCCCGCCAAGGGTGATTACGTTTCCATTATGCTCAATGCGATGACCTTTCTGTCGCCGCGGCACGGGGATCACCGCAACATTCTCGTTGGGCGGATGATCCACGAGCCGCTCACCTCGGCTCAGAGTTCCTGGCCGCTGCGCGTGACGACGAGTGAGGGAGCGACGGCGGAGCCGTCACTTGTCCCCGACGGCAAGGGGCTCGCTTTGACCTACGGCCCGGTGGACAAAGTCCACGCCCTCACGGTGTCCATCGGACCGGAGATTCGTGTGTTCGCCGCCAACGTTGATCCCGCTGAATCCGACCTGGTGCCGGTTGACGAGCAGACGTTTCTAACCGTGCTCGATCGAGAGGTTCGGATGATCAATGACCCAGCCGCGATCGCAAAAGAACCCGCCGCAGCCCGATCGACCGAGTTGGCTTCGGTTGTGTTGTACCTGGTGGTTGGGCTGCTTTTCGTTGAGATGTGGATGGCGATGCGGTTCGGATCGCAGCGGAGTGTGACATCGGTTTCCGACCGGTGAGCATCAATGACACGGTTTATTGAATGGCTTTTGGACCTGAACGACATCCGCCTGGGGCGTGACGCGCCGCTGATTCTCCAATGGGATCCGCCGTGGCGGATTGAGGCGTGGTTGGTGTTTTGCTTCGCGCTTCTGGCGTTGGCATGGATCATCCTGATCTACCGCCGCGAGCGGGTTTCGATGGTGCGGCGAGTCGTGTTGGCCGTGGTTCGTTGCGGTCTCGTTGCGCTGACGGCGGTGGTGATCTGCCGGCCGTCGCTGGTTCTTCAGCAAAACCGTGTGGAGCCGTCCTATGCGGTTCTTGCGCTGGATACGTCGCTGAGCATGGCCGCAAGCGAGACCTATCGTGACGATACATTGGCACTTTCTATCGCGCGTGGCGCGGGCATCGAAGATGCCGGCGAGGTGGCGATGCGTTCCCGTCTGGCGCTGATCCAGGCGGCGTTGGTTCGTGATGAGGCTGCTCCACTCAAGGCGATGCTGAGGCGCAACGCGATCCAGCTCTGCACGTTCGGCGGAACCGTGGAGACGGAAGGATTCTTCGCCTCATCCGAGGGCCTTGGTGGGTTGGTCGAGTCGATCGAAAGCGCTGAAGCCGACGGCCCAACAACCGATCTGGCAGGCGCCGTACGGTCGATCATCGAGAAGGCGCAAGGCCGGCGACTGGCTGCGATCGTCGTGGCGACCGACGGTGTGAGCACACAGCCGACCAGTCTCAAGGACTCGCTCGATCTGGCGCGCGACCGGTGGATTCCGGTGTTCCCCATTCGTATCGGCTCGCCGGAAAGACCTCGGGACATCGACGTGGGCCCGCTGCGAGCCCAGGAAACGGTCTTTGTCAATGATGTGCTGGCTGTGGAAGCTGAGGTATCCACACAAGGCCTGACCGCACCGACACCCGTCACCGTGGTGCTCCGTAATGAGCGTTCGGGAAGTGTCGTCGCCTCGGAGCAGGTCGTTCTGGACCCGTCACGCAATCCGATCACGGTCGAGCTGCGGACGAAACCGACGCGGACCGGACCGGTGCGCTACCGCGTGGAAGTGTCACCGCTTCAGGATGAAACGATGACGGAGAACAACGTGGCGCTGGTGGATGTGACGGTTCTCGACAATCGACTCAGAGTTCTCTACGTGGAAGGTTATCCGCGCTACGAATACCGCTACCTGAAAAACGCGATGCTTCGCGAGCAGACGATGGACCTGAGCGTCCTGCTGATCGAAGCCGATGAGTCGTTCGTACAAGAAGGCACCGATCCGATCCGCCGATTCCCCGAGACACCGGAGGAGCTGAACCGATACGACGTGGTCCTGTTCGGCGATGTCGATCCGCGCGGGGGCTGGCTGACCGGCGCGCAGATGAACATGCTGCTGGACTTCGTGGGCAATGAGGGCGGCGGGTTTGGCCTGATCGCCGGGGAGCGATCGGCGCCTCATCGCTTCTTGGGTACGCCGCTCGCGAAGCTCATTCCGATACGTATCGACCCGACCTTCTTCGGGCACTACGACATGACGCTCGTGAGCGGATTCCACGCACAGCTCACTCCGGAGGGCCGAAAGAGCCGCATCTTCCGATTCGCCGCCGATCGCACCGAAAGCGAACGACTGTTTGAGGCGTTGCCGGAACTGTTCTGGCTGGCGCGGACGCTCGGCGCGAAACCGGGAGCATCCGTCCTGCTCGAACACCCGACGATCAGAAGTACGTCGGGCCCCATGCCGGTCGTCGTCACCGGTCGGTATGGCGCGGGTGTGCTTTTCTTCCAGGCTACGGATGACACATGGCGATGGCGCCGACACACCGGTGAATTGCAGCACGACACGTACTGGGTGAGGGTTGCACGTGAACTGATGCCCGGCGCCCGCGTCGCTCAGGATCGCCGGTTCGTTCTGCGAACGGATCGACGGGTCTACCCGTACGGATCGGCCGTGCAGACACAAGTCGAGATCTTCGATTCGCAGCTTCTGTCCGATCAACGTGACGTGATCCCGATCGTGATCACAGCCTCGGCGGACCGCCCGTATCCCCCCTTGCCAAGCGGGGACAAGGGGGGGGCACTTCGCGAGTCGCCGACATCGACTGAGCTGGTGGGCGGCGCCAAAGGGACGGTCGTGGGACGGTTTGGGGCTCACCGTCTCGGTCCCGAGTCGAATCGATTCGAGGGTACTTGGGTGGCGCCGCAGCCCGGACGGTTCGTCCTCAAAGCGACGGATATCGTGCCGCGCCGTGGTGAACGGGTTGCGTCAGTTTCGGTTCGCGTCGAACGACCCAATTTGGAGGCGCGTCGCCCACAAGCGGATCACGGGGTGCTGGAGCGTATCGCCGGGGCCACCGGCGGGCGGGTGATGGAGCTGGATCAGTTGGAGGCGGGTTTCGGTACGATCCGGGACCGGAGCGTGCAGATTCCCGACGATATAACTGAAACTTTGTGGGACTCAAAATTGGTTTTGATGCTTTTTGCTGCAATGATATCAATGGAATGGGTTTTGCGCAAAGCGTTCGGATTGTTGTAGGGCAGCGACACGTTGCGGATCATAGGGTAGTACCGTGTTTCATGAGCCTCACGACTATGGATCGGGTGTCGCTTGGCTGAGAATATTTTCTAAGCCCATTCGTGCAAGAAGGGATTCTCGCACGAGCAAGGTGTCGGTTTCGTGAATATTGATTCGTGACTCGCAGTCACTGTGCCATGGAGCAGCCCAAGGTCATAGCCCGTCTTACCGTGTTGCGGACCACGGTCCGCCTGCGGCTTATTGCCTATGGTATTTGCGCCGTTGTGGCCGGTGGTGTGGCGGCGTTTCTTGCCATCGTATTGCTTGACTGGCTCTTAGAGTTGCCGCCGCCTCTTCGCATGGTCGTTGCGGCGATGTTCTTGATGGGGCTCGCTGGGGCGGTGCTGCGCTGGATCATCCGGCCCATCCAGGCCCGGCTCGGGATTGACGAAATCGCCGCGCGGCTCGAAGCGCATTTCGGAACGCTGCAGGACCGTCTGTTAAGCACCGTTAGTTTCCTGGAGCGGGGCGACGCCGGCTCCGAAAGCATGATGCGGCAGACGATTGCCAACACGGAACGGATTGTCAAAGACATTCCGTTGGAGTCGGCGTTGTTGCTTCGACCGCTTCTGCTGCGCGGAGCACTGATGTGTATGAGCGTCGCCGCGTTGTCGATCATCCTGGTGGTTGCCCCGGGTTGGGTACATACCGGATTGTACCGGTACGTCTACCCGTGGGGTCGGATCGAATGGCCTCACGACACATCGATCCTGCCGCTTACGAGCGATCAAACCGTGGCTGTCGGGGAATCGATGACGGTTCGGATGGCCGTTCAGCGAGGTCTTCACGATACCCTGCGCGCCGTCGTGCATCTTCGTGAACCTGACGGCGGCACGACGTTATTGGCGATGCAGCGCGACGAGGATGACAACTTCTACGCCACGATCGACGCGGTGACGAAGGATCTGACGTACTGGTTCGAGGCCGGTGACGACAGCACGTCTCGCAATCCGTACACGATTCGGGCTGTGCGGCGACCCGAGGTCGTGGAGGCGTTGGCGTCTATTGAACCTCCGCCCTATGCGTCGGACCGCGCGGTGCGCGTGCAGGACCTCAATGATCCTCCCATCGGTGGAGTCAAAGCACCGATCGGCGGTCAGGTTGAGGTGAGACTGCGGACCAGCAAACCGATCCCGCCGGATGAGACCGGTACCGAAGTAGGCCTGCGCATGGAATCCGGTGGGCTGATTCCGCTGATTGTCGATCCGGAGGACGGCCGCCGGCTTTTGTCGCGTTTCAAGGTCCGCGACGATATCCGCTTCCGGATCGAGCTGCGGGACGCGGACGGCTTCGAGAACCGCGGAGCGGCTGAGTATTCGATACTCGCGACACCCGACACGCCCCCCACGGTCACCGTGCTGGAGCCGCGTGCCGCCACTGATCTGACACCTATGGGATCGGTGTCATTGTTGATTCGTGTCGAGGACGACTTCGGGATCACCCGTCTTACATTGGAGGCCGAACACATCGGCGGCGGGGTTCATATGTATCCGTTGACGGACCGGATGCGGGTCGTACGCGGTGACGACGGCGTCGAAGCGATTGCGCAGTATCTGTGGAGTGTCGAACCAATGTCGCTATCGCCGGGCGATCTGCTCATTTACCGGGCGGTGGCCGCGGATAACCGGATTACGACGGAGGGGACGGGCCAGGTGGGCCGATCCACTTCCATGCGGATCAAGATCATCAGTGATGTCGAGTTCGACATCCGTCTGCGAAGCGATATCGTCCTGCTCGAAGCGAGGATTCGTCAGGCGGCGCTCGACGAGGCGGAGCTGCTCGATCAGACGACGGCGTTGCTGCAGCATGGTGACGACCCGACGGCACTCACGGATGCGCAGCGGGACGTCGTTGCAATCCTGTCGGCGCGGCAAGCCCGGCTGGTCCATCGCCTTCGTGATCTGGCCGGCAGATTTGACAGGCTCGCCGAGCGAATGAGGCTGAACCACGCCGGCGATGAGGAGGACCGTCATCGGATTGCCTCGCTTGGAGACGCGCTTGGACGGATCGCCGCAGAGCCGATGACAGCCGCGAGCGGGTCGCTCAGTGAGGCCCGCGAACAGACCGGGCCCGCGGCAGCGCAGCGTGAACTGCACGAGGCAGCGCGGTTGGAAAATGCCGCTCTCGAGCAACTGCACGCCTTGATCCGTTTGATGTCACAGTGGGGAAGCTTCCACGAACTCGTCACCAAGACGCGCGGTCTTTTGGATCGGCAAAACAGCCTCCGCACCGAGACGGCTGAGCTGGGCAAGTCCATGTTGGGCAAACCGGTCAAATCCCTGACACAGCCGGAGGCGGCAAGGCTCAAGCGCGCCCAACGTGAGCAAGAGCAACTCGCCGACGACATCGAACAGCTCCTTGCAAGGATGAAACAGCTTGCAGCGACCGCCCACCGGAAGGATCGCACCGGCGCTGACGCGATCAACGCCGCGATCCGCGCCGCTCGTGTGCACGAAGTGACGAAACACACACGTTCCGCCGCCGAGGCGATCGAAGCGAATCGGACGGCCGCAGCGACCATCGCCCAAAAAACGGCGGCCGACGCGATCCGCAAGATGATAACGGCCCTGCGCGATCGCGAGAGTCGTGAACTTGAAGAGCTCCGCAAGCACCTTGAGCGGGCCGAGGATCAGATCAAAGAGCTCTTGGAGAAGCAGCAGGCGCTTCGGCAAGCGACGCACGAAGCGGACCTGATTAGTGCCGATGAGACGACATTCAACGTGTTCACACAAGAGCAACGGACGCTCAAGCGAAACACCAGACTGCTGGGCGAGGAGCTTGCCGGTGTGGAACGAGCCGCCACGGCCGCGCGACCCGTGCGTGAGGCCGCAATCCCGATGGGCGATGCCGAAGCACATCTGAGCAAAAGCCAACCTGAACCCGCAACCGCGGCGCAGGACGAAGCGATCGCGTTACTCGAAGAAGCATTGGACCAACTGGAGGAGCTTGCCCAAAAGACGGCGGCCGAAGCGCTTTGGCGCTCGTTCGAACAGATCCGGGAAGATCTCGAAGAGATCCTGGCGGCCCAGCGGGAGGTCAACACGGGTATCAAAAAGCTTCAAGGCGCGATCGAGATCCGCGGGCGGATTCGCCGCTCGGAGGCGCGCTTGGCTTCCAAGCTCGCCCGCGAGCAGGCCGAAGTGCGCGGGAAGGTCGAAGCCCGAGTACACGATTTTAAGCAGGTGCCGGTCTATGACTGGGCCCTGAAACGGGTTGTGGAGTGGATGGACGAAAGCCGGGGGCGGCTGGCAACGCGTCAGATTGATGACGATCTTGCGGCCATCGCGAATCGCATCGTCCGGGAGTTGGAGAAACTGGTGGGCGCCATTGTCGAGACGAGATCACTTCCCGTCGATACGGATTTCGTCGAGTCGGATCGTGGCGGCGGGCAGGCTCAAGGTGGGATAATCCGATACAAACCGGTGCCCACTGTGGCTGAGCTGCTGGTGCTCAAGGCGATGCAGGTGGACATCAACGGGCGCACCGAAGGGATTCATGAAGCCCTGGATATCGACAACGCTACGGAACAGCAGCTCCGCGAGCTGACCATGCTGGGCGAGGATCAGGCAGAGGTCCGGCGGTTGACTGAAATGGTAACGAAGCGGGCACGGCATCCGTAAGGTAATCCGAGCTATCGTGAGTAAAGCTTCATGACCACGCGAATCGGACACGTGATAAGCACTGCGACCCTGCTGTTGCTCGGCGCATCCGTAGCGGTTGCTCAGGATCCGGCCCGACCGGCCGATCCGGACGAGAAGGAGAAAAAGCTGGGCGAGCGTCTTATCCGCAAGGCCGCGACCGACACGGACGAAGACCTGATGGACGGCATCATTCGTCTGATGAACGAGGCCGCCCGCAAACTGGAAATCGAGTTTGACGCGGGAAATGAAACGCAAGCGGTGCAACAGGTGATTCTGGATGGGCTCAGCGATGCCATCAAGGCGGCAGCCACACAGAGACGTCCGCGCCGCCGCACAGCTCAACCCTCGGAGGGTGATAAGCGCCGCATGCGGAAGGGACAAAAACGCGGTTCTGACAGGGGCACGCGCCCGACGGGTGATAAGACTGATCCCTCTTCATCGACTTCGCCCGATGCGCAAGGAACAACCGCCGACGGCAAGTCAGACGGCGGCGATCTGAGGGAATTGCGCCGGTCATGGGGTCATCTGCCGATGCGCGAGCGCGAGGAGATCATCCAGGGAATCGGCGAGAGCTTTCTCGAACGGTATCGGGAATGGATCGAGCGTTACTACCGGGCGTTGCAGGAGACGGAGGACTGATGCATTCCGCGGGATGTCCGACTGTGAAAAGGACGCGGCGACGGGCTGCATACTGGATCGCGGTGTCGATCATGTTTTCCATCAGTGCTGCTTCCGAGGCATCAGACAAGCCGCGCAGCGCCACCCCGATCGATTCGGAGATCACGGTCGAGCAACGTACGGCCGTCGAGAAGGGTCTGTCATGGCTCGCCGAGCATCAGGCCCGGGACGGCTCGTACGGAAGCCTGTCACACTACGGCCCTCACGTGGGCATCACCGGCCTGGCGGGTTTGGCGTTCATGTCGGACGGCAACATGCCGGGTCGTGGACGGTATGGCGAGGTCGTCGACCGTGCCCTTTCATTCGTTCTAGCGCACAGCTCGGAAAGCGGGCTGCTGGCGGCGGAGACGTCGCACGGCCCGATGTACGGTCACGGCTTCGCCACGTTGTTTCTTGCAGAGATATACGGCATGGCGGACCGGTCCGACGTCCGCGAGACGCTGCGTAAGGCCGTCAGGCTCATCGCCACCACCCAGAACGTCGAGGGTGGCTGGCGGTATCAACCCGTACGCAATGACGCTGACCTGTCAGTTACTGTGTGTCAGGTCATGGCACTGCGGGCCGCGAGAAACACCGGAATCTACGTCGACAAACCCGTCATCGACAACGCCATCGAATACGTCAAGGCCAGCCAGAACCCAGACGGCGGTTTTCGGTATATGCTCACCTCGGGCGGGTCGGCCTTTGCGCGATCCGCAGCCGGAGTGACCGCGCTGCAATATGCCGGAATTTACGGCGGCGAAGAGATCGAAAGAGGCCTAGAATATATCGGGCGGTTCGTGCCGCCGAAGGAGCAGACGGTCGGCCACTATTTCTACGGCCATTACTACGCCGCTCAGGCAATGTTCCTCGCGGGCGACGCGTCGTGGCGTACTTGGTGGCCGGCGGTCAGACAGGAGCTGTTGGAAAAACAGGCACCCGAAGGATTCTGGCGGGGGCAGGCCGGGCAGGAGTATGGGACGGCCATGGCGCTGATCATCCTCCAAATGCCCAACCGTCTGCTGCCGATCTTTCAGAAGTAGCGATGTTGACGTACCGACGCCAATTCGTTCGAGCATGCACAACCCGGCGCGCCTCATCCGAGCCAGGAGCGCAAACGACGGATCAGGATCACCCGTGCCGTTGCCGGACGATCGCACGAACGCGGCGAACCCGAGTGCTGCCGTACGTTTTTGGGATTAACATCGCCCTCAGTCTTGTTATGCCCTGCCGGGGTGACGACAAGGCGGCGCGTGCGCCGATTGAGGTTAGTGTCAAGACCGTGTCCCAAGACGCCGTCCGCGGACGGCTTGTGGCGCTTTCACTTAGCGACGACGCGCTGATCCGCACCGATGACGGCGAGAATCGACACATCCCCCTGGCGGAACTCGTGCGGATCACCACAACCGTCGCGGTCTCTCACCACCGACAACGCGAGACTACGCTCAGCCTGACCGGCGGCGACGTGCTCTATGGCCGGTTGACGGGAGCCCGCGATGAGTCCGTCGTGGTCGAAGCGATTGACCTGGGCAGCATCCAAGTGCCGCTCGAATCGATCAGCCGGATCGACGGCGAGCGGGTTTCGCAAGCGGCCTACCGCGAATCGGTTAAATGGTTCGACCGCGTGAGAGAGATCGATGACGATCACATCCTTTTGACCAACGGGGACATCGTCCGCGGGTTTATCACCACGATCGACGCGGACGGCGTGTCCATCGAGAGTTCACTGGGCCAGACAACGGTGCCTCATCGGCTCGTGGTCGCGGTGCGTTTGACTTCCCCTCCTCCGCCGCGGCTGGATCAAGCCCATATGATCCTGAGCTTCCGCAGCAGCGGCCGGCTCACCGTCACTGATCTTGAATGGTCCGGCAACGTGATCGACGCCCGCCTTCGTAGCGGTCAGCAAGTCCGCATCGAGGCCGAGCGGGTCACGCGCGTCGACGTAGTCGGCGGAAAGTGGGAGTGGCTCTCCGCCCACCGGCCGATTAGCTACCAGCATACGCCGATGCTCTCACTGGGATGGGAGTACGTCAACGACCGCAACGTGCTCGGCGGGCCACTGCGCGTCGCTGACGAGACCTTCGAGCGCGGCGTCGGTGTGCATAGCCGCTCGAACCTGACGTATGATCTGAAGGGGGAATACCGCGAGTTCGTTACATACCTCGGCATCGATGACGACAGCGGGCCCCACGCGGACGTGTCTACACACATCCTCGTCGATGGCAAACGCGCCTTTGAGAAAACCGGGATTGTCCGTGGTACGCTCCACGGCCCCGTCCGTCTGGACGTCACTAAAGCAAACCGCATCGAGCTGATTGCCGACTTCGGCCAAAACGGCGACCTCCAGGACCGCTTCAACTGGATCGAACCTGCGCTGATCCGACCGTAGCGCAATATGGGTCACTTCGCTGTATCGGGCATACACTAATAGCTAGTGCAAGTGTCGTTCTTGTGTAGCGAGCCGCGGGACCTGTCCTTGACGCGCGGTTCCATGGGACGAAGAGCTGTAGATCGGGTCAGCAGACCCGACAAAGTGGAATGACGTTCTTTTCGGTGGATCTGTTGACCCGCCCTACTCGGCTAGAATCCGTTTCAGTTGTATCTACCGGCGGGACTGTTTGCTCACAACCTGGTACGGGAACTGCAGATGCCGGCGTCCGGACCGGATTGCGGCACGACGGAGAACCGTGCGGCGCTATGGAGTTTTGAACGCTTGGACACCCTGCGCGAAGTGAATGATCATTCAATAATTCATGAGCGCTGATCGGCTCCCGGTCAGCGCGCTTATGTCATATATCCGCAGTGTCCCAGCTTTCCTCTCGATCATCTCGTCGAGATGGGCAAGACCGGGGCCCTCCGTGAGGAATTCCCACTCGAAACCCGTGATATGTGGAAACTCCGCGGCCAGCGTAGCTTCACGACTGAGGTAGTCGCCCAACGTATCCCACCATTGAAATACCTGGTTGCCCGGGCCCGGTGGGGATTGGCGGAAGTGCCAGTGCTGCGGATCAACGAACATCCACCGGACACCTCTGGCCCGTAACCTGGCAATGGCGTCTTTGGGTGAACCGTCGGCATGGAGTCTTGTGTTCACAACATCCAGACCGGTCCCCTCCAGATAGAGGTGGTATTTCGAGCGATGGTGTGTGTCGAGCGCAACGGCGACGGCCCCATCATTTTGCGAGACAACAAAGGCGCATGCATCTACAATACTACTCTGTTTCGTGTACAGACCGAGTGAATGTACCGACGCGGGAGCTACACACACAGCCAGAACAATCACGACCAGACTCACTTTCCATCCACCGGTCGGGCGGCGATACTGGAGAATCCACGACAGGCCGACGGCGCTGCATAAACACAGTGCGGGTATTGCAGTGGACATGGCTCGCGCGACGATGTACGGTTGTGTGAGGAGCAGTGCCAGTGTCACAATCACGGCAATGGCAGGGAGCTTGGCAATTCCCTTCGCGCCCAGGCAGATGCTCAATCCGAGTACAACCAGAAGGCCCAGGGCTAATCCATGCCAGTGCAAGTAGTATCCCATGTAAGTGTGAAGTGTGTGCCAAAGCGTAACTGGATACTCGTATGAAAGTCTCGCACCGGCGGTGAACTCATGAGTGATGCACCGCCAGGCTGATCCGAAGTAGGTTATCAGTGGTAGATAGCTATCCGTAACCGTCGCTGCCAGCCGCGCTCCCTGAAAGACCAGCTCGATGCACACTGCCGGTAGAACAGCGCCGAGGATGAGCCACGACCACCGGACGGCGGCAGTCCGCATACCAGTTCTTACCGTTTCAGGGCGCGGGTGTGTCTGCAATAGCCGCACGAGATCAGCAACTATCAGCACACCGAGCAGATATAGAACGCGATAGTGGCATGTGGCTGCGTAGCCTATCGTAAGCCCGCTGAGCGCGTACGTCCTCCGAACGGACCACCCGCGCCGGACGCCTAGAACCCATAATGCCAGACCGAGATAGGCAAAAAATGTGGCCGTCGCGTCGGTAAATGCAGAGCGACAATATAGCAAATGGTAAGGAGACACAGCCAGCAATAGGGCCGCTGCTAGACCAACACTGCGACTGAACAGACTGGAACCGATCCAGTAAATGACAAGCACAGTGAGGACGCCACAAACGGCGTTGAGCATCAACAGCGCTGCAGGTCTGTCGCCGGCAAGAAACATTGTCGCCGCGCCGATGAATGTGTAACCCTGGACCGGTTTGCGATAGCGAGCGGTGAAATCTACGCCATGATTCTGGAGCCGGCGTTGAAATGCCTTCTTATCGTGTCGAACTACGTCACCGAGCGCATCAGCGTCCGTTACAGTAAGAAGGCATCGATGCCACAAACGGGCATCGCCGACGTAGGCGCCCTCGTCGTCGAAGCGGATGCCGACACGAGTGATACCTCCCAGTCGCAGTGCGGCGGCCAGCAGCACGACCAGAAGCAGACCGACCTTGTACCAGCGCGACATTGGTGTCAAATGAACTTGATCTTTCGAGCGGCAAGCAGACACATCCTCAGGAGCAACCAGCCGTGACGAAAACGGGAGATGTTGGTCTGCCCATATCGCCGCGCCATGTAATGAACCGGCACGTCAACGGTCTTGAGATTCAAACGCGCCGCTCCGAAAATCAGATCGAAGTCGCCGAAGGGGTCAAAGTCACCGAAACATTTCCGATTGCGGGCGAAGCGTTCGTAATCCTCGCGGGTAACCACCTTCGTACCGCATAGTGTATCCCGGAAGCGATGGCCAAGAAGATACGTGAATATGCACGCAAACAATCTGTTGCCCAGCACATTCAGACGGCGCATCGCGCCGCACTCCATAGGGTAGACAGTCCGTGAACCGTTGACGAATTCTCCGTAGCCTCTTGCGAGCGTCTCATAGAATGTGGGGAGTTCCTCCGGCGACACGGTCAGGTCCGCGTCCAGTATCATCAGGACGTCGCCGGTAGCGGCGGCAAATCCCTTGCGTACCGCGTCACCCTTCCCCACACCATCCTGCCGCATGCACGTTACATTAAGCGGGCCGTCGTAGGTCCGAACCACATCCTGAACGACCTGCCATGTGTCGTCACTGCTGCCCCCCTCGACAAAAATTATCTCCTGGCGTGGCGCAAACACCGGAACCCTGGCGACGAGTTCTCTGATGTGTCCGGCCTCATTCCGTGCCGGTACGATGACAGAGACACTCTTGGGGCGGTTGCCGGCTACAACACCTTGCCCGGAAGGGCGGGCGATGAGCACCTGATACAGGCACAGATGCCTCAAGATGGGCAGGTTTGCTATGTAGCGATTCAAAAGCCCGGACACCGGCGGCATCGGAATCGGCGAGATCATCATCTCAAATGAACGGATGGTCTCAAAGCCGCTCAATTCGAGCATGTTCCGGATGTCCCGTATTGGAACCGAGTTGCGATTGAGCTTCGGTCGCGCGGTGCGAAACAGTTTCCCGAGGCCGTGAGCAATCCGCCCCAACGGGGTCTTATCCACAATAATCAACCGCGTCCGTGAATGACAGACCGCTCGAAGCGAGTTGAACAACTTGCGGTGATCGTAAACCTCAGCCAAAACACGTGAAATGATGACGTAGTCGAACGTGTCGCCGAGGCTTTGCACATCCTCCCCGCGCATGTGAACGAAACGAAGCAGGGGATATTGCCTACGGGCGTGGGCGATGATCCGTCGGCTCAGATCGACCCCGACACCCACCGAGGGCTGCAAGGCCGCAAGAAGTCGGCCGTCACCACAACCGATGTCAAGCACGCGGGAGTTCGGCTCGACCATCGTCGCAAGCCGGTTTTGGATCAGACGCAACGGGTAGCGCGGACGCACGCGCGATGGGCGGGCATACGTCTCGTCATAACACCTGCTGACAGCCTGCTGCCATCGGTCGGCGTCGACGTCCAGCCCGGCCTTCCACCGTTTATCCGCCGGGAGGGTGACAGCGTCAGTGACAGGCGCTACGGGCGGTGCCGCTTCTGGATGTAGGGCTGTAACCGTCATTCAGAATCACCGGTGCACGCCGACGCCCGCAAAGTGGCGAATTAAATGTGCAAGCAGGACTCTTCCACAAACTGGAAATCCTCTGGGTTATCGGCTGTGGCGGGCATCGACTTGTGTTCCCAGGCAATTGCCTGCCGCACTACGCAGAAGCCTTACTGACTCAGTGCAGAACAGGATTGCGATTACCGCTTAAGTTGACGCTCACCCCACCCCACGCTGCTGTGGCCTGTGTACTTGCCAAACCGAAGCCGCGAGGGGACCATACTACCATGAGGAGGGATTGGCCCGGCGGCGGCGCGGCTTGGTGTGCATCGCCCGGCGACCTTAAGCATGGAGCCGTTCGGATGCAGTCCATCAAATCAGGAACGACCACGGAGCGTATCGTCCGCGCGACGCTGCTTATGGTGCTGATCAACGGGTTCGCGGTTGCGTTCCTGTGGGACGGGTATGTCGGCTACGCCCGGCAAAACGCGGAAGAACTCGCCCGGTCGCTGGGTATGACGCAGGAGGCGATCCCCAAGATCAATCCGGCGCTTACCGCCGCCGAGGCCAAACGACTCATACAGGACGTCGCGAACGCGGCCGATGCCACCAGCGTTACGGACTTGTTGGGTTCGCCGGCAATCGAACGCGGCAAAGATGCCTACTACCTTGCCAAGGGTGGCCATCTTCGCGTCCGCTGGGATCAGGACCGGGCGGCGGTTGCCGAGTGGATTGACGGCGTTCACACCGAGACGGACCTCGCGATCCAGCGATGGTTCGGATACGTGCTGGGCCTTCTTGGCGTGATCTACATCATCCAGTTCGTCCGTGTGGTGACGACCCGTGTGTCGCTTACGGACCAGGGATTGAAGCTTCGCGGAAGGGCGTTAATCCCGTTTGCGGCGATGAGGTCTCTTCGCCGCGACCGGTCAGGCAGAAGTGCGCGTGTCGAGCTCGGGTACTCGCTCGGCGGACGCGATGGATTTGTGCGGCTCGATGACTACGTGATCAAGAAGCTGTCCGCAATCGTCGCCGCCATTTGCGGGCAGAAGGGCTTCACCAATCCACTCAGCCTTGATGCGCGCGATCCCGACGCAGCGCATGCGCCGCGCAGTCCGGAGCAGTAGTGGGCGGTCGATTTGCTCGGCTCATTCGAGACTTGAGGGATCAAGTTTGGCTACGATGGCTCGCGCGATGTCGCGCAGTGTGCCACCCGTCGTGTCGATTACCACGTCGGCTGCTCGTTCATAGCAGGGTGAACGCTCGGCGAGCAGATGTTCAACCTCATCCGGTGCGGTCCGTCCAGTCATCGGCGGTCGAGAGTGGGCGGTTGCCTGGTCCGATGCGATCCGTTGCCACAGCACATCGGCTGGTGCGGTCAGCCAGACCAGCGTCGCTACCTGCTTGAGCGTCCGCACGTTGTCTTTGTCAAGGATAGCGCCACCCCCGACGCTGATGACAGCCGGTGGATCAGCCGCGATCTGTCTGACAGCATCGCGTTCGCGCTGACGAAAGCTAGCCTCCTCTTCTTCCTTAAAGATAGCTGCGATTGACTTGCCCGCGTGTCGTACAATGAGTTCATCGGTGTCGATGCACTCACCGCCGAGAAGGTCCGCAAGCTCACGACCCACAGTCGATTTGCCGCATCCGCGAAGGCCGATCAGGGCAATGGATGGTTTCTTATGAGCAGTGCTGCGTTTTGTCATGCCTGTCTGCTTGAATGCCGCTCGATCTCGCGCATGATCAGGTCACCGGCGTGCCGCGTGTCCGGTGAGACCGACGTCCACAGCTCAAACTGCATCGCCGCCTGCCGCACGAACATATCGAGTCCGTTCAACGTCTTCGCCCCAGCCGCTGCAGCGTCTCTCAGCAGTCTTGTCTCCGCCGGATTGTAGATCAAATCAAACACGAGGCAGCAGTCGCCAAGCGAATCCGCCGGCATTGGTGAGACATCGACGTCGGGCCACATGCCGACGCTCGTGCAGTTGATCAGAACATCGCCGCGACGGCGCACACGATCCTCCCACACCGCGGGACGTGCCTCGAACTCGTCAGCTGTGCGGCGTGTCTTCTCGACGGACCGGCCATAGACCGTCACGTCGCATCCAAACATTGTAAGACCGTACACGAGTGCACGGGCTGCACCACCCGCGCCAAGCACGTCGACGGAAATATCCAGCAATTCATTGCGCGCGTATCCAAGGGCATCGCCTATGGACGACACACCTGCGTCGCAATCCGTGTTGAAGCCTTGCGTCTTGCCGCCGCAAAAAGACAGCGTGTTGAGCGCGCCTATGCCTCGGGACATGTGATCGGCACGATCGCCCAGCCAGTCCAAAGCCGATGTCTTGTGAGGGATTGTCACGCTGAAGCCGCTGATATCCAGCCAATGTCTCTCTCGACAGCCGTTCAGGAACCGTCGCATCGAGTCACCGTCCCGGCCAACGCGCAGTGGAAAGTATACTGCGTTGATCCCGGCGTCCGCGAACCAACGGTTGAACAGGAACGGGCTCATCGAATGAGCCACGGGATCACCAATCACTCCGAACACCCGTGTCGAGGCATCGATCGCGGGCCAACGGTATCGGTCGACCATCTCGCTCAATGTCAGTTGCCCCGGCGCGGTGGCCGCATCGGCATCCAGTGCGCAATAGGTCATGAAAGCACCAAGCTTCTTCGCGAGAACGCGGGTCCATAGGCCGTCTTCGCCCGTGGCGACGGCGCATAGCGTGTGGTTGTGTTCGTACATCAAGTCCAATGCCTCGAAGCTGTCACAGATGTGATCCGCCCGATAGGCGACCTTGCAGACGCCGGCATCACTTACGTCGGTCATTTCGTCGATGAGCGCGCCGAGGTTTGCGGGCATACCGGCGAAGTCGTGAGCGGACAGGATGAGGCGATGGCCGGAACCGTCTGTTTTCGCCGAGGCAAGGCGCACCTTCTCACGTATGTCGTTTGATTGCCGCCAATCAGCCAGCTCGAAGTCAACGTACGCGTCCGTGCCGCGTGCAACTGCGACCAGCAGTGAAACGCGTTGCATCGTGTCACCGCGAAAGTACCCTCCTTCATCCGCACTGCGGCAGGTGACGATCCAGGTTCGATCCCTATGCGCCGTAAGATATGCAGCCAGGTTCGCCGGGGCATCATCGAATGTGTCGATCCGAATCTCAACAGCCTCGGCGCCGCCGGCCCACGCCCGCTCGGCCAGCATCCTCAGTTCACCAAGGTTCTCGACGTTGATCGACGTTACCAGAAGCGTCATCCGAGATTCCCATCAAGCGAAACCCCGCCGTCCGACTCCACATACCCGATCTAACCGTGAAACGACGTTTGTTGCAAGCGCTCCACGGCTCGATACGATAATCGGTTTGCATTCCCAAAAGGAAGCAGAAACTGGCGAGGGTGCCACGGGCAAACAAGTTTGCCCATACCACCCCAATGGGATGCAGCCCGATAACGGAAGACCGATGCTTGTCGGTGGACGAATTCCCGGCGAACCGCCGGCCGATGAAATATGTCGGTCCTAAGCGAATATGTAACCCGTGCGAACGAACAGAGCGGTGAACAGGCTGCTTGTCCTGAACAAATTGCGGTGGCACCTGCGGCTTCCGATCAAATGGGCAGTCTTCGCGCTGACTGTTTTGGCGGTCTGCTTTCCGTATCCCGGTCTGCTGGTCCGACATATTCAGCACTGGCGGGACCCCAATGCGCTTGTTGAACCGGATGCTCCAGCAATTCAACCGCTCGTCGACGAGCTTCGACCGCACCTGCGAGACGACCTTCCCCCACGCGATGCGCTTAAACGTGTGGAGCGATATGTCTGCAACAAAATTCCGTACGAATGGGATTGGAACACCTGGGGAGTGGCCGATTATCTCCCGACGGTGGCCGAGGTCCTCCAAATGGGCAAGGAGGACTGTGACGGGCGGGCGGTGGTGGCTGCTTCGCTGCTGCGTAACTTCGGCTTCAATGCTCAGCTCGTCACCGATTTCGCGCACGTCTGGGTCAAGACCGACCGTGGCGAGATCATGGGACCTGGGAAGAAGAAAGCGGTCATAGCGACCGAGCGCGGTCCTCGTCTTCAGCTAAGCGGGCTGACCGAACTGCCGAAGGCACTCGCCCACGGCGCGGCGGTGTTTCCGCTCGTGCGCGAGGCGATTCTTATTGGTGTGCTGTGGTTGCTTCTGCTGCGTCCTGGGGGAGGAATCGTCTGCAGCATTGGAGGCCTGGCGTGTTTTGTCAGCGCACTGTTTTGCCTGAGAAGCGGCGGCAGGGATTATTATCATCCTGTGGTATGGCTCCAGTTGGTGGGCTTGGTCGGCATCGTTGCGGGGCTTGTCTTGCTTCTCGTTGGAGCGAGGCATCGCGCACGGACCGCCGAACGCACGGCGGCGCCGGGTGCCGCCAATTGTTCAGCTCCACAGGGGACAAGCTTGTAAGGACTTGTCGAGTGCGTCTCATGTGTCACGCGGGAGGAACCTGTAAGGACTTGTCGAATCGGTCGGGTGCCGCTTTCAACCGGCCGATCACACAGGTAGCATATCCGTGGGTAGGCAAAGTCCGGTTCACACGGAAGGAGATATCAAAATGAGAAGGTCCATATTGAGTGTTGTCATTGTCGCATGGGTGTCACTTACTGTCGCCCCATCGGCGGACGCGCAGCTCGACGCCCTGCGCAAGTTAGGAAAGTCCGCTGAGGCGGCCAAGCAGATAGCGTACTTCAAGCTCAAAGGCGCACTGACGGAAACGCCGACTAAGATGCCGCCGCTGTTCAGCAATGAACCGCCCTTGTCACTCAAGGCGCTGCTCGAGCGGTTCAAGGAAGCGCGTCACGACAACAACGTCGTCGCGGTTGTGATCGACCTCGAGGGAGCGGCGATGGGCCTCGCGCAGCTACAGGAAATCCACGAGGCAATGCGGAAGTTCGCCGCCGTCGACAAGGACGTGTACATCCACGCCGACACGCTGACAACGGGCAGCTACGCTCTGGCGACGGGCGCATCGCACGTCAGCGTGGTTCCGACGGGTAATGTGTGGCTAATCGGGTTCTACGGTGAGACGCCGTATCTCCGCGGCCTGCTGGACAAGATCGGGTGCGTTCCGGACTTCGAACGTTGTGGGGACTATAAGAGCGCCGCCGAAATCATCACTCGGACCGAGCCGTCCGAAGAATCGAAACAGATGACGCGGTGGCTGTTCGACGGCATATACGATGATCTGGTCAAGATCATCGCCGACAGTCGAGGATTATCCGTCGAGAAGGCCAGCGACCTGATCGACAATGGTCCGTACACGGCCGAGGAAGCGCTCAAAGCCGGGCTGATCGACTCCGTCCGGCATCGTCAGGATTTCATTGCTGACTTGAAGGAGCGGTACGGCGATAGCACAAAGTTCGTCACCGACTACGGCAAGCGTGACATGTTCGATATTCCCGATGACAACTTCTTCGCGTTCTTCGAATTCCTCATGAAGATGTTCAATCCGGTGCCCAAGGCCTACACGAAGCCGAGTGTGGCCATCGTCTACGTCGAGGGCACGATCGTCCCGGGGTCAGCGAAGCCGACTCCGTTCGCTCCGGCGAGTGGGGCGTACAGCACGACGATCCGCAAGGCCTTGGACAAGGCTGCGGACGACGACTCCGTAAAGACCGTCGTGCTGAGGATCGATTCACCGGGCGGGTCCGCCCTGGCATCGGAGATTATTCTGAACGCGAGTAAGCGTGTTGCCGCCAAGAAGCCTCTGATCGTGTCGATGGGCAACGTGGCGGGTAGCGGAGGCTACTATGTGGCCTGCGGAGCCGAGACGATCTTTGCGGACAGCGGGACGATCACGGCCTCAATCGGCGTACTCGGCGGCAAGATAGTGACCACCGGGATGTGGGATAAGCTTGGGATCAACTGGCACGCCGTGCAGCGCGGTGAAATGGCCGGTCTGATGAGCACCGCCGAGCGGTTCAGCGACGCAGAGCGGGCGAAGATCAGGCACTACATGGACACGGTCTACGAGATATTCAAGAAGCATGTGACCGATGCACGCGGCGATCGTCTCGCCAAGCCGATTGACCAGATCGCCGGCGGGCGCGTTTTTACCGGTGCCCAGGCGCTTGAGCTCGGTCTGATCGACAAGATCGGCGGCCTCGAAGACACGATCAAGTTTGCCGGTCAGCGTGCGGGACTGGGGGAATACGAGATCCGCGTGATCCCGGAACCGCCTAATATCTTTGATCTGCTCATGGGCGGACGCGACAAGGACGAGGAGTATCTCACGACACCGATCTCGATGCGTCTTGGTGTCGGACAAACGCCGCTTGGCTTGGCAGAGCTACCGCTGGTCCGTGCCATGTTGCCGACCATTGCCAGGATTGACCCGCTACGCGCCAAGGCAATCCTGCGGTCGCTGCAACGGATCGAGCTGGTTCACAGCGAAGGCGTCGTCATGATGATGCCCACCGAGTTGCTGATCCGATAGCGCCTCAAGCGGGATTGGCTGCTGTCATTCGGTGGTATCCATTCGGGTTTGCTGAGTTACCTTTCGGACGCCGGCCCCGAGTTCGCCGAGGGCGGATGAAGGGCCGGTTGCCGAATCCGCGGCACTTACTGCCATCCCCGATCACTCCGGGTCACGAGATGAGACACCATCGATATCGTCGACCTTTCAGGTGAAGCCTGTACGCGCTGAAAGTGATCGTGATGTTGGCACGACCGTTCACGAATTTGCCTTGCAGGTTCACCGACTTTTCCCCGGAAGATCGGGGTGGCTGTACGCGCTAGACCCGGGGCGCCGCCCTTGTGCGATCTCCTTTCGGGAAGTAAAAGGTGAATCAAGATCCATCGAGTTAATCCCTATTGGGGGGAAGTAGAAGTACAAGAAGATCAAGTTTGGTCTATGTCCCACCCTTGTCACTCGTACCGTCTCTCAGAATAGTAACACATAAAAAGTATGCCGTATCACCACTCTTACCGGACGCAGTGTCAGTCGCGGTCGTGAGTGTCGATATCGAGCGGGGTGTGGTGACGTTCCGTCGGACGCTTCTCACCAAGGATTCGGCCCATACAAAAAATCATCAACCCGAGCACCAGGACAACACTGATCGTCATGACGATAAGCCCGCCGATGGTGAGGTCGACGTCGTCGGTGGCGGGCTGTCCAAGTATCGCTAGCCATCCATTCATGGCTACGTCTCCCAACCATTGCCGGCGCGCTGTGACTGATCGATCATCCGCCCGATGCGGTTGCGACAGGCGACGTCACTCAAGACGACCAGCAAGACGAAAAACGCCAGGATGCCCAGGAAGACCAGCCTGGCGATGCTGGCGTCGGCAGCCGCAGCGCGTCGACCTTCTTGGGCCGCCTCGCTGGTTTCCTGCAGCCACGCCGGCAAGTCCGCGGTGTTGACGGCCTGATCTTCGGTCCCGAGCAGCTCCTCCACTTCTGATGCCATCGCTTCGGCATCGAGCCCGGCGTCCGCAAAGTGTTCCTCGATCGCCTGCGTATAGGTTGCCCGCTCGGCGGCGATGCCTTGCCTGCCGGGGTCCATGCCGCTGATGCGCTCGGGCAGGTTATTGTAACCCCACATGGCCAGGATGACGATCAGGAACGTCGGTGTGATAAAACGAATGACGAACGCGATGAAACGGGGCACGTGCAGATCGGCCCCGCGATTCATTTCCTTGACGCCGCGAGTCGCACCGATGATCCATCCGAAGATGAGGACCTGGAAAGTCGCGGCTATAATCATCATCAGGTTGCACCAGAAGTCAGTGTGATCCAGCGCCAAGATGCCCTTGCTGAAGTACATGGTCAGCGCCGCACCACACGCGGTAACAACGCCCAGGATGGCGACACTGGCCCGGCGCTGCACGCCGAAAGCATCCTCCAAGAACGCGATTGCCGGCTGCAACATGCTGAGCGAGCTGGTCACAGCTGCCAGGAAGAGAAGGCCGAACCACATGGCTCCGAAGAAACTTCCCAGCGGCATGAAGTGCATGATGGCCGGTATGGTCACAAACCCGAGTCCGAACGTTCCCTTGGAGGCATTCTCGGCACCCAAGAACAGAAACGCGGTCGGCACGACGATCAACCCGGCCAATATGACCTCGCAGAACTCGTTCGTGCTTGACGCGCTCAGCGAGGTAAGCACCACGTCGTCGTTGCTGTGGAGGTAGCTCGAATAGCACAGGATGAGACCGAAACCAACGCTGAGACTGAAGAAGATTTGCCCCGACGCAGCCAACCACACCTGCGGGTTCTTGAGTTGCTCCCACTGCGGATTCCACATGAATCCGAGCCCCGAGGTGATGTCCGGCAGCGTCAGGACGCGAAGTAGAATGATGACCGCGCACAAGATCAACAGCGGCATCGCCCATTTGCAGAAGAACTCGATTCCACGAATGACGCCCTGATAGATGATAAGGAAGTTCACGAGGAAGCAGATGAGCACAAGCCAGATCGTCCGCCCGCCCTCGTGGAACAGGATCCCATGTTCGGACATCCCGAAAGTCGTCTGCCAATGGGTGTCGGTCGCTCCAACGACGGCTTGCACCTCGGCGGCGTGGTCATTTGAAGCGGAGGCAATACTCCCAAACATCTGGGCGAAGCCACCCTTGGCAAACTCGATGCAGTAGTCGAGGCACCACGCTTCAAGCAGAACGTAGTACATGTAGATGACGACGGGGATGAGCAGCGTCATAGCGCCGACGAACTTGGCAGGCCAGCGACGCCACATGGCATACATGATCCCAGGGGCGCTGTTCTGGCCGAACCGTCCGCCCAGTCTTCCCATCGTCCACTCACACCATGCGATAGGAATCCCCAACACCAGGAAGCTGATGATGTAGGGGATCATGAAGGCGCCGCCGCCGTTGTTGACCGCCTGTCCGGGGAAGCGTAGGAAGTTGCCCAGTCCGACGGCCGATCCCGCGACCGCCAGCACGACCCCGATCTTCGAGCCCCATTTCTCCTTCTTTGTCAAATCCAGTTCAGGTGATTTGCTCATACGTATCCACTCAAACAGCTTTCGCACGCAAAAGACGCGCAAGGGACGACAACAGCGAATACCGCGCCAAGCTATTATTCGCGACGCGATTCTACATGATTGACAACGCGGCTGGCAACGGTTGATCGATTCGCGCGGACCCTGTATCTTCCCGTGTCCTATGACAAACTGGAGATGCTATGCCTGACCTGGAGCAAATCACCGACACGATGGCTGGATGGGTCTGGTCCGTTCCTCTGTTCTTCCTTCTGCTCGGATGCGGACTGCTCTTCTCGGTCTTCTCCAAGTTCGTCCAATGGCGAATTCTGACCCACGGCTACGCCTGCATCCGCGGCCACTATGACAAACCCGAAGACACCGGACATATCAGCCACTTCCAGGCGTTGTGCGCGGCCCTATCAGCGACGATCGGCCTGGGCAACATCGCCGGCGTGGCGGTGGCCGTCTCGATCGGCGGACCGGGTTCGATTTTCTGGATGTGGATCATCGGGCTGTTCGGCATGGCGTTGAAGTTCATGGAATGCTCGCTCGCGGTCATGTTCCGCGACGTGCGCGACGTCCCCGACCCAAGCGCACCGGCGCTTATGGAAGCCGACGCCGAGCAGCGAACGCTCGAGTACACGGGCGCGCCGCCTCCGCCGTCGGACGCTCGACCCAAAGCCCGTGGCGAAGTCCGCGGCGGACCGATGTGGTATATGCAAAAGGCCCTCGTCGAGCCGCTCAAGGAGCGCGGAAATGTGCTCTGGGTAATCTTCAAGGTGCTGGCCATCCTGTTCGCCATCTCGACTATGCTCAACTCTTTCGGCGGGGGCAACATGTTCCAGGGATGGAACGTGTCCACGATGTTGGGGAAACACTTCCTGCACTTCAAACCCCTGGGCTTGGACCCGAGGCACGTGGCCGCGGTCCTGTTCTCCGCTCTGGTCGCTCTGGTGATCATCGGAGGCATCAAGCGGATCGGGCGGGTGGCATCGAAGCTCGTGCCGTTCATGTGCGTGATCTACGTGGGGGCGGCGTTGTACGTGATCGTGCTTCACGCGGCCGAGGTCCCTCACTACATCGGTTTGATCATAAAGTCCGCGTTCACACCAATGGCTGAGGGCGGCGCGTTCGCCGGCGCGGGCGTGTGGCTTGCGTTCAAGCATGGGCTGCGTAGGGCGTGTTTCTCCAACGAAGCGGGAGAGGGTTCAGCCGCGATGGCCCACGCCGCCGCCAAGACCGAGGAACCCATACGTGAGGGTGTTGTCGCTGGCATCGGCCCGTTCATCGACACGATCATCATATGCACTATGAGCGCGCTGGTCCTTCTTATGACCGGCGCCTACAGCCGGCCACCCGTCGGAACCGTGACGGCGATCGACGGCGACTTGGTCACCGTCCAGCGCAACGGCGAGATACCCGAGAACTATGAAGTGCCGTACATCGAGCTGATACAGAAGAAAGACAGCAAGCTGCGAATCCACCTGACGCGCGGCATCGGGCAGGAGTTCGAGGACGTGGCCGTCCCCATCACCGTCAGGCAAAGGGGCGAGGATCGCACGTGGGAGAGCCTGCAGACCATCACGCTCGATCTCTCGAAGGTCACAGATGGTGATCGTGACAAGACTGCGAGGGTCGTCCTCGGTCAGCCGGTGCATCTTGATGTAACCGGAGCCGACATGACCGGTTTTGCGTTCGACACGGTCATCCCTGGGTTTGGGAAGTACATGGTGACGCTGGCCGTGTGCCTGTTCGGCTTCAGCACGATGATCAGTTGGAGCTATTACGGGGAGAAGGGAGCGGAGTACCTGCTCGGCCCGCGCGCGATCCTACCCTACAAATTCCTGTTCGTGATATTCGTCTTTTTGGGCATGGTGCTTCCGGAATTCAAGACGGTCTATCAGTTTTCGGATGCGACGACGGGGTTGATGGTTCTATGCAACCTTCCAGCCGTCTTGATTCTATCCCCGGTCGTCCTTCGTGCGGCCAAGGACTACTTCCTTCGCCTCGACGCCGGCGAAATGCCGCGACGGTGAAGATAGATCGGCGGATTAACTGCTCAGACGGGTTCGCATTCGGCAGAGATGACGTATCCGATGGCGCGTATCACGTTACGCATGGATTCCCCGTCAAGTGTGTCGATCACGCCGGTGTCAAGATCGAGGTCAAACTGCTCCCGTATCGTGATCGCCTCTGCCTGGGCAATGCAGTCCTTATCAAATCCGAACTGTCCTGCGCGAAACGAAACACAGTTCGGTAAATGTTGACGCGTCTCGAGTCTGCTGGACGTGATTGGGACTACGACTACATATCCACCCCGATTGAACTCCTCACGGGATACTACGACGACGCGGTGGGATCGGACCTCCTGCCCCGGTTCGCTCTCCTCAAGATAAGCCCAGTAGATCTCACCAGGACGGAGCGGCATTAGTACGGATTCTCTCTGGCCCAACGTGCCACCGACCGACGAGCAGCCTTGACCCAGGCACGCAGTTGATCGTCGCCCTCCTGTGTCTCTGGTGGCAAGGCGTAGTCACCGTCAACCGTTGAGGTCGGGTTTCGCGTGTCGGGATCGGTCTCAGTGAATATGTTCCGATCCGGCGAGTCCAGCGACGATGTTTCCGGACTTAAGGATTCGCGTAATGTGTCAACCACCATCAGATTTCCTCCTCCGTCCTGCAGTTCAGGACGTCATAGATCCCCTTACGGTTGTAATCGTCAGCCAAACTTAGGATCGTCAGCCAATCCGTCTTTGCCAACTCTCGCGTTACATCACGGTTGTTGACATCGACAACCACCTTCACGCCGAAGCTTATGTGGTCCATGAGTTGACCCGCTTGAACCCGCTTCTGCTCGACATGTTCGATCGTGAAGATGCGGTTGTGACTTTCGTCGGGAAGGTTGAACCGGATGCTAATCTCACCTTGATCGGGAACCTCAATTCGTGAGAAATGCTTCGCAACAAGCTCCAGAGATTTGGTGTTCCCACATTCGAAGACATACTCGTTTATCTTCCCGACCCTGATCACGCGGCGCCCCGGAAACACCTTTAGGAAATTCTCCATGCAATCAATGAACACTTCGTTGATCTTGGGAAGATCATCGGGCTCGAGATCGATCTCGCTGATCCTCTGTGGGACAACAATAACCGGACCACGTTCGGTCATCGTATATGTCACGATATCTGCGGTCGGCTTGCCTGGGTATTCCAGAGTCTTGAGCATCTGGAACCGTTGCTTGCCAACGACCACCCGGTCGAAGAGTTGGGGATATGTGTCTCGGGCCCATTTCGAGAAGCTTTGAAAATGCTGCTCATCAAGTTCGATTTGAATTGGTGGGCGGATGTCGGCACCGATCTTCTGGAACCAACGAACGATATTCCCGTCTGTGAATTTGTAAGTTTGCATTGGAGCCGACCTTGGCTTTCCGGGAAACGGGCGTGTATACCGCTACACACCGCGGCCTTGCTTATTCAACGTGCATAGTACAAACACACTCGAGCCAGAACAAGTGGTCAGCCTGGGCTACCTTCGTTGGCGCTCTCCCCCGCACGGTACCCGACAGGAAACTACTTCCTATACAACTCATCGTATGATCTACGCGCGTTATCGGAAGATACAGCGTGCTTAGCCTGCGGAACGAATCCCAGGCTGGTACCGCAGTCCGTGTACGCGACTGGTACGTGTATGCCCTGGGGTTGCCTAGTACTCACAAGATTCCCGGTAACAGATCAGCCGTCTGCAATGCAAGACAGGGCCGGGAGATGTTAAAATAG
>CAZJTP010000016.1:0-36963 GCA_964548955.1 uncultured Phycisphaeraceae bacterium
CTTATAGCGTTCTTCGTTTTTGTGTAGCGTCACCCCTCGTGGGTGACGCAGGAATTGCCAGGGCGCCGCCCACGAGGGACGGCGCTACATCTGCTACACAAAAAAGGAGTCTGCTCTAAGCCCCACGATGAGAGGGTTGGGATTATTGGAAGCGTTTCACTTTCGACTATCCCCGCGCGGGTTGCTTTAAGCCCGCGGTTCGCGAAGCTTTTTTCGTCCCACATGCTAAGCGTCAAGCATTTTGTGCATCTGTCTGACGTTACGGATCGTCGGATGGCAGTTCGCTGAGATCGGGTGAGACGGGTGCTACGGCTTTGCGGTTGGTCAGGCGGTTTATGGTCACGTACAGCGTGGGTAGGACGACCAGCGTCAGCAGCGTGGCAAACGCCAGGCCGAAGATCACCGCAATGGCCATGCTGCTCCACCACTGGCTGGACTCGCTTCGCGTTGCCCAGGCCATCTTGCGGAAGTCGTAGCTGACGCCGACGGCCATGGGGATCAACCCGAGGATCGTCGTGGTCGCCGTCAGGAGCACGGGGCGCAGGCGGATCGTGCCCGCCTCGAGGGCGGCCGGAATCAGGGCCATCCCGCGCCGCTGCAACAATCGCGTGTAGTCCAGCAGCACAATCGCGTTGTTGACTACCACTCCTGCCAGGCTGATGACACCTACGCCGGTCATGATGATTCCAAACGGCATCCGGCAGATGATAAGGCCCGCCAGCACACCGATCAGCGAGAGGATCACCGTGCTCATGATGATAAACGGCAGACTCAGTGCGTTGAACTGGGCGACCAGGATCAGCACGATCAGAAAGATTGCCACGACGAACGCCTTGCTGAGGAAGGCCTGCGCCTTGTCCTGCTCCTCTTTTTCACCGGCGTAGCGGATTTGATAACCGGATGGAAGCTCGATCCGGCTCAAAAGCTGCTGAACGTCACGGAGCACCGCGGTCGCGAGGCGTCCCTCCGCGTCGGCGGTAAGCGTGATGACTCGCTTCTGATCGATCCGGCGGATCGTTCCGTATCCACCGGTGTAGGAGAAGTCGCCCAAAGAACTGAGCGGCACCGCTTCACCATAGGCGTTGGGCACGCGAAGGCGGAATAGATCCTCGATGTTCTCGCGCTGTGAAAGCGGCAGCCGCACGGTGATGTCATACTCATCGTTGAACTGGCGGTACTTCCCGACCTCCCGGCCGAAGACCGCCGTTTTTATAAAGTTCCCGACGACGGAAGTGTTGACGCCGAGCAGCATGGCCCGCTGCCGATCGACGCGAAACGCGAGTTCGGGTCTTGCGGCCTCGTGATCGCTCCGGAGGTTCACCAATCCGGGTACGTTCGCAATCGTCTGCTTTGCCTCCTCGCTGATGGCTTCGAGTCTCTCGAAATCCTCCCCGATGACGCGGATGACGACAGGGGCCCCAGTGGGAGGCCCTTCCTCGTCTTTTCGGACTTTGATCTCCGCGCCGGCGATGTCGGAAAGATCCCGGCGAATGTCGGCGACCGCCGCCGCGGACGGACGCTTACGAAAGTCGTAGTCGTGGAACGTGAGGGTCAGGGTGCTGACGTGGTCGCCGTCGGATCCGACGTTCGTGATCACGTGCTGAATGTCGTCGGCGTAGGGCTCGAGCCGCTCCTCCACCAACCGGGCGAGCCGGTCGGATTCAAGGATGTTGGTTCCCTGCGGGCTGCGAATATTGACATAAGCCCGTCGTGGATCGAAGTCCGGGAAGAGCTCCACGCCATGCCCCTTCTTACCGTATAACATGGCCAGTCCGACGAGCAACAACAGAACCAGAGTCAGCGTCGTGACGCGGTGACACAGTGCTGTCTCCAGCAACCGCTGGTAGCCGGTGACAAACCAGCTTTGCACGGCGCCCTTCTTCCTCCGCCCACGCACGAAAGCGGAACTGATAGTCGGACTGATCACCATGGCGACGAACAGCGAGCTGATCAGGGTGGTGATCAGGGTGATGGGCAGGTACTTCATGAATCCGCCCATGATTCCCGGCCAGAACAGAAGCGGTGCGAACGCAGCCACGGTGGTCGCCGTCGAGGTAATCACCGGCCAGGCCACCTCATCCGTTCCCGTCATGGCTGCTTCGATCCGCCGGCCGCTCAGCTCGAAATGCCGGTAGATGTTCTCGACGATCACGATGGCGTTGTCCACGAGCATGCCCAACGCCATGATCAGGCCAAACAGCACAACCGTGTTCAGCGTGTGCCCCAACGCCTGGAGGATTGTGACACTCAGCAGCATACTTACGGGAATGGCAAAGCCGACGATGATGCTCACGCGCCACCCAAGAACCAGGACGAGCACGATCAGCACCAGGATCATTCCGGAGAGCATATTGTTCTCCAGGTCACTGATCATCATGTGGACGTCCTTTGACTGATCGAGGATTATGTCGAAGTGTACGCCCATCGGCGCGCGCCGGCGGAACTCCTCTAACACTCTATTCACCGCTTCGGCGATGAAGATGAGGTTCGCGCCAATCCGCTTTTGGACGGTGACCGTGATGCTCTCGGTCCCGTCGAGGCGGGAGAACCCCGCCCGGTCCTTGAACGTGTCGCGCACGGTACCGATGTCGGTCAGATAGATCGGCCGACCGTCGCGGACTGCGATCACCAGTGCAATTGCCTCTTCCGGTTCGACGAATTCGGCGGGAATCCGAACGTTGAACCTCGTACCGGGTGTTTCCAAGCCGCCGGCGGAAATGTTGACGTTCTCGGACGGGATCAGGTTGATAATTTCCGGGATCGTCAGCCCGTACGCGGCCACCTGATCCTGGTCGATCTCCACGCGGATTTCGCGCTCCAGTGCGCCCAAGACGTCGCAGTCGAGCACGCCGGGGATTGTCTCGATCACGTCCTCGAGGTTGTCGGCAATCACCTTCAGGCGTACCGGCGAGATACTCCCGGAGATGTTGATCATCATGATCGGGAATTCGGCGATGTTGATTTCCCGCTGCGACGGCTCCTCCGCGTCGTCGGGAAGCTCCGCCTTGGCGAGATCTATCTTGTCGCGGACGTACTGCATCGCGTCGTCGATGTTCACGTCCGGCAGAAACTCGATCACGATGACCGAGGTGCCCTCGGCACTTGACGATGTGATTTCCTTGACGCCTTTGAGACCGGCCAGCTCCTTCTCGATCTTGATCGTCACCGAAGATTCAATGTCTTCCGGCGAGACGCCCTCGTACGTTGTGGTGATCACGACATAGGGGATCGGCACGTCCGGCGAGCTTTCACGCGGCATGGAGATGTAGCTGTATGTCCCGAAGACGATTATGACAACGATCAGGACGCCGACCGTCGTGCGGTTACGAATTGCTGCGTTGGACAGTAGCACGGCCCGTCACTGCTCCTCGACAACGGCGACCGGCTGATCCGGACCGACGTAGCGATGCCCCGAGACGATGAGTCGATCGCCTGTTGCCAGACCGCTGAGGATTCGCACACTGCGTTCCTTGATGAACCCGAGTTCGACGAGTCTGCGCTCGGCCCGGTCGTCGTCATTGACGATGTACACCGCCTTGTCGTTCTCGAGTGGTATGACCGCGCTGAGCGGAATCATGATGGCGTTGGTGAGGACGCGGCGTGTCAACCTTGCCCGGACGATCTGCCCGCTTCTGAGTGCGTGATCGTGGTTGTCCACCATGATCTCCAGTCGGGTGGTGCGGGTATGTTCATCTGCCAGCTCACTGATGTACGCGATCTCGCCCGCAAGTTCTCTCGGCTGTGGGGTGCGGAGGAAGATCTTCGCGACGTCGCCCACATGCAGATAGTGTACGTCGCGCTCGGGCACATCGACGACGATCTTGGCCCGGGCGATGTCCACGATTTCGGCCACGCAATCGCCCGAGCTTACATACTCGCCGATTTCCATCGGCAGGCGGTTCAGGGTACCGCTGATGGGTGCAACGATCGCGGCACGCTCGAGATGGGCAGCGGCCTCTTCCAGCACGGCCTTGCTGACATCCCTTCTGGTGCGCGCGTCATCGAGTTCGGTTTTCGACGAGGCCTCACGCTCGAACAGATCCAGGAGACGCCGATATTCGCGCTGATCATACTCGAACTGAGCCTGCTCCCTCTTGAAGCCGGCTTGCAGCAGGTCTTTGTTCAGATGGACGATCGGATCACCCCGGGCAATCGGATCACCCTCCTGAACGGTTGCACCCCGGGCTGCGGACTTTGATCCGCGCGGATGTCCGTCGGTTAGTGGAGCAGCGTCTATGTCCGTGTCACCGCGCGGGCTCAAGCCCGCGGCTCGCTGCGGTCGATCACCGAACTTCTCAATACGCCCGGCCACCTCCGCGGCGACCCGGACCACCCGGTCAGGCTCCACGACGGCGGTCAGATCGAGCGTATCGGGCAGCTCGGGCACAGCTTGGATACGTAGAACCTTGACGTTGATCGGCGGAACCTCGGTTGCGGGCGGCGGCGGTGTTTCATCGGGCATCATGGCTATAAGGGCGATCAGCACGACGGCCGTCACGACCAGAGCCGTCGGGATCAATCTGCTCCACCACCCCCGGCACGCCGGGATGTGCTCGACCTCTGATTCTCGTGTCTCGGTTGCCACACCCATCGATTGCCTGCTCCCTAATATGGTGCTCGTCGCCGGTTAAGGCTTCCGTTGAACCGCCTATCGGGTTGTCCCTGCGGAACCTGTTTCCTGTAGGACCGACTTTCGAATCAGCGACTCAAACGCCGCCGGTTGAAGACTTGCAGGTCACGTACCAACCTGGACGGCCGCCCGTTTGAGCCTGACGGTTTCGTAGTCAGCCCAGGAATCGTTCCCAGCCGGTGAAACCCGATACTCTCTTCCCAGCGGAGAAAGGGTACTTCCGGATCGACGGCTGTTCAAGCGGTCCGGCGGAAACGCCGAAAAGTCGAAACGTCGAGATGTGCAGCGTCGGAATCCGCCTTGTACTGTGTCCCACAAGTATCTCGACCAAGTGCACGCGGATGAGCACTCAACTGTGCCGCGGGCTTTAACCTGCGCTGACGTCCGCACAGGTTTCTTGGGGCTCGTCTCGAATCAGCGAACGCCATATCCGAGGCGGGAACGTGAGTGTCAGATTGTGTGTCGCCCGTGATAGTTGTGTAAGAAGTTGTTTTGCGTTAACGTGATTCAATTGAGCGGGTCCGTACGGACGATTAGAATACCGGCCACCTGGCCGAGACATCGGGTTGTGGGTCAGGTCTCCTGGTGGCGCATTCCTTTGGTTGCGCCTATGCGGCAAGGAAAGAAACCGATGAATACGAGAATGATTGGTTGGACTAGAGGACTGGCGGTCATGTTGGCTGTCAGTATCTTGGCACCGGCTGCGGCGGCGAAGGAACGGTTCTCGCTCGTTTCGGCCGTTCCGGACGACGTATTTCTCTGTGTGGCCGGGCGGCACAACGTGGAGCGGGCCTTCCTCGACGACTACTGGTCCGAGGTCTTTGGTGCCCTGAAGCAATCCGGCATCGGGTCTGACATCATGGAGTTGATCGGCTCCCAGATGGGCGATGAGCAACTGGCCGAGGTGGATCATCTCAAGGAGCTGGCCAAACAACTGCTCGAAGGCGTGGACTGGGATAAGCTCGGCGGCGGCGAGATCGTCTTCGCCGAACGAATGAATGAACCTGTGCGCATCGGTGGCAGCATCACAATGGTCCCGGACATGATCTGGCTGGTCCACGGCCAAAACGGCAGTACCCCAAAGAACTACCAAGGCCTCGTTGCAATCCTTCAAACGATCACCGCAGAGATCAACAAGGCGGCCGGCAAAGAGTTGATGACTGTGGACATGACCCCCCGAAAGGGCGCCAAGGTTGCGAGCCTCAATCTACTGAGCACGGTTCCGAAGGCACCGCCGTACTCGTTGGCGGTTGCCTTGCACCAGGATGTAATCGCAATAGGGCTGGGTCTACAGATTCTCGATGAGGCCCTCGACCTTCTAGGCGGTGGCTCGAAGAAGCCTCTCGCAGTGAGCCCGCGATTCAAGCAGGCGTTCGCCAAGCTGCCGGCGGCTGAAGATGAAATGGTCTTCTTTGATATGCAGGCGATGCTCCGGCCGTTTCGTGCAATCGCCGAGCTGGCCGTCGCGGAGATGGCTGCACACCCGGAGGATACGATCACCAACGCGCGGTTCAACGAAGAAGCCAATGGGCTCGCCGAGAAAGGAGGCGAAGCTTACCAGCAAGGCGACTACAAGCAGGCGCTTACGTACACGAAAAAGGCCCATGACGTGGCCCCGACCGATTCAAGAATCATGTACAACCTTGCCTGCTTCCATGCGATGGTCGGGGACAAGAATGAAGCCTTGACGTGGCTGGAAAAGGCCGTCGACGCCGGATTCTATGCCCCCAAGCACATCTCACGAGACACCGATCTGGAGAGCATTCGCGAGGAGCCGCGGTACAAGACCGCACTGGCCAAGGCGAAAAAGAAGGCGGCGACCGTGGGTGAATCGGCCAAGTGGGCGGCGATGGTGAAGACGTTGATCGAACGCCTCTTTGATACGGTCGGCATGATCGACTACACCGCAACCGTCGCGTACACGGAGGGGTACGCAGTCCATACCGATGAGATCGCCGCCCTGGTTCCCGGTGCAGAGGACAGACCGTTCTACCCGGTGTTTGGTAAACGCAAACCGCTGACGGACTTCGATCGCTACCTGCCGAAGGAGACGGTGTCGTTTTCTGTGTGTGGCGGCATTGATCTGGGCGAACTGTACGAGTTCATCCAAGGCACCATCCGAGGGATGGGCTCGAAGGGTGAGGAGATACTCGCTACGTGGGCGGGCATGCAGCAACAGCTCGGCGTCGACTTCAAGAAGGACGTCCTCGGCTGGATCCATGGGGGTATGATCTGGGTCAAAATGAAGCAGCCGTTTGGCGAACAGTCTGTTCTTATGATCAAGGTCACCGACGAGGCCGTCGCTCGTGAGAAGCTTGCCTCCGCGCTTCAGTACGTGTCAACCAACCTTCAGCAAGCAATCCAAGAGAACCCGATGTTGGGGATGTTGGCCATTCGAACCTCGCCGGCGACGCACGAGAAACTGACCGGGTTCCACAATGTTCAGATCGGCATGATGCCGCAACCGTGTGTCTGTGGTGTCACCGGTGGTCACCTGATCGTAGGCACGTCAGCAGATGCCGTTGTGCTTAGTCTCGCCACCGCCGCGGGAGAGCATCCCAACATCCGCAAGAACAGTCGACTGATGAAAGAAGTCATGATCCCCGAAGGATCATTTAGATCGATCTCGTTTACCGACAAACGGAACTTGGGGACGGAGATTGCTGAGATTATCGGTGGCATTTCGATGGCGGGTGGGATGATGACCATGATGATTCCCGACCCGGAGGCGCAGCAGGCCCTGGGGAAGATCCTGGGCATGGTTGCGAAGCTGGGACCTGTCGTCCAGAAAATCGATTTCTATAAATCCTCTTCCAAATACACGACCTTTGACGGTAAAGCATGGTATACGCGGAGTGTGACCAATTATCAGTCACCCGCCGAACGCAGCCCGAGCGAAGGCGACTCGTAAATCGACTGCCGACTCCGCGCTTTATGCAAAACGCAACCGCGATCGGATACCACAGGCACGTAAGCTACCTGTGGCATCTGTCGCGGTATTCGCTCGCGCGGTTTGACGTTCGACACGCACGAAGATCTGCTTAACCTACGTACGCCGCGCACCGCTCCGACCCAATCCGCAATCGACAATCCTCAATCTACAATCTATAATCGCGCTAACACGGGCACTCGTCAGACCGTCTATCTCCCTGGAGGGATTGCGCAGGTTGCGTCGATGCCTATCGACCGGGAACATCTTGATCGCTTGAAAGACGGGCAGGGACCCGTCGTGATCCCGCCCTTTTGCTTAAACTGCGGATACAACCTGACGGGTGCGGTCTCCGATCGCTGCCCGGAGTGCGGGCAGACCTTTGTTCGCAAGGAGTGGCAGCAAAAGGCCGCACGGATCAAGCACCAGATCCACGAACTTCGGGAGGCGTACGAGTGGGTTCGCCACGGATTCAAGATCGCAACGGCGGGTCTCGTGATGGTGACCGCCAGCCTGTCGCTGTCGCTCGGATGGGTGGAGCCCGTAATACGTTGGGTGGCGGGGATCTGTGGGTTTGCGGCGGTTTTCCTCGGACTCAGTCTGTTTCGCGTTAGCCGACTGCCTGTCTGGGCACGAGAAGTGCTGGAGATCTCGCCGAACTACCCGACGGCCGTCGCGACGATTCTTCTGGGATTGGTGGTCGTCATTGCGGCGATCTTCGGCCCGTGGTGATTCAATTGGGGATTGCGGATTGGGAATATACATGCAACCGACAATCTCCCTTCCGCCTTCATCCTTTCCCCCAGTCATCAGCCCCATGACCAGGCAAACCGATCTTTGAAATGGTGGTAGTAAAGCCCGATCAGGCGCATCAGCACGATGTTGAGATAAATGTCCAGACCCCTCGACAAGACGTGTAGCGCGAGAATCCCACCCGCCGTGCCACTCATCGGGCGTTGAGGACCGCCGCTGACAGCCACCAGAAGCTTTTCCTCGATGAACACCGCCCCGAACATCAACGCAACCGTGAACAGGTAGATCGGAAGCGTCTTGATGATCGTCAAGACGATCAGGTCCAACCGGTAGAGCGTCGCAAACCCTCCCAATGCCACACACAGAACGACGATCGGCCAGAGAAGGATTCCGATGGAGATAAGAAGGTTAAACGCGAGCATACCACTTCTCGCTCCCTGAATCATGCCTGCGAGACCGCCGGTCATCATTCCCAGCAGACTGACCCCCTTCATCGTTCCCTGCTCCAACGCATACGCAACGTACGCCAGCGCCGGGGCCAGAACGACGAGCCAGCTTCCAAACCACTTGAGGAGCGGCTCGACGAGGTCAATGATGAATCGCGGCGACGGCGGGTCCGGCAGGTCCTCTTCACCTGCTGCGGCGGACGTGATGATCTCGAATCGAAATGCGCAATACCAGCCAATAACCAAGAGCCACAGGATCCACCCGATCAGTGGGACATAGAGCACGAATCGTGCAATCACCATCGCGGCCCAGAACGAAAGGAAGACGATCAGGTTTCTGGGAGACGAAGGGAACAGGAACGTCCACAGCACGTCGGCGGCGTAACTTTTCGTGGACGCGGCCGCCGCAGGCGAGGCAACGGAGCCAAGCCCGGCCGAGCTGGCCGCGCCGGGCGTCCCCGGTGGCACAAAAACCTCGCCTTGTTTGGGCGCGGCTGTTGCACCGGCTTGCTCGGTGGCGATGGTCATTTCATTCCTCATCTCGCTGTCGTCCGCGAGTGCGATCGGACCTTCATCGTCGTCCGGTTCAAGCGTGAAGACGGCGCCGCACTTCTTGCACTTGGCACGCTTGCCGATCGAGGATTCGGGGTAACGGTATTTCGCTCCGCACTGACAGTGAGTTGTGGGCATGATCGTCCCTCCGTATATGACTCGACTGTGGTGCGAACTACCATGATCCGCACAGAGCCTGAAAAAACCCTTGACGGACATAATATCATAGTGGCATGAACGAAACAGCATTATTCCGGGGATTGATTTCATAGAGGTGGATTCGGGTGGGGAGGTGTCGTCAGGTGCGGCGGGACCACAGGCGGCGCGAAGTTACGTCAACAGAGGCGGCGGGTAGCGGGTGAAACGCAAGGACGGTATCCTCCGCTATCAGGTTGTAACATGGTCACCGGAGAGTAGGGCATAAAAAGGAACATTACCGAAACGATCAGGGAGACAGCAAATGAGGCGAAAGAGGTGCTCGTTAGCATGTGCAGTGGTTGCGGCGCTCTTTGCGGCTTCCGGGTGTAGCAACATGAGTCGAAATCCTGGACCTGGAGAAGTCATGATGATCGATGGCGAGGCGGTTCCTCTCGCGGCTCTGTACCCCGATGACGCGAAGCCCATAATGATTAGACCCATCGGCTACGTCGTCAACGACAAGGAATGCGGCCCGGGCGACTTCGGCATCACGGGCGGCAACATCTCAGAGATCCATCTGTATCCGGGCATGGCCCGATTCATGAAGGGCCTGAAAGACGAAACGTCGCTGCTGATCCTCTGGCACTTCCACAAAGCCCGCCCGATCCAAAGTGTCTTCGCCCGCGGATTTGACGGTAAGCGGGTCGGGCCGTTCGCTTCACGCACGCCGGACCGGCTGACACCCATCGGTGTCACAGAGGTGGAACTTCTGGAGGTCAGGGGCACTACGCTGGTTGTTCGCAACCTCGATGCCTTCAATGGAACGCCGGTGCTGGACATCAAGGTGAGTATGGCCAGCCTGAAACGGAGCACGGAGTAGCGCGAGCAATGCGGTGTCTCCGGCTAACCGAGGCGCTGACCAGGTAAGTTGGAAGGATGAGGATAACAAGACGGGACAGAGCTTACGAAGATACCTTCGTCGGATTCGCGTGCTGATGTGTTCACGCCAACTTCCCTCCACTTGGCTGATAACAATAACCGCCGCCGTCCGGCAATCCGTGCGGGAACGGGCAGCTACTGCCGTGCCAAGCGGACGTCGTTGGTGCCCTAGCATCTGTCCCTTCCATGAAGCCGTGACTGTCAGGTGCTGTGATGAATGATGGGTTCCGCCTTCGATTCCGGTTTCCACGCATGGGTTCGACTCGACGCCGCGTGGCCACGTTTCACTGTGCGACGGCGGCAAATTCTCACGAATGGGTTTTCGAGCGTCGGCAATCCGCCTTGTCACTTTCCGCAAGACGGCGTATGACAAGTGACGTTCGCGAGGGCCCTGGAAGTGCTTCTTAGCGGAGGTTGCCCAGTTGCCACTGGACCACCGACCCACCACCTCGCGTCATGAAGACAGCCCCAACTGTTCGGGCGTCCTAACCGGAGGTATCGGGTGGTCGTGTCGGCTGAGAATGTGATTCGTCGTCGTTTCGACCTGCGAGGGCAGGTTCAGGGGGTTGGGTTTCGCCCCTTCGTGTACCGCATGGCGACAATCCACGGCTTGACGGGTTTCGTAGCCAACGACGGCAACGGCGCCGTTGTCGAGGTGGAGGGGCGAGCCGCTGCCGTCGAGGCCTTCGCCTCGGAACTGACGGAGAAACTCCCTCCGATGGCGCGGGTTCGCCAGTTGGAGCGTCGGGACATGGCGCCGGTGGGCGACGCGGAGTTTCGCATCGAGCTGTCGCATCCTGATCCGAACCGGAGTCCGGAAGTAACGCCGGACGCGGCCTTGTGCAATGAGTGTCGTGCCGAGCTGTTCGACCCGGCGGACAGGCGCTATTGCTATCCGTTTATTACGTGCACCAACTGCGGGCCTCGGTATTCGATCATCCGGACCATTCCGTACGACCGCCCGGCCACCACGATGGCCAAGTTCACTCTTTGTGAACTCTGCGCAAAGGAGTACGCCGATCCGTCAAGTCGGCGTTTTCACGCACAACCGAACGCCTGCCCGGTCTGCGGCCCACGAATGGAGCTTTGCCGGCCGGACCGATCGACGATCGAAGGGGATCCGATTCGTGAAACCGCACGAATGCTGGCACAAGGGCGAATCGTCGCCATCAAAGGCATCGGCGGATATCACTTGGCCTGCCGGGCCGATCTGAACGCAGTCGTAGCTGAGCTTCGCGCGCGCAAGATTCGTGACGGCAAGCCGCTGGCGGTAATGGTAGCGGACGTCGGGGCCGCCCGGAAAATTTGCACTCTCACGAACACTGACGTTGTGGCGCTGACGTCACGCGCGGCACCGATCGTGCTGGCTCCCAAGCGGACGGATCATGGCCTTGCCGGATTGGTGGCCCCTGGCTGCAAGGATTTCGGCGTGATGCTGCCCTATGCTCCGGTCCACCATCTGCTCTTCACGGAGGGATTGGGTGCACTCGTGATGACGTCGTTCAATCTGTCCGGAGAGCCGTTGACGTACGAGGACCAGGACGCGTTCGACACGTTGGGCTCGGCGGCGGACGCGTTCCTGACGCACAATCGTGAGATCTTCCGGCCAATCGACGATTCGGTAGTTTTCGGTTTTCGGGAAGATGCGATTCCGATCCGCCGCGCTCGCGGGTACGCACCATGCCCGGTCCGGCTCGACCGATCGGGCGGCGGCGCATTCCCGCGCGGCCACACGGCGAAGATTCTTGCGGTTGGCGGCGAGTTGAAGTCCTGTGTTTGCCTGTACGCCGGCGGCGAAGCAACGCTGAGCGAGCACCTGGGCGATCTAATCCACGCGGAAGCCTACCGGAACTTTGTCCGCGCGGTCCACCGACTGAAGGTACTTTTCAACTTCGCCCCGGAACTCGTCGCGCACGACCTCCACCCGCGATACCTCTCAACCCGCTATGCCCGCGAGCTTGGCCTTCGGGCCTTCGGTGTTCAGCACCATCACGCTCATGTTGCAAGCGTCATGGCGGAATGGAATGAGGCGGGGCCGGTGATCGGGCTGGCCTGCGACGGAACCGGATACGGGACGGACGGGGCGGTGTGGGGTTGCGAGATCCTCCTGTGTAAAAGAGGCACGTTTGATCGCGTGGGGCACTTGGAGTACTTTCCGCTCGTTGGCGGGGACGCGGCGGCCATCGAGACATGGCGCCCAGCAGCGGCGTTGGTGCGGCAAACACTTGGAGAAGACTGGCTTGAACGAGCCGGCGCGGTGTTTCGTGGCGTGCCCACCGAGGCATTAAGCGTCTTCGAAAGGCAGGTCGTAGCCGGTGTCCACGCATTACCAACGTCGAGCCTTGGGCGGGTCTTCGACGCGGTCAGCTTCTTGACCGGTCTATGCGCCCGCAACCGACACGAAGCGGAAGCGGCGATGGCCTTGGAGACGGCCGCCGGCGAGACGGCCGCCGACCCCTATGCATACTGCGTGACGGAGCGGAACGGTCGTGTTGTGATGTCGATGATCCCGGCTATCCTCGAGATCCTCGGCGCGGTGCGCTCAGGTGAACCGGTCCATCGGATCGCGGCCAGGTTTCACGAGACGATCGCCCGTATGCTGGTTGATGCCACCGCGGCGGCCTGTGAGGCCACGGGCATTCATACAGTTGCCCTTTCCGGTGGCTGCTTCTGCAATCGCAGGTTACTCGGCCGAGTGGTTGAACTCCTTGAAGCCCGCCGCCTACGCGTGTTGTACCACCGCCAGGTGCCTAGTGGTGACGGAGGATTGTCACTCGGCCAGGCGCTGGTCGCCGCGTGGCAAAGCGCGGAGCCGGAAACCGTGGCTCGCGCGACGGAAACGTAAGCCCATGTGTCTGGCCGTTCCTGGACAAATCATCGAATGCAGCGGCGAGGACGCCGTCGTGGACCTTCAGGGAAACCGCATGAGAATCAGCACGATTCTTACGCCCGATATACTGGTGGGCAACTGGGTACTTGTCCACGCAGGATTCGCGATCACGCAAATCGACGAGACTGACGCCCTGGAAACGTGGGATTATCTGCGCGGGGCCTACGGTGACGATTTCATCAGGGCAAGCGACCCGGACTCCGCAAACGCGATCGAGAAAGAGGACCCGTGACCGGGGAAATCCCCACCTTGCTGGTCGAACTCGAGGCGCTGTGCGAGCGAATCGGGCGTCGCGCGCAGTTCATGGAAGTCTGCGGCACGCACACGGTCTCGGTCTTTCGCAACGGCATTCGCCCGATTCTGCCGGAAAACCTTCGCCTGGTCAGCGGACCTGGATGCCCGGTATGTGTCACCGCCCAGCGGCACATCGACGCCGCCCTCGACATCGCCGGGCGGAGCGGCGTGATGGTGGCCACCTACGGCGACATGTTGCGCGTACCCGGGCGGTCGGGAAGTCTCGAAACTCTGCGTGCGGCCGGCGCCCGCGTTCGGGTGGTCAACTCTGCGCGGGCGGCGTTGCAGTTAGCCCGCGAGCACCCCGATTGCGACGTCGTCTTCCTGGCCGTCGGCTTTGAGACAACGGCGCCGGCGACGGCGGCTATCGTTCTCGAAGCCGAGAGGGATGGTGTCGATAATCTCAGCATCCTGATGTGTCACAAGCTGGTCGTGCCGGCAATGCTCATGCTGCTGGAGACGCGTGATCCCGGCAGGCCGGGACTGGACGGCTTCCTCTGCCCCGGACACGTCAGTGTCATCATCGGCGCCAACGCCTATGAGCCAATCGTCGAACGACACGCCAAACCCTGTGTTGTCGCAGGATTCGAGGCCGACCAGATTCTCACCGGGCTGGTCCATCTCGCCCGCCAGGTTGCGCAGGACCGAGCTACGTTGGAAAACGTGTACTCAGCCGTCGTCAGCGCCGAAGGAAACACGGTGGCCCAGAAGCTGGTGGACCGTGTGTTCACCGTGGTGGACACGGTTTGGCGCCAACTGGGCACGATCCCGCAGAGCGGGCATGAATTGGCTCCACCTTACCGACGCTTTGATGCGGTGCAGCGGTTTGAGCTTATGATCGGTGAAGACGAGGACCACCCCAAGTGCCGCTGCGGCGATGTGATCCAAGGCATAGTCGAGCCCTGGGAATGTACTCTTTGCGGCAGCCGGTGCACTCCGCGATCGCCGGTCGGGCCCTGTATGGTTAGCAGTGAGGGAACCTGCGCGGCGTGGTACAAGTACGGGCGCAACCTGCCGGGCTATTCCGCGTGCGCGGAAAAGGAGACCGGCTCGTGACGGGCAGTTCGGAATCCGGGCACGGCGAAGAACGTGTGCTGTTAGCCCACGGGGGTGGCGGGGAGTTGATGCACCAGTTGATCCGGGACCACATCGTGCCACCGATCAACAACGAGCGGCTGGCCGCGCTGACCGACGGAGCGATGCTTCCCAATCCACAAGGAGCACTCGTCTTCACCACGGATTCATACGTGGTTACCCCCTTGGAGTTCCCCGGCGGTGATATCGGGCGTTTGGCCGTCGCGGGCACTGTGAACGATTTGGCCGTGATGGGCGCGACCCCGCTCGCGCTCAGCCTGGCGCTGATTCTGGAGGAGGGTTTGCCGCTCGAGGTGCTGGATCGAGTGATGGTGTCGATCGGCGCGACGGCGGCCGAGGTCGGAGTCGCCGTGGTTACCGGAGACACAAAGGTAATCGAGCGCCGCCACTTGGAAGCCGAGGGGAATCCCCTGGTTGCCAATGGACTATTCATCAACACCACGGGCGTGGGGCGTTTACGGCCGGCGGTTTCGCTCGATGTTGGACGGATCGAGCCGGGGGACGCGGTTCTGGTGAACGGTCCGATCGCGGAGCACGGGCTCGCGATCATGTCCCTGCGCAACGGGCTCGAGTTCGAGTCGGTCGTGCGATCAGACGCGGCTCCTTTGAATTCGCTGGTTGCCGTGTTGCTGGACACGACGGCAGACGTGAAGTTCCTGCGCGACGCCACGCGAGGGGGTCTGGCCGAGGTGCTGGCTGATATCAGTGAAACGAGAGGCGT
The DNA here is from genome assembly GCA_964548955.1 of uncultured Phycisphaeraceae bacterium. Classification (GTDB taxonomy): domain Bacteria; phylum Planctomycetota; class Phycisphaerae; order UBA1845; family UBA1845. Next base: position 15,388 of record CAZJTP010000016.1, read on the forward strand.
AAGCATCCAGATCGACGAGCATCAGATCCCGATCACCCCGGCGACGCGCCATGCGGCCGAGATGCTGGGTCTGGACCCGTTGACGGTGGCCAACGAGGGTAAAGTCGTTTGCGTGGTTTCCGACGAGTCGGTTAGCATGGCCCTCGCTGCCTTGCGGAGTCATCCGCTTGGTCGGCACGCAGCTTGCATAGGTAACGTGACCGCAACGCAGCCTCCCCTGGTCGAGTTGCGGACGCGTGTGGGCGGCCGGCGCGTCGTCCCACGACCCTACGGGGAAGAGCTGCCGCGGATCTGCTGAACTTGGACACGCAATGCGCAGTGCATCCGTAACTGCGAGTCAATGACTGAGCCCGTACCACACGAACCCTTGATGTTTCCCGTCAAGGGTGGAGAGGCAAACATGAGCAATGAAGGCAAGCACATCGTGCTGATCGACGACGATCCCGACATGCACGAGGCAATCAAGATGATCCTGGAACCACAAGGGTTTCGTATCACCTGTTGCTTCACCGGTCCGGAGGGTCTCGAGACCGTCCGGCAGAGCCCGCCCGATCTGATCCTGTTGGACATCATGCTGTCGTCTCCTTCGGAAGGATTCCATTTGTCCTATGAGATGAAACAAGACGATGCTCTTGCGAAGATTCCGATCATCATGATCTCCGCAATCGGGGACACGATGGGGATGGACTTCGCCAAGGAGCTGGGGTCGGAGTACGTGCAGGCGGAGATGTTCATCGAGAAGCCGCTCGACGCCGCCAAGCTGCGCGAGGCGGTGGCGAACGTGCTCGGCGGGCAGTCGCAGGAATAGGACCGTGGACCAGCCGCCCGGGCGAGACAACTCGACGGCACTCGATTCGCGGCTCGTGCGCGAACCGTACCGCGCCGGTGCATTGGTGTCGATGCTTCACTTGCACTGGTTCATTCGGCTGCGCTGGTGCATGGTGTTCGCGGCGCTCGCTGCGCTGGCGGTCGAGCGGATCACATTTTCGACCCAGCGTCCGGGTGTCGGGACGCTGGCTCTGGCGATTGCGGGGCTGGCGTTCATCAACGTTTGCTGGATGCTGTTGTCCTACTTTCTGACCCAGCGGGTCCGCAGTTCGAGCCACCGCGACCTTTCCGCTTTTCCCCACGCGCTGTTGTACGTGAACGCGCAGGTGAGTATCGACCTGTTGATGTTGACCGTAATCCTGCGTTACACTGGCGGCATCGAGAGCCCGATGGCGATCTTCTACCTGTTCCACATGGCCATCGGGTCGCTGTTGCTGAGGGGCAGTCATGCCTTGCTTCAGGGCGTCTGGGCGACCACGCTCTACGCCGCCTTGGGGATCGGCGAGCTCGTCGGCTGGATTCAGCCACATTACGCCTTCCTGCCGGGTTTGCCCGAGATCGGGCTATTCAATCAAGCACAATACGTCGCCATCGCGATTGCAGTGCTTGTATGCGGCGTGTTCGGGACGCTGTACTTCTCGCTGAATATCGCGCAACAATTGGACGAGCGCGAGGTACAGTTGCGCCACGCCAACGAAGCCCTGCAACAATCGCAACAGGCGATCAACGACTTGCAGCAACGCCGGTCTCGCTTCATGCAGACGGCCGCCCACCAGCTCAAGAGCCCGCTGGCCGGGATTCAAACGTTGACCAGTCTGATTCGAGACGATATTGTCCCTAAGGGGTCGCTGCACGCGACGTGCGACAAGATCATCCAGCGTTGTAGCGATGGCATTGCACACATCCACGAGTTGCTGACACTTGCTCGCGTGCAAGAGGCCGACCCGCGGCGGCACACACCCGCGCCGATCGACGTCGGTGACGTCGTCCAAGAGCTGTGCAAGAAGAATCTCCCGCTCGCGGACAGAAAGGGACTTACGCTCAAGTGCCACGTGCCGGACGGCGTTGATCTGCGTGCCCGCGTCGACTCCACCGATTTGAAGGATTGCATCGGTAACCTTCTCGATAATGCGATCAAATACACCGACAGCCCGGGTGATGTCATGGTCTCGGTCCGTGCCGAGAGGATCGAACCGTCCCACGGTCGGTGGCGAGACGTCGTGTCGAGCCGGACTCGGGATCAGGCAAAGGAGTATGTCTCCGTGACTGTCGACGACACAGGCATGGGGATTGAGCCGGAAATGCTGACCGGCGAGGACGGCACCGGATCGGTCTTCGACGCATTTCGGCGGGGCAACGCAGCATTGTCGGCCGCGATTCCGGGTTCCGGTCTCGGTCTCGCGATCGTGCGCGAGGTGGTCGAGCAGGGCCACGGTCGTCTGCGTGTGTGGTCACGCGTCGGGGAAGGTTCTACGTTCACGGTCATGTTTCCGTCGCAGCGCGCGCTGCCCGAAGGGCCCAGTGCTCGAAACACACGCTCCAGCGAAATCGTAATCGAGACGACCCGCCCAGACACCGACGTTGGAGCGGGTGCGGAGGAACTCAACCATGCTGGATAGGATTATACTGCACTCGGACCTGATGGGACTGGTGGATGAGCTGGCCCATAAGCGGCGGATCATCGGTCCCGTGGCCCGCGACGTTCCGGAGTGCGACCCACCCGTCCGCTATTTCTATGAGGAAGTGGACCACGCGGATCAGTTGGATCTATCGTTCAACTACTGCGTCTACAGCCCGAAGCGGTTCCTGACGCCGCCGGCCGAAACGCTGTTCGCTTTCAGTCCGGACGACGAGGGATTAGCCGGCACCCCGGATTACGACCCGCGGCCTACGGTGCTCGTTGGGATTCATCCTTGCGATATCCACGCGATCCGCCTGTATGACCGCGTGTTCGATATCGAGTACCGGGACGAGCACTACTTCGCGCGGCGCGAGGCCACGATGATCATCGGCCTGGATTGCCGCGTGCCCTGCACCGAGGGCGTTTTCTGCAAGGACATGGGCACGAATGGAGCGGAGGAGGGATTCGACGTAATGCTCTATCCCCTCGGGACCGACGGTGGAAATGTCCGGTACGGAGTGATGTTCGGAACCAGCGCAGGTCGGGAGTGGCTGCTCTACAGCCGGCAGTCCGTGGTGCCGAGCGACGACGACAAGCGGACGTTTGAGAAATACCGGGCCGAGAAAGAGACCGCATTCCCGTTCGTGCTCCACACGCGCCGAGAGGACCTGCCGGAGTTGCTCAGTCGATCGTACGATTCGCTCTTGTGGGACGCGACGGCCCGGCGTTGTTATTCTTGCGGCAGTTGCAACCTTTCCTGTCCCACGTGCTACTGCTTCGACATTTCGGATGAGACGGACCTGACGCCCGGCGCCGGTCGGCGCACTCGCGAATGGGATGGGTGTCAACTTCCCGACTTCGCCCTCGTCTCCGGGGATCACAACTTCCGTGCGAAGACGGCGTCACGACTGCGGCACCGCATCTACCGCAAGGCCGTCTGGATTCAGGAGCGTAGCGGCAGGGTCGGTTGCGTGGGCTGCGCCCGCTGCGACCGGGCGTGTACGGCCAAGATATGCTCAGTGGAGATCTACAACCAGCTTGCCGAGGAGGTTTGACGTGACCACGGCGGAATCATTAGAACACCAGACCCGAGCGAGTCTCTACATTCCTTCCCCGGCCAGGGTAATCGGTGTGCAGCAGATGACCGATCTCGAAGTCCTGTTGCAGCTCGCGTTTGACAACGGTCGACCGCTCGACCACGAACCCGGCCAGTTCGTTCAGGTGTCGATCCTGGGCGTGGGCGAATGTCCGATCTCGGTCTGTTCGTCGCCGACCCGGCCCGACCATTTCGAGCTGTGCGTGCGCCGTGTCGGCGAGGTGACCACTCACATCCATAAACTCGAGGAAGGTGATGTAATCGGCATCCGCGGCCCACTCGGGCACGGATTCGACGTGGCCGAGCTGCACGGAAAGGATATCCTAATAGTGGCGGGAGGCCTGGGGATCGCGCCCGCTCGCTCCCTTATCCAATACATTCTGGATGAACGGGAACGGTTTGGGGCGTTCCACCTGCTTTACGGATCGCGGTCGCCGTCCGAGCTTCTGTATCGTGAGGATCTCACGCTCTGGCGGCAGAGCCCAGACGTCAACTTCCACCTCACCGTGGATCGTCCCGACGAGCAATGGCGGGGCAAGAGCGGTGTGGTAACCACGTTGTTCAAGGAGTTGCCGCAACTGAATCCGACGGAAACGATGGTGGTCATCATCGGCCCGCCGGTGATGTTCAAATTCGTCGTCCTGGAGGTTCTGGCCCGTCGCATCCCGCAGAAGAGCATTTACTGTTCCCTGGAGCGTCGCATGAAGTGCGGCGTGGGAATCTGCGGCCATTGCCAGGTCAACAACATATACGTTTGCCTTGAAGGCCCGGTGTTTAAGTACGGGCAACTGAAGGCGTTGCGGGAGGCCATCGAATAGTGAAGCCGAAAATCGCCATTTTCAGTTTGACCGGGTGTGAAGGGTGCTCACTGGCAATCCTCGAACTCGAGGATCAACTGCTTGACATCCTTGAGGCGGTCGACATCGTCAATTTTCGCGAGGGCATGACCGAGCGCAGTTGGGATATCGACATCGGGTTTGTCGACGGGGCGGTCTCCACCCCCGAAGACGAGAAAGAGGTCAACGAATTCCGCGAGCACTCCAGGACGTTGGTGGCCATCGGCGCGTGTGCCTGCATCGGCGGCATCAATACACTGAAGAACCATCAGCCGAGCAGCGAGTACCGCACGTACGTCTACGGCGACAACGCCGAGTGGTTCCCCACCATTGACGCCCGGCCGATCTCGGCGGTGGTGAAGGTGGACTACGAACTGCCGGGCTGCCCAATGGTCAAGGAGGAGCTTCTCCGGTTCGTCAAGTGCATGCTGACGACCCGCCCGTTCCGTCCGCCGAACCACGCCGTCTGCGTCGAGTGCAAGAAACAGGGCAATCTTTGCCTTTACGAGAAGGGGATCATCTGCCTGGGGCCCGTGACGCGCGCTGGGTGCGGCGCCATCTGCCCGTCGTTCGGGTCCAAATGTGAGGGATGCCGGGGCATTGTCAGTGACGAGGCGCTGGCGGCGGCGGCGGTCAACCTCCGCGAGCAGTACGACGTGCCGCTCGATCGGGTCCTCGCCGACATGCGGCTATACGGGGCCTACCAGGGCAAGACGCTCCCATAGGATTGATCCAGGAACCTCTGTGCGGGCCAAAACCCGCGGCTCCTTACGTAATGAATGAGGATGCCTTTCATGAAGAACGTGACCATTGATGTCAAGCACGTGACCCGCGTCGAAGGCCACGGCAACATCTCCGTCCGTGTCGAAGACGGGGAGATCACAAAGCTGCACCTGGCGATCGTCGAGAGCCCGCGCTTCTTCGAGTCGTTTCTGCGAGGTCGACACTACAGTGAGGCGCCGCACATCACCTGCCGGATTTGCGGCATCTGCTCCGTCGCCCACACGACGGCCACGGTCAACGCCATGGAGGCGGCACTGGAGATCGAACCCAGCGAACAATCGGTGAAGCTACGGAAGCTGATCGTCTTCGGCGAGGAAATGCAAAGTCACATTCTGCACGTGCTTTTCCTGGCCGTGCCCGATTTCCTCGGCGTGGGCTCGGTCTTCCCGTTGGCCAAGACACACCCCGACGTGGTCAGGATCGCCCTGCGTCTCAAGCGGCTGTCCAATGATATCTGCGGCATGGTCGGCGGGCGACACATCCACCCGATCGCTTGCCATGTCGGCGGGCTGACCCACATCCCACGCGACGAGGAGTTGATCGATCTGAAGCGGCGGTGCGAGGCGGCTCGTTCGGACCTCGAGGTCGTCGCCGAGACCTACGCCCGGTTCAACATACCGGACCTGACGCGCGATACGGAGTACGTCTGCCTCAAGGCGACCGGCAACGGCGAATACGCCTTCTACAACGGCAATATCGTCTCCACGAAGGATCCGAAGCCCACGAAGGTCGCCGACTACCGCAAGCGGATCATCGAGGAGGTGGTCCAACACTCCACCGCCAAGCACGCCCGGTCACAGCGCTCGCCCAGTTACGCCGTCGGGGCTCTGGCCCGGTTCAACAACAACTACGATGAGCTGCATCCGACGGCCAAGAAAGCGGCCGAGAACCTCGGGCTCAGACCGGTCAACTGCAATCCGTTCCACAACAACACGGCGCAACTCGTCGAAGTCGTACACTGCCTGGAGTCGGCGATCGAACTGATCGACGAAATACTCACGCGCGGGCTGAAGGTCGAGCCGCTTCGGCAACCGACGAAATACGGGCAGGGGGCCGGAGCCGTCGAGGCGCCCCGTGGGATCCTGATTCACGACTTCGGCGTCGACTCCAAAGGCTACATTGAGGGGGCCAACCTCATCATCCCGACGAATCAGAACCTGGCCAACATCGAGGCTGACATGCGGGCTTACGTCCCGCAACTACTCGAGTCCGGGCTGAGCAAGCAGGAGATGACGCTGCAACTGGAGATGCTGGTGCGGGCCTACGACCCGTGCATTTCCTGCTCGACGCACTTCCTGGACGTGAAGTGGGAATAGCCGCAGGCACGAACGTGCGTATGCACAATGACACGAAGGAACCAGGGCGGAAACGACCTAGGGGACGAGACGACGGCACATGCAAAGCAAAACGAAGAGGTCCGTTCGGGTGATCGGGTGTGGATGCCGATTTCGGCGCGACGATCAGGCCGGATTGCTCGTCGCGGAAGCGGTGGCGGCGCTGCAACTGCCTCGAACACAAGTCGAGATCACAGAAGCACCTTGTGCCGATCTCTTCGACGGCCTCCGAAGCAAGGACTTGCTCATCCTGGTGGACGCGGCGCAAGCCCGTCCCGGGCTTCCGGTCGGAAGCCTTGCGCGGATCGACTATCGCGACACTCCGAACCGGATCGGCCAGCGGTGCCGGACGAACACGCACATGTTGAGCATCGATGCCGCCCTGGAGTTGGGCTGCGAATTGGACATGCTCCCGTCCGACGTGTGGATATACGCCGTAGCCGCAGATGATTTCAGCTTCGGGGACAAGCCCTCCGAACACGTGGCAAACTGCATCCACGAGGCGGCCCACCGGATTCGCCGCGACATCGAAACCTGGCTGCAACGCAAGGAAACCGCGCGTGCATGAGTTTGCGATAGCACAGTCGCTGATTGAGACGGCCTCGGCCGAGGCGCAACGCGTGGGCGCACAACGTGTGACCGCCCTGTACTGCCGGATCGGAGTGCTCCGGCAGGTCGCCGGTGAGCTTCTCGCTGAGGCGTTTTACATCGTCAGGGATGGCACCCTCTGTGAAACGGCGGAACTGGACATCGAGAAGACGTACATGCAAGCGACCTGCGGTCAGTGCGGCCAGGCGTATCCGATCCATGACTGGCAATGGGACTGCCCCGTGTGCGGTGCCGAGACGCCAAGCGTGACCGGCGGGGATGAACTGGAGTTGGTTTCCATCGAAGCGGAGGTTGCCGATGAAGATTCATGTGCTCAAGAACATCTTTCAGCGCAACGATAACGCGGCCCGTGAGAATCGGGAACTGCTCGATACCAGCAACGTTACCTGCATTAACCTGCTGGGCGGCGCCGGAGCGGGTAAGACCGCCCTGCTGGAAGCAGTCATTCCCTTGCTGGCCGACTCGTTGCGAGTGGCCGTCCTGGAGGGCGACCTTGCCACGACCAAGGACGCGGCCCGCATCGACGCCCTCGGCGTTCCGGTCGTCCAACTGCTGACCGACGGTGGATGCCACCTCAATGCCACTCTTGTTCAACAGGGCCTACAACGCCTGCCGTTCCATGAGCTCGACTTGCTTTTCATTGAGAACGTGGGGAACCCGATCTGCCCGGCCAGCTTCGACCTGGGCGAGCACCTGCGAATCAGCGTGCTGAGCATTGCCGAGGGCGACGACAAAGCGGCGAAGTATCCCATCCTGTTCAAAGATGCGGATCTGATCGTCCTGACCAAATGCGACCTGCAGCCGATGACGGACTTCGACTTCGACGCGGTGACTCGTGACCTGCGCCGCATTAATCCCGAGGCCGAAATCCTCCAAACCCAGGCACGCAACGCAGCTGGCATCGATCCGCTAAGCACATGGCTGCTATCCCACTGCCGGCCGTCCTCAATGGCATCCGTCAAATAGGTCAGCAATAATTCAATTCTCCTATTCATATTGCGGACACTTCCAGTGCAGCCCGCTCATTTTCAGTCAACAGATTGAGCCGTTCTAAATACTCGTACTCACTCTCGTAGACTGACGATAAGTCGTCAAACGTGTCGACAACCGGGTCATAAATGAGGCGCCAGGAATACCGAAGTCCAACGAATACAACAACGCACGATAGGACGGTGGTGCTGGGTTCGTTTGGCTGTCTTCGTGATGAAGTTGTCGCGTGCGGTGTTGCCGTGAGGGTGAGTGCCATACAGGCAATACCTACGTTCTGGTGCATCGAACTCCCACCACGCCGACGACAGAATAGGACGTGTGCGTGTCGTGCCATTGTGGCAGTGGCAGAGTCGGTGATCCACTCCGTCGGGCAAATCAGCACGTAAGCCCTTGCCAATAAAGAACTTAGATTCACAGCCGTCGTGGAACGAGGGATGTACATAGCACCGCGATGGTGGGCTGGTCCCATACCGTCGGAAAGGGAGTGTCCGTGATGATGGACCGATTGACAATCAAAGCGGCTGAAGCGTTTCAGACTGCCGAGCAGCGTGCCGTTTCAATGGGCCATAGCGAACTGTTGCCCTTGCACGTTCTGGCGGCGTTGGTCTCGCCCGGGGGTGGTGGTAGCAGGGCAAACGACGGTGGGATTGTTGTTAGGCTGCTCGAGAAGGCCGGTGCCCATGTCGGACAAATCCGATCGATTTTGGAATCTGAGTTGGCGCGCTTACCGAAAGTATCGGGTGGATCACTTTCAACCGGGCGGTTGCTCCACGAAGTTCTTCAAACTGCCCAAAAGCAGGCCGATCGGATGAAGGACCAATATATCTCAACGGAGCACCTGCTGATCGCGCTTGCGGACGTTAAGAGTGAGGCGAAGGAGATCCTCACCGTCAGTGGAGCGAGTAAGGAGGCGATTCTTTCCGCTCTGAAGGAACTGCGCGGCAGTGCCACAGTCACGTCGCAAACTCCGGAGGACACGTATCAGGCACTCGAACGCTATGGCCGTGATCTGGTAGCGATTGCGCGCCAGGGAAAGCTGGATCCGGTGATCGGGCGGGACGAAGAAATCCGCCGGTGTATGCAGGTTCTCGCCAGACGGACGAAGAACAATCCTGTGCTGATCGGCGATCCGGGTGTGGGTAAGACGGCAATCGTCGAGGGGCTCGCCCAACGAATCCTTGCAGGCGACGTCCCGGAGATCCTCAAGGAGAAGCGCCTGGTGGCATTGGACATGGGGGCATTGATTGCCGGAGCGAAGTTCCGTGGTGAATTCGAGGAGCGCCTCAAGGCGGTCGTACGCGAGGTGACGGAGTCCGACGGCAAAGTCATCCTGTTTATCGACGAGCTGCACACAGTTGTCGGCGCTGGAAAGGCGGAAGGCGCCGTCGATGCAGGGAATCTTCTGAAGCCCGCGCTGGCACGCGGCGAGCTTCGCTGTATTGGGGCGACAACCGTCGATGAATACCGCCGGCACGTCGAGAAGGACAAGGCATTGGAACGCCGGTTCCAAACACTGTACGTCCGGGAGCCTACGGTAGAGGACACGATTGCCATCCTCCGCGGGCTCAAGCCGAAATACGACGCGCATCACGGCGTACGCATTCAGGATGCCTCGCTGGTGTCAGCTGCCACGCTGTCACACCGCTACATAACCGACCGCAAGCTGCCGGACAAGGCCATCGACCTTATCGATGAGGCCGCTTCACGCATCCGGATCGAGAACGACTCACTGCCGAGTGAGCTCGATGAGCTTCGCCGCCGGATCATGCAATTCGAGATCGAACGAGAGGCACTGAAAAAGGAGACGGACGAAGGCAGCAAGAAGCAACTCACATCACTGGAGAAAATGCTGGGGAACCTCCAGGAAGAGAACCGCTCCCTGACTGCCCGCTGGGAGAACGAGAGGAGTGAACTTGAAGCCATCAAAGGTATGAAACAGCAGATCGCTGCGAAGCAAACCCAGTTGGAAGAGGCCCAGCGTCAGGGCGATCTCGAGCAGGCGGCACGCATTCGCTACGGCGAGTTGCGCGAGCTGGAGGATACCCTGCGAAGTCGTGAACAGCAGCTTGACGAACTGCACAAAAACGGCGGCCTGCTACGCGAGGAAGTAACCCCCGAGGAGATTGCCGAGGTGGTCAGCAAGTGGACCGGCGTTCCGGTTTCTCGGATGCTCGAAGGTGAGAAGGAGAAACTGGTCAAGATGGAGGAACGGTTGCACGAACGTGTTGTCGGTCAGGATGAGGCCGTCCGTGCCGTGTCGGATGCCGTGCGTCGCAGCCGTGCCGGGCTCGGCGATCCAAACCGGCCTGTCGGATCGTTCCTGTTCTTGGGCCCGACCGGTGTCGGCAAGACGGAGCTGTGCAAGGCACTGGCGGAGTTTTTGTTCGATGAGGAAGCCGCGTTCGTCCGCATCGACATGAGTGAGTTTATGGAGCAGCACAGCGTCGCCCGTCTGATCGGCGCCCCGCCCGGCTACATCGGTTATGAGGAGGGCGGCCGACTAACCGAGGCTGTCCATCGAAAACCGTATAGCGTGATTCTGCTCGATGAGATTGAGAAGGCCCACCAGGACGTCTTCAACGTACTGCTTCAGGTGCTTGATGACGGGCGGCTGACCGACGGACACGGACGCACTGTGGACTTTAGAAACACCGTCGTGGTGATGACCAGCAACATCGGCAGTGAGCACATCCAACGGCTTATCGACAGCAGCTCGGAAGACGCCTTCGCTGCCGACGTCGAGATCGAGATGAAGGTCAAGGAGGTTCTCAAGGCCACGTTCAGGCCCGAATTCCTCAACCGGATCGATGAGACGATCATCTTCCAGCAGCTTACGCGGGACGATTTAACACGGATTGCCGAGATTCAGGTGAAATATCTGCGCAAGAGACTGGCTGATCGTGACATGACTTTGACGTTGACCAAGGCAGCCGGTGATAAGCTCGCCAAGGACGGATTCGACCCGGCCTACGGTGCCAGACCGCTGAAGCGACTGATTCAACACGAGATCGAAAATCCGCTGGCGAAACGCATCATTGACGGGGATTTCGCAGCTGGTGACGAGATCGTCGTCGATGTCTCCGGCGAGGTCTTCAGCTTCGACAAAGATGGCTGACCGGTCGAGGTGCCGCGTCATCCCTCGTGGGTGACGCAGGTTTTTACTGGATACATTGGAGCAGGCTGCGTCTTCTCCTGGCACGTATCGGGTAGCTGATCTCTCGCCGGCGCAGGCACATCCGCGCGGGCTTTAAGCCGCGACTCACCACGCAATAACGGGAAACGCTGTCTGCCTGCTTCGTTTCGGCTGCGACGAGGTACAACAGCCCCGCGCAGTACACATTCGTAAAGCGCATGCATCCGAGAGGCGGCAACCTCCCAACCGAACTCCGACGCGCGTTGCCGGCCACGGCGGACGTACTCAGCCCGACGGTACGGGTCCGCAACCAGAACGCCCATCGCGTTGGACACTTCCTCCGCGTTGTCGGGATCGACGAGGACTCCCGCATCCCCAACGACCTCGGGTAGCGCGGCGTTTGCGGCGGCTATCACCGGGCAGCCATGAGCCATTGCCTCGAGGACGGGCAGACCGAAACCCTCGTCGCGCGAGAGCATCAGCAATACCCCGGCGGAAGCGTATTGCCGTTCCAGCTCATCGTCGTCAACGTCCCCGAGGAAGCGTATACGCGCATCGCCGGACAAGCTGCGGTACGCCTCTTTTGCCTCACCCGATAGTGATCCGACGTTACCCGTCAGGTGAAGCTCCAAGACCGGGTCATACCGCTGCCGGTAGTGTTGCACCGCGGCAAAGACGGCGGCGACGTTCTTACGGGATTCGTAACCGCCGACGTATAGCGCGTACGGCGGCGTGGACGGATCAAGAGTAGTGGTCTTGTCGGACGGAATGCTCACACCGTTGGGGATTGACACGACGCGCTCCGGGCGCAGATGCAATGTGTCAATTACCTGACGCCTGACATGCTCACTGACGGTGGTAACGCAGGACGCGCGCCGGGCAGACGCTCGGACCGCGTATTGATAAAACAATCGCTGCCTGGCTGTGGTAAAGTGTGCCCTTGGGTCTTTCCACGGGATCAGGTCGTGGATTGTCAGCACGCTCGGAACGGAACACAACGCCGGCACACCGGAGTTCCACGTTGCGTGGAACACATCGACGCGGGCCCGGCGGATAATTCGAGGCAGAACGGTTGCCTCCCATAGAGCCCTTCTACACGCCGTCCGATCACCGCGATCGAAGCTCGATGTCATAACCTCGACGTCCGTCCGTCCCACCCACGGCGCGTACGCCTCTCGCCCGCACAACGCTACAACCTCGATCTCACCCTGATTCGCCAGCTTGTCGACCAGTTGGGTGACAACCCTGGCCACACCGGAAAAGCGTCCGATGAGCATCCGTGCATCAATCATGACACGCATGGGACACTTCATCAGTTCACCGGCCTCCTTGCAGTGCAGCAAAGCGTCTGCCCCTTCCAGCGCCACTGCGGCCATGCGGACAACCACTGCGCTCGGCGGGTGACAAACCGGCGCAGGCGCCATACCGACGGAATCCCGTGGTATCGACGAAACCAGGGCAACCCGATGGTCCGAAGATCAACGACGGTAAAACCGGCGCTAGCCAGAACGCCATAAAGGTCATCTGCATCGAACAGATGCACATGCGTGTCATCGGCGTACACTGTAGGATCGCGGAAGGATGCGTTCGGCGTCAACACCAGCAACACACCGCCGGGTCGCAGCACTCTCAACCACTCCCGGCAGGCCTGCTCATACGCCGTGATGTGCTCAACAACATGCTGTACGGTCACGGCGTCAAGCCGGGCATCGGCCAACGGCAGACGCACGGCGTTGGTGCACACCAACGGAACCGAAGGGAACCGTTGGCGCGTGCGTCTGAGGCCCCGCGCGCAGAAGTCAACACCCAGCACCCGATCCGTCCCAATAGCTGAAAACAAAGTGCCGGACCCGCAACCGATATCCGCGACCCGCCGCGCCGTCCGTGGGAGGTGAAAGCGAACCCAGTCCGCCTCCATCTCAAACTCTACACCGTACCCGCGACGAAGAAAATGCTTGTCCACAAGGCCGTTAGCGCCGTCTAATGGCGGCGCCCCGTTCAGACCGATGGAGGTAATGTCTTCGAGTGTTTCACTCACTGCGAACGTCGTCCGAATAACAGCAAGATCAATCCCATCGTTCCATCGAGCAATGACCGGCGATCAATCCAGTCCGGTCGCCGGCCGAGCAGCGTCTTTCCCAATTGATCGCCCACGGACTGCCAGAACCCCATGCACCGCCCCTCGATACGCTCAAACCCGACGCGCCGCGCCCGCCGGATCAGTTCCCGCCCGGTATAGGGAACTTCCAGTCCGTAAGGCCACCAGCCGCGAAGCTCCAGATAGAACTTCCACAAGCGGTACGGAATGCACCACGCGTTCGGGACGCTGATGATCGCCATCCCTCCCGGTCGCAGGACGTCGTGGTGAGCCCGTACAACCCGCGTTCGATCGCCGCCGTTGAAGTGCTCGATGACGCCCGAGGACAGCGCGACGTCGAACCGGCCTCGCCACGGATCAAGTGATCCCGTGATGTCACCCTGCCGGTAGCTTGAAGTCAATCCCAGACGATTGAAACGATGCGACGCCTGTTCGAGCGCCTTTGCGCTCGAATCGAGCAGAGTAACCTGGGCGCCGCGCCGGGCCAGAAGCGCGGACAGATCGCCACGCCCGCTGCCCAGCTCGATCGTCCTGAGATCCTGGATGGACCCGAATGCGGTCTCGAGTTTCTCCACGATCAACTTCCAGCGCGGAGAACGCGCCTCACGTGCCAGCAGCGCGTCATCCTTGGAATCCGGCGGGCGGTAACGCCACAACACATCCCACGCAAGCATGCTCGCCGGCGGCGTGTGCAGTGTGAACACGTCCATGCTGGATACGTCGCAGCTCATCGGACAACCTCAGAGAGGTCTTGAACTCCCGGCTTGTGACCTTCCGGATCCGTGTCGCCGGTAAGTAAACGCCACGCAGCGGCCTGGAACATGTGGTATAAGGTTCGCGCACCGGGCTCGTATCGAAACGACTCCGCTAAGTGACGAAACGCCTCTGAGTACCGGCCCGTGCGGTATGCTTTGTACCCGAGTTGCCGGCCGAGCAGGCCAAGATTCCACCTAACCGCGCGGCGCTGCCCGCGGGTCATGTCGTCGAACGTGTCGTGAATCGCTCGGAGCAGGCCGCGATAGCACAGGGCGTTGCGACGCTTGTCGGTCCGACTCAGGCTGCCGCGCTGGTAGTGGTAGACCGACAACGACTCATCCACAAAACCCGCCCGGCAGGCCCGCGCCACTCTGAGATAGAACAACCACTCCTCACCGAACATCTGGTCTTCCGGAAACCGGATCGAGGTTCCCAGAACCTCCCGCCGGACCACACCGACACCCGTCCAGACGAAGTATTCCCGGATGAGGTAATCAAACAGATCCCCCTTGCACACACACAAGCGGGGCGCAACCATCTCGTAGGGGACCTTTCGGGCCATGGGGTATAGGGCATCGAACCCACTGTCGTGCCACACACCGTCCAGATCGACGACGGCACCGTCGGAATAGACGAGTCCCAGCTCCGGCCTGAGGTCGAATAATCTCAGTTGGCGTTCCAGCTTGGTCGGCTGATATTCGTCGTCCGAGTCAAGGAATGCCACGAAACGACCGCGGCAGACGTCGATCCCGCGATTCCGCGCGTGGCTGCATCCGTGGTTCGGCTGATGGATATAGATGAAGCGGTCTTGAAGGCGCCGGGCGTACCGCGCAGCCACATCAGCGGTTCCGTCGGTGGAGCCGTCGTTAACGAGCACGATCTCCCAATCGTCAACCGTCTGATCCGCCACGGAATCGAGCGCACGGGGCAAGAGCGACTCACAGTTGTAGGTCGGCACAATGACGGAAAACGTCGGATCGTTCATCGCGCACACGCCTTCATCAGTTGCCCCGCGGTTCGATGTCTCGGTGCCCGTCCCACCAACCCGTCGAGAACCGAAGCCAGTTTGCGGGCCAACGCCACCCGGCTGTATGGATCGAGCCGCTCTTTGGAACAGCCGCGTATCGGTGTTCCCGCTCGCCACGCGTTGTACAACCGGCCTAGCGCATCCGAGATAGCCTGCTCATCGAAGCCGACGGTCAATCCCGCCTCGCACGACTGAACGATCTTCTCACATTCACCGCCCTGCGGGCCTACGACAAGAATCGGCTGCTGCGCCGCCAGGTACTCAAACACTTTTGCCGCGATGACCGAATCGCCGTTGGGACCGTGCGGTATGTTCAGCAGCAGGGCATCGGCGGATCGCATTTCTCGCACCGCTTCAGCATGTGATATGTATCCTGTGAATGTTGAGGCAACACCGGTGGCGGCGGCTTTCTTGTGTGTCTCACTGCTGGCATGACCAACAATGCGAAGCATGAATCTCTCGCGGTCACTGCCCAAGCTTGTCACAAACCGCTTCAAACCGTTGAACCAGGCGTCATTCATACGCCTATGGTCGAACCGGCCCACATGGGCCAGCACGAACCGCATACCGTCACTGCATTGCCCGACTTGCAAACCGGAGAAGTCCGCAGGATCGAATCCATTGGTGATGGTCAAGAACTTGTGCCGCAACGTCGGCACGTGATCCGACAGGATTGCCGTCTGACGATCGGTAACACCCACAACAACGTCCGCCCGTTCCAGAAACTCCTCTTCCAGACGTCCGTGAGCGATCCGCCGTTTGGGAGAGGCTTCCTCGTACAGATAGTTATCCGTAAATAGATCGCGGAAGTCAGCCACCCACGGTAGGTTCGTCTCGCGTTTGAGGGCAAGGGCGAGCCATTGGTTCGAGTGCGGTGGTGACGTCGAGTAGATCACGTCGATCCGTTCTTTCCGGATCAGACGGCAGAGGGGTTTCACGCTCGCCTTCGCCCACGCGACGTAATCGTCCGGGATCGGTTTGCGAGCAAGCCACGCTTCCAAACGCCAGTCGACGGCTTTGGCAAACTTCGACGCGACGCCCCGTGTGTCGATCAGGCTGCGAATCCTGCGCCGCATGGCGCGAGCCTTGCTACTGTCTGGTCGCGCGTGGATCATCACGTCATCCGGTAGATCTGAAAGGAGTGACGGATCGCGCGGCATCCCGTTGATCCGGTTGATCGCCCAGACCGTGGGTGACCAGCCGAAATCGGGCAGGTATTTGGCGAACTTCGCCGGACGCTGGACTCCGGGACCACCGGTTGGTGGGAACATACAGCTCACCATCAACACACGACGTTGCTCGTGCTGCGAAGCATATGAATGGTTGGCGCAATTCAACAGGATTCTATCGCTCAAATACCGGCAAATACGACATGCGCGCACACCGCGCGCACCCGCATCAGAAATGTTATCGGCACTTGAGCGGCGTCTCTTTTGATGGGCCCCCGATCAGACGACAGCCGAGACGCGATCCAGCACTTGGTGGAACATCTCTATCCATTGATCGAGCGTACGCTGCTGTTCGTAGTGCTCTTGCACCCACTCGCGACCGGTTTGCTTCATGTGCAGGCGACGTGCAGGATCAATGAGCAGCGTGACAATCGCATCCGCCAGTGCTTCCGGCGATCCTGGAGGCACCAGAAGGCCGGTCTCGCCATTACAGACTGTGTCCCGCAATCCTCCAACGTCGGACGCAACGACCGGAACACCCATCGCTGATGATTCCAAAGCCGCCACACCGAACGCTTCATGAATTGACGGAATCACGGTCAGGTCCCATCCGGCCAGCAACGTCGGGATGTTGTGATGCGGCTGGCGAGGAATCCATTCGACGGACGACTCCACGCCAAGCTTGACTGCCAATTCGTGGCACTGTGAAAGCTGTGAGCCGTCGCCCACCAGGTCGAAGTGAGTCTCCGGCAGCCTGTTGAGCACTATCGGAATTGCTTCAATCAGGAACGCGGCGCCGTATACTTCGCGAAAACCCTTGAAGAATCCGACACGATGGGAACCGGCACCGCGCGTCGGCGTAGCCAAGGGTGGTTGAAACAGCTCCAGGTCAACACCGAACGGCACGACGTCGATCCGGTCGACATCGATACCGGCGAATTCTGCGGTCGTGACGGCGAACGTCTGGCCGCACGTCGTGACGGCGTCAGCATGGCGAAGCATCGAGATGCGCGAAGCCACAAGCTCCGGCGACGGTGGGCCCTCGTCGTCCGGCGGACGCACGACGTCCGAGCCCCATGCCGACGCGACAAAGCAGCCGCTCTGCATGATGTCGGGCGTAAAACCCCACTCATCAAGGAAGTGTAGGTTCACTACGTCGAACCGGCGCAGAAACCCCTCCAGATAGTGCGCCCATCGCCTGCGCCATCGACGTGGATTCGTCAGCCCCGGCGGCGGGACGCGAAACCGTTCCACGCTTACTCCAGGCAAGTCCACAGGCTTGTGACACACAACGTGCACTTTATGCCCGCGCATAGCGAGACCACAAGCAAGGCGCTGGATATGAACGGATTTCGCGTCACCGAACAGGCAGATCTTCATGCATCCCTCCCTCACCTACAAGGCGCAGATCCGCCGGGCGGGTCATGGCCGGTGCTGTCACAACCGGTGCCTCGGTTGCGAAAGACCATTCGTGTTCGAGACAGACGGCTCCCGTTTTGCAGCCTTCATCATCGATCGCCATCGGAAAGCGGAACGGCGTGTCCAGCTCGATCGTGCCGCGGTCCGCATCCCACATCCGAGCGTTCCAGAAATACTGCCCGCCGGTAAGCGGAACGCTCGGGAGCATCAGCGTCACCGTGTGCTCGCCGACAGTCCCCTTGAACGTCAGACCGTCACGACCCGAGTTGACGCTCAGCAGATTCTCACTGAGCGAGGCCCGCATGCAGAGCTCCACAATCAGCCGCGGAATCTGTCGGTTCAGACGGAACGTCAGTTCCACGTGCACGGTGTCCTGAGGCCGGATCCACATCACTTCTTCACCCACATCGTTCACGAACCGAAGGTCAAGAACTTCGACGGTGTCGGTCTGGCGGTTGCCCTCGTTGGCCAGATCGGCCGGACGGTGCGCGTATGCCTTGGACATGGCCTTCAGATAATGCCCGACGGCCTCATCCGCCGATCCAGTAAAGCAAAGGCGGCCTTCCTCCAGGACAATCGCTCGATTACAGATCGCCTGCATCTGATCGAGTTGATGTGTGACGAAGACAAGTGTCGTGCCGCTTCGCACCAGCTCGTGCATTCGCTCCAGGCAGCGAACTCGAAACAAGGCATCGCCCACGGAAAGAACCTCATCGACCAGAAGCACACGCGGATCAACGTGCGCCGCGATGCTAAAGCCCAGCCGGGCGTACATACCCGAGCTGTAACGCTTGACCGGCATGTCAAGGAACCGTTCGATGCCGGCGAACGCGACGATCGCGTCGAGCTTGCAGCGTATCTCCTCGCGCGTCATGCCAAGGATGGCGCCATTCAAAAAGATATTCTCCCGACCGGTCAGGTCGCCGTGAAAACCGGCCCCCACCTCGATCAATGCTGCCAACCGCCCGCTGACGAATACCTCGCCGCGATCCGGACGCAGGATTCGCGCGAGGAGCCTTAGCACCGTACTTTTGCCCGCTCCATTGGGACCGATGATCCCCACCGCTTCACCGTGCTGAACGTGGAAGCTCAGATCGCGCAGCGCCCAGAATTTCGACGGCCCGTTTCGATCACCGCGGCGTCTAAGCAACCGACCGATCCCACCGCCCAGAAGATCGCGCAGTGAATCGTGCGTCTCGCCGAGGCGGAACTGCTTCGAGACGTTTGACACGCGTACGGCCGGCTCGCTCATCAGATGCACTCCGCGAAGCGAAACGACGCCCGCCGGAAAACGATCCATCCAACGATCAACAGGAACGCCGCCACGACGGTGGCATAAAGGAAGTGACCCGCCTGAGGCAACCGCCCGTGAATCACGCAATCCCGGTATGCGCCGATGATCGGCACCAGGGGATTGATCGATATCACCCCGGCCAGCAGCGATCCATCTTTCGGAACGGGCACGACTACGGCTGAGATGAACATCCAAAGCTGAATTGCGACGCTGAAAACCTGGCGGACGTCGCGATAGAACAGATTGGCCGTCGCCAGCAGCATCCCGATTCCAATGGTCAGAGCGATCTGCACCGCCACCACCACCGGCAGGAACAGAATGGTCCGATGCAGCGTCAATGTCCAGTCACCGGACATGTGGAAGTACAGCATCAGTCCCGCAAGCACGGTCATCGCAATACAAAAATCGACGAACGAGCTGGCGATGCACGACAATGGAAACACCTCACGCGGGAAATAGACCTTGGTAACCAGATTGCGATTGGCCACGAGCGAGTTTACGCTGCCGCTCAAGCTCACGCTAAAGAACGTCCACGGAACAAGCCCGGTGTAGGCGTAGAGGGCATAGGGCATGTTTACGTTCAAGACCGACGTCGCGTCGATCGCCCGGGTGAACACGAACGTAAACACGAGCATCAGGGAAAGCGGGAGCAAGACCGCCCACCCGATCCCCAAAAGTGACTGCTTGTACCGGACGCGTATGTCCCGCCACGTCAGGCTAACCAGTAAGGACCGGTAACCCAGCAGCTCCAACATACTGGTACTAAATGAGCGTGCCCGATCGGGTGCCAGTAGGGTGCCATGGGCAAGCGAAGCTTGCCCGTGCGACCCACGGCTTCCTACACGGGCAAACAAGTTTGCCCATGCCACCCCCGCAAGGTGGCGCTTGCCCACACACTGTGGTTTGCGTCCGATAGCGCGCACGAGCTATGAGCCCTCCAGAGCACTCAGTTTGCACACACGACTGGTTTTATCGGCTGTTTGCAGATGTGTCTTTTGCTGTGTGGTGAGGCACGGGATGCGTCAGCGCCCGCATCATGGGCGCCTCTGCTAACTGTGCGATGGGATCGTGTGCACCTCTACTCACCGTGCAGCGGGCAGGTCCACGGGCGTGGCGCGAGCGTTGCCGCCATATTTTGTGGCATTGTGTCACCATGTCGTCCTCCTGGAAACGTAGCGGCCTGCGTCCTCGCAGGCCGTTTCCCCAGGTACGCTGGTGCGTGAATCCTTTCTCGCACCATACCGTAGTTGCCGACGGGCGGGTGGCCCATGTCCTTTGGACATGGGGGAGACGATGATATACGCTCGGTTTCACACCCCATCTGGTCCTCACAGCGGACCCTACAATAACGGCCATGCTATACGCAACGATCATCGCCTAGCCTCGTCGCTGAACGCTCGGCGACCAACACAGAGGCCGATTGCGCAGGCGATGATGGAGCCTTCGGAAATGCGCGATAGATGCGCATTGATCAGCCGTGGAACCACCAGGCACCAATCCGACCAACAAGGTAGAGAATGAGACCACCAACCAGTAACAAGAATGAGCCAACTGCGGCTTCGGGCTCGCCGGTCGCTGTCATAAAGGCAATGTTGATAAGGCAGCCGCCAACACCAAGTATCATCATAATACCGCCTATCAACATGAGCGCCTTCCATCTTTTACTGGTTTGCTCGATTGTATGAATCGGCGGTCGAATTGGGAAGATAGTCTGTCGTTCTGGGGTCTGCGGGATTGGTGTGGCTATTGGTACAGCCAGCGGGTGTCCACACTTCGGACACGTTTGCGCCTGCTCGCTGCACGCCGTCTCGCAGTTTGGGCAATAGATGTCCATGCCTCACTCGGGCATATGACGCTGGAACACAGCGAAGTCTGCCAAGTCTACGCCGTTGTCAGGTTTCAGGTTGAATGGCGTACACTCCATTGCGATGTCATCACCGGGACCTGTCATGCAGTCCAGGAACGACGACATGTCCTGTAGTGCGAAAATGGGGGTAAGTAGAAAGCCGCGTACATGGCGGGGGTAGGTCGACTTCTCTCCGTATCCAACAATTTGGCCATGTACATTGATATCCATAGCTTCTATCAGGACCCAACCATCAACATTAACGATCGCATCGACTAAGTCAACGATCTGATAGTTATGCCAAGCAACGGCGTGAAGCCGTGAATCACCAGGGCCATACGAGTAACCCACGATGACATCAGAATCATTGATCGCACGTGTCTGTGAATGATCGTCACCGGGCAATTCTCCGATTTCCATTAAATTGCCAGACGACCAAACGCACGCATTCCCTTCAAATGACGATTCGCAATATCCATTAGTATGGCCGACAATTGTACCATGATTGTTGATTCCCTTGACTTCGGTGATGGCAAACGGCAATTCTATCCACCACGATAATCCATCCTCCCAAAGGTAATTGCGACAATTAACAATATCGCGAATGATGATCTGCATGTTTTCATTCAACGCGACAGCGCTTGCTCGTGGGCCGATCCAGTCATCACAGATAGATAAAAGGGTGTAACTCTTCAGCCGTTTGCAATGTTGGTGTCGGGTAACGGTGGGAGTTGTCC
>CAZJTP010000017.1:0-36063 GCA_964548955.1 uncultured Phycisphaeraceae bacterium
CCAACATTGCAAACGGCTGAAGAGTTACGATTCACCCGAAGCTGCTTGTACAGAGTATCGTTAGCCTCGATGAAGAAACCGCGGACTCGGGCTCCCCGACTATGTAGCCTCTCCAAATGACGTGCTATGATCACGGGACTACCGGGTGCCTCATCTGCATGGAACTTACCCGGTCCGGCAAAGCAGTCGATGATGGCAATCGGTTTCCCGAGCTTCGCCACTTTTGCGAGGTAGGGCTTAAGGTAGTAGTCCAGTATTAGGTCCTTGTATTTGGACCATTCCTTTTTTTCGTCGAAGAACTGGACGACGTCAGACAACGAGGGCGTGCTCCTTTCTGTGCTCGCACACTTCCCGAGGTAATTGGTCCCATGTTTGACCATCGAGCACCCGTCCGGTCCGCTTCTTATTCACTCCACCCCATTGTTTGAAGAAGAACAGCACGCCGCGGCGTTGACATTGATCGAGGATTTGTGTGACCCATTCCGCTCGCATCGGCCTCGCCCCCGGGCCTGATTCCCCTCCGACAATGACCCAGTGAACGCCGCTTAGCGGCAACCTGCCGATCGGACCAAGAAGCGGTTCTGCCGAGACGAAGCGAACCTCGGCCGGGATCCTTTGAAGGGTACGGATGCGATGAACGTACTCCTTTGTCTCAACACTTGTGCCCAGCCAGATATTCCGGCACCAAGGCAGCTCATCCGCATAAGCCAATGCGAGTTCCGGGCGCTTGGTCAGCACCTGGAACTCATGCTGCGACGCTTGCTGCATCACGTCAAAGACGCGCTTGATGAACGACAACGGAACCTCCTCGTGAAAAAGATCGCTCATCGAATTGACGAAGACCTTGCGAGGCTTTCTCCAACGAAGTGGTGTATCCAGCAACTCGGGGTGGATCGTCAACGAGAAGGCGTTCCTGTATTGCGGGACACCCATGGCTTTGAGGCGTTTCGACATGCGCTCCGCGTAGCAGTTCCTGCAGCCCGGACTGACCTTTGTGCACCCTGTTACGGGGTTCCACGTGGCTTCAGTCCACTCGATTCTCGACCCGTTTGCCATCAGCCCACCCTAACAGAACCCGTGCAGAACATAGGCCACGTTCGTGGGCCCGTCAAGTCCAGACATCGTGCAAGACATCGGCTTGCCACAGCACAAAGACTTGAGCCCGCCCGGTCACCACAAGCATCTCCAGGTACGGCGGCGGAAAAGGGATCTTCCGGCACGTTGAACAGCACGGTACGACGAGACGCTACTCCACCGTCACGCTTTTGGCAAGGTTGCGGGGTTTGTCGACGTTGCAGCCACGGAGGACGGCCGCGTGGTAGGCGATCAGCTGCAGGGGGATCACGGTGAGCAGCGGCTGCAGGGGTTCGAGTGTGTCGGGCACGTACAGGACGTGCTCGGCCAACTTGGCGATCTCCCGGTCGCCCTCGGTTGCGATGGCGATGACGCTGCCCCCGCGGGCACGCACTTCGGAGATGTTGTTGACAATCTTCTTGTACTGGGTTCCGGCGGTGGCGATGATGACTACCGGCATTCCCTCGGTGATTAGCGCGATCGGGCCGTGCTTCATCTCCGCGGCGGGCAGTCCCTCAGCGTGGATGTAGCTGATCTCCTTGAGCTTCAACGCCCCTTCGAGAGCGACCGGGTAGTTGTAACCCCGCCCGAGATACAGCCAGTTATCACGCTCGTAGTAGCGCTGTGCAACGGCTTTCGCATCATCAGCATGCTTGAGAATCCGGCTCATCTGGTCCGGGATTTTCGACAGCGCGGTGATGAAATGCGTGGCGGCGGTCGGTGACATGTGCTTTCGGCGCCCCAGATAGCACGCCATCAGTGCCAGGACGGTGACCTGCCCCGTAAACGCCTTGGTGCTGGCGACACCGATCTCCGGGCCGACGTGGAGGTATACGCCCGCGTCGGTTTCACGTGCAAGCGTTGATCCGACGACATTGACCACGCCAAGCGTCGTGGCGCCGCGCTGTTTGGCTTCGGTGAGCGCGGCGATCGTGTCGGTGGTTTCGCCACTCTGAGAAACGACGATCACCACAGTGCCGTCGTCGACGATCGGGTTGCGATAGCGAAACTCGCTGGCGTATTCGGTCTCGGTGGGGATGCGCACGAGTTCCTCGAACAGATACTCGCCGACGAGCGCGGCGTGCCAGGCGGTGCCGCACGCGGTTAGAATGATTCTCTTGGCGCGGGTCAGTTCGCGTGTGCAGTCGACGAGGCCGCCGAGATGGACCGCGCCCTCGCGCAGATCGATGCGCCCGCGCAGGCAGTTTTCCAGTGCGCTGGGCTGCTCGCAGATTTCCTTGAGCATGAAGTGGTCGTAGCCGGCCAGCTCGATCTGCTCGAGCGACCATTCGATCTCGTGCACGTCTTTCGCAACGGGGATGGCGTCGAGCGTCGTCATCCGTAACTCGTCCGGCGTCATTCGTGCCACTTCTCCGTCATCGAGGTAGACCACCTGGCTCGTGTGTGCGATGATTGCCGCCGCATCCGACGCGAGCAGATGCTCGCCCTGTCCGACGCCGATGATCAGCGGGCTGCCCCTGCGGGCGGCGACGATGACATCAGGCTCGTCGGCGCAGACAACCGCGATCCCGTACGTGCCGGAGACTTCGTGCAGAGCCTGGCGGACCGCCTGTTCCAGGTTCCCGTCGTAGAAATGTGCGATGAGCTGAGCGATCACTTCCGTGTCGGTCTCGCTGCGGAACGTTACCCCCTCACGCTGAAGGTAGGTCCTTAGCGCGCGGTCGTTTTCGATGATCCCGTTGTGGATCACCGCGATCCTTCCGGAACCGTCTGTGTGCGGATGGGCATTGATGTCCGTCGGCGCGCCGTGTGTCGCCCAGCGGGTGTGACCTAGACCCGTGGTCTGGGTGGACTGAAAGTCGATGAGTTGTTCGAGAACCGAGATCCGTCCGGCCGACTTGGTGACCGCGACGGCCTGCGAGTCCACCAGGGCAACACCGGCTGAGTCATACCCGCGGTATTCCAATCGGCGAAGACCATCGATCAGAATCGGCAGGGCCGATCGCCGTCCCACATATCCTATGATTCCACACATATGACAATCCCTCGTTCAATCCCGTCGGCCCCACATCTTGCGTCCGACTTCGTGCATCCGCGCGGGCTAAAGCCCGCGGCTTTAAATCTTACAATTCCGACAAGTGCTCCCGAAGACTCTTACGCTGCGCGATGAACTCAGTAAGCCGCTTGCGCTCGGCCTCGACGATCTCCGGCCTGGCGTTGGCGAGGAACTTCTCGTTCGCCAGTTTCTTCTCCTTGCCGGCGATCTGTTTCTCGAGAGCTTCGAACGCCTTGGTCGTTCGGGCGCGCTCGGCCTCGTCATCACTGATGTCGTGGACATAGATTCGCAGGTTGTGGACGGCCATGCTGCCCGCGTTGGGCGGACGCCTTGCTTCCAACACGACGTGCAGCTCGCCGATGTTGGCCATGTGTTGCACGATATGGGCATTGGCCCTGAAGGACTCGACGTGCTCCTTGGGCACCACGACGGTCACGGTCAACTTCTCCTTCGGTGATACGCCGGAACTCGCCCGAAGATCGCGCACACCGCGCGTCGCATCCTGCAATTTCGCAAACGTCGCCAGGATGCCCTCACTCTCGAGATCAGGGTAGCCATCGACCGGCGGATACGGTGCAAGGATCAATGGACAGTCCGTCTTCAGTTCCGCAATACCGGGAAGACCGCGTCGAGGTGCGACGGTGTTTAACTGTTGCCACAGACGCTCGGTTATAAAAGGGATGATCGGATGGAAAAGCCTAAGAATCTGGTCCAGGCAGAATGCGAGAACCTGCTTGGCGGTGGCGGATTGCTGGATGTTTCCAGCGGTCCGCGCATCCGCGCGGGCTTTGAGCCACGGCTCGCCGATGCGGGGCTTGGTCAGCTCGATGTACCAGTCGCACAGCGAATCCCAGAAGAACTCGCGCAGCTCCTTCACCGTGGCGGAGAATTGATAGCTCTGCAAGCACTGGTGAGCCCGCCGGATCGTCTGCGAAAGGCGGGCAAGAATCCACCGGTCCTCCGGCGGCAGGGCGGCAATGTCGAGCTTGTCGCACGGCGTGTCGGCGAGATTCATGAACGCAAACCGTGCGGCGTTCCATAGTTTATTGGAGAAGTTCCGGCCGTTATCGAACTTCTCGGATGTTTCGCGGGCCAGTCCAAGCTCTTGTTTGAGGGCGTCGTTAGCCCATTGCGTGGCAAACTCCTTACCGCACTCCGCGTTGGAGCACTTGACGCGCGTGCAGTCGGCTGGTTGAAGCCTGCGCACAAGCTTCTCGCCGCGTGACTTACGCGCCTGCTCCTCCGCCTTTAAGGCGACGGCCTGGTCGGTGAGCTTTCCACAGTGCGGACACAAATAGTCCACAGGCATGCGGATGTCCTGCGTCTCGGTGGTCATGTCAGCCATTGCGTAACGCAGTGCGTCGGCGCCGTGCGTCTCGATGATATCCTCCGGGTCGACACCGTTGCCCTTCGATTTGCTCATTGTCTCGCCGCGACCGTCCAGTATCTTCGGGTGGACATAGACGTGATCGAATGGAATCTCGCCGATTGCGTAAAGCCCGAACATCACCATCCGGGCGACCCAGTTGGTGATGATGTCACGGGATGTCACCAGAACGGCGCCGGGATAATATTCCTTGTCCTTTTCCCAGTTCGGGATCTTATCCGGGTCTGAGTCGTTATCGTCGTTGGGATCACCCGGCCAGCCGAGCGTACTAAACGGCCACAGGGCCGAACTGAACCAGGTGTCGAGGACGTCTTGGTCATGCTGAAAACCATCAGGTTCGAGGAACTCTTGGGCACTCTGCGCGCCGCAGCAAACATAGAGATCGTACGTGCCTGCGGTGTCCGGGACGACGGGCATGAGCTCTTGCCGAGGGTCAACCACATGCCCAGTGTCAGAATTGCAGACCACAAGGCCCGCATCGCTGTCGGCCCATCTTCCAATCATGATGGAGTCGAGCCCCGCACCATCTACCAGATGGTCTACCCAGTTGCGTTCTGTGAGAGTCACGCGATGGTGCCACACAGGTATCCGATGTCCCCACCAGAGCTGTCGGCTGATGCACCAGTCGCGCTTCTCGCCGAGCCAGTCGAGATATGTCTTCGTATACCGCTGTGGGAAGATCTTGATACGCCCGTTGTTGACAATGTCCATCGCCGCCTGGGCAAGACCGGGTGCCTTCCTGCCGTCACCAAGCGTTATACCCAGCGAGCCGCGTGCTTCAGCCCGCGCGGACGTTCCGTCCCCAATCGTCTCGCGGACTTTGGTCCGCGCGGACTCGAACATCTCATGCATTTCCCCGGCACGTACATCAAACGACCAAACATATAGAGAACCTGTCTGATTCCTAACGTAGTCAATTGCCGCAGTGAGATCATTTCTCTTCTTAGACCAGCGTGTCGAGCCGCCCTTAGTCCACCAGCGGGGAGCTTCATGTAACTGGTACTCTGTGTTCAACACCCGTGATGCGTTGCCCTTGAACAGTTGGAGCAACTCCTCGCCGGAGTGCTCAGCCTGACATACGATGTGGACATGGTTAGGTAGGATCGCGACGGCAAGTGGTTCAATCCCGTGCCGCTCAGAGACATCCGCGACCACTCGCATCAATGTCTTCGCTTGCTCAGTATTCAAGCGCACAGGGTGGCCTTGCATGGCATCCTCAGCGGCACTTTGCACCTGTGGATCATCCGCGTCATATGGTTCACCAGGGATGTTGTGGATGACATGCGCCCCGTCAAGCAGTGGAACGCGAGATACAAACCCTCGTTCATCTCCGGGTAACCAAGTGCCATAGGTTGTCCACGTAAGAAGGACCGCCTTCTGAGAGAGGTCTGGTGTTCGTATCTCCGCGCGGGCTAAAGGCCGCGGCTCGTCTTGCATTTGCGAATCCGCGCGGGCTGAAACCCGCGGCTCGTCTTGCATTTGCGAATCCGCGCGGGCTGAAGCCCGCGGCTCGCTGATATCTCCCATTTTCAGGAACCACTGATCCGATAGATACGGTTCGATGGGAAGCTTGCTGCGGTCGCTGTGACCGATCTCGACCTCGTGGTCCTCGATTTCGTGCAGTAGACCACGGGCTTCAAGATCCTTGACAACCTTCTCGCGGCCGTCGGTGCTGAACACCAGAGCTTCATATTCTCTGCTGTGTGGATTGACCGTGCCATCCGCCTCGATGATCCGGGCAACCTTCCCATCCGCGGTTAGCACGTTGATCATCGCGAGATTCTTGCGCAGGCCGACGTCGTAGTCGTTCGGATCGTGTGCCGGCGTGATCTTCACGCACCCAGTCCCAAGTGTGGGATCAGCCCATTCATCCGCAATCAGCGGAATCTCGCGCTCGACCAGCGGCAGCAGCAACATCCGCCCGTCGTTGGCCATGTTGCGTAGTTGAACTAGCCTCGCCAAGTCCGACTCACGACGGTCCTCAAGGCTTTTAAGCTTCGCCTCCAACTCGGCAC
Source organism: uncultured Phycisphaeraceae bacterium (assembly GCA_964548955.1). Classification (GTDB taxonomy): domain Bacteria; phylum Planctomycetota; class Phycisphaerae; order UBA1845; family UBA1845. The sequence goes on from CAZJTP010000017.1 coordinate 6,494, forward strand.
GTTCCTTGCTTGACCGACCTGATAGTCGGTCCCACATAGTCTTGAGTTCAGCCTCTTGCTTATCGAAAAATCCTTCCGGGTCGGGATGGACCGCCACGGCTGTATCACCGAGCATCGTCTCCGGCCGGGTCGTCGCAATGACCACGTGCTCAGGCTCACCGGGCTTCGGATCGATCACCGGATACTTGAAATGCCAGAAATGCCCCTTGATCGTCTCGTAGTAGACCTCGTCATCCGAGACCGCGGTTTGAAGCTGCGTATCCCAGTTGACCAGCCGTTTCCCACGGAAGATCAAACCGTCCTTAAACAGGTTGAAGAACTGGTGGCGAACCGCGCGGGCGCAGACGTCGTCCAGGGTGAAGCGCGTACGCTCCCAGTCGCATGAGCAGCCCATCCGTTTGAGTTGGGTGATGATCCGCTTCTCATAGTCGTCCTTCCAATGCCAGATGCGTTTGACAAGGCCCTCACGACCAAGATCGTGCCGCGTCTTGCCTTCCGTCTCGAAGATACGCCGTTCGACGACGGCCTGAGTGGCGATGCCGGCGTGATCCGTACCCGGCTGCCATAAGGTGTTGAACCCGCGCATCCGATGGTAGCGGGTTAGAACGTCCTGCAATGTGTTGTTGAGCGCGTGACCCAGGTGGAGCGCCCCGGTGACGTTCGGCAGGGGGATCATGACGGTGAACGTTCGTTCGTGCGGGCTGCCGTCCGGCGTCGCTCGAAACGTACGGGCCTCCTCCCACAGCTTATAGACCTCGGGCTCTACCGTTCTGGGATCGTAAACCTTCTCGAGAACAGGATTCTGGAGCATCACAACTCTTTCCCGTGAGACGTACCGATCTACGTAGAGATCGGCAGAGAAAGAACTGAAAGTAGAGATTCGATTGGAAAAGTCAACGCCGCGTTTCGGTCATAAATCGACGCCAAGCTGCATCGCAGCGGCGTTGGCGGTCTGGTCGATCAGGGTGGCGATGGTCATCGGGCCCACGCCTCCGGGTACCGGGGTGATTAGCGAGGCCGGCTCGATTGCCCCGTCGAAATCCACGTCGCCGATGTTGCCCTCGTTGTAGCCGGCGTCGATGACCACTGCACCTACCTGGATCCATCCGCCCTTAACGAACCGTGGCCGGCCCACCGCCGCGATTACCACGTCCGCTTGTCGCATGATGGTCGCCAGGCCGCGGGTACGCGAGTGGCAGAGCGTCACGGTGGCGTGGGCATTAATGAGCATCGATGCCATCGGCCGGCCGAGGATCGGGCTCCGACCGATTACGACCGCATGGGCCCCGTCAAGCTCGACGTGGTACTCGTTAAGCAGACGCATGATTCCGGCCGGTGTGCACGGTATGAACGCGGGCATGCCGAGGATAACCCGACCGAGCATGCCGGATGTGATGCCGTCTACGTCCTTGTCCAGCGGGATCCTCTCGAAGGCTGCTCGTTTATCAATCGGCCTTGGAACCGGGTGCTGAATCACGATGCCGTGGACTGAACTGTCGCCCGCGAGCTTGTCGATCTGAGTGACGAGCTGGTCGGTGGTTGTGTCGCGAGGCAGTTCGACGCGGAGCGACTTCATGCCGGTCTGTTCGCACCGCTTGTGTTTCATGCGCACGTAGGTCGCCGACGACGAATCGTCCCCGACGAGTACCGTCGCCAGCGCCGGTATGACGCCGGTGGCCTCGTAAATCTTCTTGACCTTGGCCGTAGCCTCGTCGCACACCCGCTTCGCCAGAGCCCGGCCGTCCATGAGCTTCGCTTTGTTGCTATCTCTTATTTCCATGCTCAAAGGATACGCCGTTTGGCACGACAGGTCGAGTCTTCGAGGGAACAACCGACCCGCCCTCTTGACCGTAAGGCATGGAGCGCTTCTGGCCGGAACTCATCCTTTTAGACGCCTGGTCAGATATATCGTGCCATCAGGGCGTGTGTTATCTCGTCGACGTTTTGCGGCGTGACATCTAGTGCATCGTAGGTATTTTCGACCTCGGCCATCTTGTGTGGGTTTTCGAAATCGCCGATGCGACGGAAGACACCGAGTCTGCGTCCGACCTGATAGAACCGTTGTTGCTGCGGGTCCATGGTCAGGAACTTTTGCAATATGTCGAGCATGCACTCCTTGTCGTGCGGTAGTGTTCCTTCGATGTCCTCAAACAGGTTCAAGATATGATCGCTCTTGATGACGCTCGTGATCCCGTCGAGGTTCTCGATGAATGTCAGGAGTTCTTGTGTCACCATCACGTCGGTGCACCGTGAAAAGCGGCCCGCCTGATAATCATCAAAAAGCGGTGCATGTGGCGGAATCGCCAGGCTTCTTATGCGGATGAAATCCGGGTTGATCCGGTTCAGCACGTCAGCCGTTTCCACCGCATGAGCTTCGGAAAACCGTTGTCCTCCCAGACCGGGCATGACGTACTCCGAAAGCTCCATCCCCGCCTTTTTCACCTTGAGTCCGGCTATGATGTGTTTTTCCTTAGTAACCCCCTTGTTGACCATTGCGAGGACCTCGTCACAACCGGATTCAAGACCGATGTGGATTCTGTCCAAACCGGCCTCCCTGATGGCCTTTAAGTCGTCGTCGCTCTTCGATGCAATCGTCTGGGATCGTGCGTAGGATGTCGTTCTCTCCACCGATGGGAACCGTGTTTTGAGATGTGCAAGGATTTTCACAAGATTCGCAGGCTTGATGACAGGTGAGTTGGCGTCCTGGAGAAACACCGATTTCATCCGGCCGGAGCGGACCCAGTGCAACGCGGCGGCGAAAGCCTGATGATCTACCGGTGCCGTCTCGTCCGTCAGCCTGCTCATCTCCGCCAGGGGGATCTGCCCGGACGCATCCGCCGCGCTGAGCAGCACTTCGACGTTACTGTGGACGGCATCGATGTCTCTTATCACATGCTCAACCGGGCGGATCGAGAACTTCGTCCCCTTATAGACGGGACAGAAGGTGCAGCGGTTCCAGGGACAGTTTCTCGTTACACGTATGAGCAGGCTGCGAGCCTCACTTGGAGGTCGAATCGGCCCCTGCTCGAAGCCGCTGTACGTGTCGGCTCTTTTGGCCCGCGGGCTCACTGATATCGTGCCTCCTGGCAAAGCCGCTGTGGACGACACTGCTCACAATACGCTGCAAGAAAGGCGGGCGGTACTCACGGTTCAAAGCTGGACCGGAGTCCGGACGAGGAGCCACCGGCTCGCGGCTGTCACAAGGCCGGTTGCATACACGGTACCTTCAAGTCGGCCTCAATCTCCGCAACAAGAAGCCGTGTTTTTACGGCCACGTCTGGTGTCACCGAGAAGCTGTCGATACCGCACCTCACCAGAAACTCCGCGAAGTCTGGGAAATCTGAAGGCGCCTGGCCGCAAAGACCCACCTTCTTCCCCATATCCTTGCACGTGTTTATGACATCTGTGATCAGCTTCTTGACCGCGGGGTCTCGTTCGTCGTAGAGATGGGAGACCATGCTCGAATCCCTGTCGAGCCCCAACGTGGTCTGCGTTAAATCGTTCGATCCAATGGAGTAGCCGTCAAAGTACTGCAAGAACTCCCGGGCCAGAATCACGTTGGAGGGAATCTCGCACATCATATAGACGCCTGTATCGATGCCCTCGTCGTCAATGATACGGCGCACCTTCTCGGCCTCTTGAGGCTTGCGCACGAACGGCACCATTACGTTAACGTTGTCCAACCCGAACTTGTCAATCACCCTCCTGACGGCCAGGCACTCCAGCTTGAATGCTTCCCGGTATCGCTCATCGTAGTAGCGCGAGGCACCGCGCCACCCGATCATGGGATTCTCCTCCTGTGGCTCGAAAGGCTTCCCACCTTTCAGGTTGGCGTATTCGTTCGACTTGAAGTCGGAGAACCGAAAGATGACCGGCTTGGGATAGAAAGCACCCGCGATGCGCCCCATACCCGACACCAGCCCCTCAACGAAGGCATCCTCCTTGCCGACCTTAAGCAGATAAAGGGGATGGTAGCCGATCTGGGATGCGATGATAAACTCGAGACGGGCTAGACCCACACCATCCTGCGGCAACCGGGCGGCGGCCAAGGCCTTCTCGGGAGAGCCCACATTGAGCATGATCTGAGTTTGGGTGCTGGGAACATTCAGCAGATTGACTTCTTCCACCTCGTACTTGGGGCACCCGCGGTACACGGTCCCGTGTTCCCCATCAACACAGCTTACGGTCACCTCCGTTCCGCCGGGGATGGTCTTGGTTCCAGTCTCGGTCCCGACTACACAGGTGATGTCCATCTCGCGGGCCACGATGGCCGCGTGGCAGGTCCGTCCGCCCTGATCAGTCACGATCGCGGACGCCTTCTTCATGATCGGCTCCCAGTCCGGGCTCGTCATCCTCGTGACCAGAACTTGTCCATCCTTGAAATCATCGATCTGGCTGACGTCTTTCAGAACGGTTGCATCGCCGTGTCCGATCCTCATGCCCACCGGGCGCCCCCTGGCAAGGACTTCGAAGTTCTCCTTGTCGTCCACAAGGTAGTATCGCTTGTAGCTGATCTGCCGCGAATGAACGGTCTCCGGGCGAGATTGAAGGATGAAGAGCTCCTTGGTTTCACCGTCCTGGGCCCACTCGATGTCCATGTAGACTCGATCGCCATGTTTCTCGCAATAATGTCTCTCTATCGCGAGAGCCTGCCCCGCCAGGTCCGCATATTGTGCGTCGTCAAGCAGCTTCAGCGGGTTCTGAATCACCCTCAAAGAATGCCGCAGGACGTAGACTTCGTCGGGTTTCACCTCGCCCTGGACGATGGCCTCGCCCAATCCTTTGTGCGGCGTGATCAGGATCAGGTTCTCATTACCGGTCTCCGTGTCGATCGTGAACATCACGCCGCTGACACCATGCCAGTCCGCCCTGACCATCTCCTGGATGCCCACCGAGAGAAGCACGCGGTCCTCGGGATACCCCATCTCATGGCGGTATGAAATGGCCCTAGCGGTGTACAAGGATGAAAAGCACTTGTTCACGCGCTTAAGTAAGCTGGGCAGGCTGGCGACGTTGAGAAAGGTGTCCTGTTGCCCGGCAAAGCTGGCCTCGGGGAGATCCTCGGCAGTCGCCGACGAGCGGACAGCGACGTTGCGCGCAGGATCGAGATTGCTGAACGCCTCGGCCACTTCAGCTTCAAACTTCCTGTCGAAATCTTGCGCCTCGATCAGAGATCGAATCTCACGCGAAGTCTCTTCAAGAAGGGTAACATCGGCGTAATCATCGGCGGCCACCCTGTCCAGACGCTCGGCGATTGGTCCTTTCAGCGGTTCAATGAACCGCTTGAAAGCCTCGGTGGTGATGGCGAAGCCGTCGGGAACCTTGATGCCTTCGAGCTTGATAAGCTCCCCCAAAGAGGCGTTCTTACCGCCCACCAGTAGTAAATCATCGAAGCCGACATCCTTGAACCACAAGACGCTCGAACAAGACATGTTACATCTCTCCGTGACTTTTCGAAGCAGAATCGTCACAGGCCGGTCCACGACCTGAGTCTTCGCTTGTACCGCAGATGGTAAACGGCCGCGCACCGATTGTCAACGCTTCGTGCTTGTTGGCTAATTGGGCGTAACCTCCGGCACGAGGTACCAGCCACCAGCGTATTGGCTCGGAAACGGATGGAGCGCGCAAGAGACTGGATTGTGGATCCCGGAAGCAGCGATGCAACGGGAGCGATTCCGGTGGTCCTGCTTGCTGCCACCCTACCAGGCCCGACGTGCTTGATGTCGGAAGGTTGGCCTTAAGCCCGGGTCCGCGTTTTTGAAGCAGCATCCGGACATGTCCTGGATGTGCTGATAAACTGCGTGCGTTCTTCCTTTGGCCTTGACGTATTTGTGTCATGTGTGCTAGAATGCAGGTCTTTAGGTAAACGCCGTGGGCTGGCCGCTACTGCAGTATGGAGAGAGACCTTCAAACCAACGGAGATCGAGCAGATCACCCAAGTTTTTCAGCGTTTTTTCGGAATTGTCGCTCAACCTCGAACCGTCCGCGGAGAGTGTTTATCCGCGACACGCGGATTACACCGAGAGCAACTGTTCTGCGGGGAAGCTCGTGGTCGCTGCCGCTATCAGGAGGTCCGCGGTGTACGCACGAACGGACGTGCCACCGAAAACGCAACAAAAGCTGTCAGCTATCGGGTGTCATCGCGCTCGTCCAGGAGGAGATAGTCGGCAAGGCTGACAGCTCACAGCTTGAGGCTGATAGCTCGTACGGGAGTCTCAGATGAAATACTGGCGAAAACCTCTGGACTTCGATCAGATCAAGATCCCTCACGGCGAGGTGCGGATCATTGCGGATCGCTGCAAGGGGTGCGGATTCTGCGTCGAATACTGCCCGAAGGACGTGTTGGCGATGTCGAAGGGATTCAATCGCAAAGGCTATCATCCGCCGGAGGTGGTCAAACACGGCGAGTGCGTCAACTGCAACCTCTGCGAGATGATCTGCCCCGATTTTGCGATTTTCAGCGTTGCACAACCCGACGATGAAGCCACGGCGGAAACGACTGTGACGGTTGGCGAAGGCGGAGCGGGCTAACGAATCGCCTGCGGCAGCGCAGCTAAGGAGAACGACCATTGAAAACTGATCCTGCGGGCGTCTTGACGGGCGCCCACTATCTCGACGGTGACTTTGCCTGCGGCGAGGGGGCGATGGCGGCGGGCTGCCGATTCGTCGCCGGCTATCCCATTACACCTTCCACCGAGGTGGTCGAACGTATCTCGCGGCGATTCCCCATGATGGGCGGCACATTCATCCAGATGGAGGACGAGCTGGCGAGCATGGCCGCCATTGTAGGCGCCTCATGGACCGGAACGAAATCGCTGACCGTGACGAGCGGCCCGGGTTTCAGCCTGATGATGGAGAACATTGGTCTTGGCGCGATGATGGAGACGCCGTGCGTCGTGGTGAACGTGCAGCGCGGCGGACCGTCCACGGGGCTGCCGACGATGACGGGGCAGGCGGACATGATGCAGGCCCGCTGGGGTTCGCACGGTGACTACGAATTGATCGCCCTGAGCCCACAATCGCCGCAGGAGGCGTTCGATCTGATGATCGAAGCCTTCAATCTGTCGGAGCTGTACCGGGTTCCGGTCATGTTCATGATGGACGAGTGTGTGGGGCATATGACCGAGAAGGTCATCATTCCCCCGGCCGACGAGATTGAGGTCGTGCCGCGAAAGCTTACGGCACAAACGCCCGAGGAATTCAGGCCCTACCGTGTCGACGGCAACCTGGTTCCGGAGTTCGCCCGTGCCGGCGACGGGTATCGGTTCCACACGACCGGCCTGACGCACGACGATCGCGGGTATCCGGTGATGAGCGCGGAATGCCAGGAGGTTTGCGTTCGGCGTCTTTTGGACAAGATCACGAACAACGCCGACAAGATCGTTCACTTTGAGGAAGAGGACACGGACGGGGCCGACGTGGTGGTTGTGACCTACGGGATTACCGCCCGGGTGGCCCGTGCCGGCATTGATCTAGCGAGGAAGAAGGGTGTGAAGGTCGGCGTCATCCGGTTGATCGTGTGTTGGCCTTTCCCCGAAAAACGCATTCGCGAACTTTCCGGGAACATAAAGGCCTTTGTCGTACCGGAGATCAACTACGGTCAGATGGTTCTCGAGGTGGAGCGCTGCGCGGCTGGACGGGCGGCTGCGGTTCTTGTCCCTCACGGCGGTGGGGGCGTGCACGACCCAAGCGACATCTGCGACGCCATATTGGGGGCTGCAAAATGAGTGAAGTGATGGAACAAACCGAAGCCGCCATCGAGGAACATCCGGTAGCTCCGTTCCTGCGAATGGATCGGATCCCCCATATCTGGTGCCCTACATGCGGGATCGGTACGGCGGTCAAGTGCTTTGCGACCGCGCTCGAAGAGAGCAAAGTGGACCTCGACAAGACATGTGTCGTATCCGGCATCGGTTGCACCGGCCGGGTGGCAGGCTACATGAAGCTCGACGCTTTCCACTCCACCCACGGACGGGCTATTCCATTCGCCACGGGGTTGAAGCTGGGCCGTCCCGAGCTTCTGGTGATCGTGTTCTCGGGCGACGGTGACCTGGCCGGGATCGGAGGCAACCACTTCATCCACGCCGCTCGGCGGAACATGGACCTCCTCGTCATCCTGGTCAACAACTTTATTTACGGCATGACCGGCGGGCAGAACGCGCCCACAACACCGCTGACAGCAAAGACCTCCACCATGCCCTACGGGAACTACGAGCGGCCGTTCAACCTGCCGCACCTCGCCGCGAGTTGCGGGGCGACCTATGTGGCCCGCTGGACGAGCCTGCACATCCGCCGGATGACGAAGTCGTTCAAGGAAGCGCTCAATCGCAAGGGTTTCCGTTTCATTGAGATCATCGCTCCGTGTTCGACGTTGTACGCACGGCTCAACAAGCTCGGTACCGGTTTTAATCTGATGCAGTTCTACCACGACAACGCGGAGATCCGCCACGGAGCGGACACGCGCGATCTGGACATAGGTTATCAGGACGAAATCATCTGTGGGAAGTTCATTGATGAGGAAAGGCCAACCTTCCTTGACATGATGCATGAGCATTACAACAAGGTCCTCGGTGACAGGTACATGCCCACCCCGCGGGAGGGAGGAATGATCCATGAGTAGAACGGAGATTCGTATCACCGGGTTCGGCGGTCAGGGCGTGGTGCTATCGGGATTTATCATCGGCCGGGCGTGCGCGATCAACGCCCGCAAGCACGCCACGATGATTCAGAGTTTCGGCCCGGAGGCGCGGGGCTCCGCCTGCAGCGCGACGCTGGCGGTTTCGGACACGGAGGTGCTCTATCCCTACATCGGCCGGCCGGACATCTTCGTGGTCATGTCAGCCGAGGGCTACGCGAAGTATCGCGATGAACTCAAGGACAAAGGCACCCTCGTCTACGAGAAGGACCTGGCGCACCCGACCTTGAAGAAAGGGCAGCCGGCTTTTGGTGTGCCGTCCATGCGGATTGCCGAATCGCTGGGACGGTCGATCGTCCAGAACATCGTGATGCTGGGCTTTTTCGCAGCCGTCACGAAAATCGTCTCACACGAGGAGATGCGCGAGGCCGTCAAGGACTCCGTACCGCCCGGGACGGAGGAACTAAACCTAAAAGCCTTTGATGCCGGTTGGTCCTACTACGAAGAAGAGTACGGTGGCAAGAAGGGAAAGAAGGACACCGTTGCGGTGGAATCGACCGCATAGAAGTGATCGAAGATAATTCGCCACGGGCGGACTTCACTGGAGAAGTAAGAGCGTGGACGCTCAGCCCAAAAAATCGGCAGGTGCACAAAAACCGGTGACGAACAAAAGGGCGCTGGTAATCGGTGGGGGTATCGCCGGGATTCAGGCGGCCCTGGACTTGGCCAACGCCCGCATCCGCGTGACGCTGGTGGAAAGCTCACCGTCGTTGGGGGGTCGAATGGCCCAACTCGACAAGACCTTCCCCACCATGGATTGCTCGATATGAATTCTGGGCCCTCGGGCCATGGATGCCGGTCGGCATCCCCTGATCGACGTAGTCACAAACGCGGAAGTCATCGGTTGTGAAGGAAAGCCGGGGGATTTCCGCGTCCGCGTGCGGAAGAATCCGCGTTATGTGCGCGAGGACGTGTGCGTCGCCTGCGGATTGTGCGTCGACGCCTGCCCGCAGGTTGGTGGCAACGAGTTCGACGTCGGATTAAAGGCGCGAAAAGCGATCTACCGACCGTTCCCCCAGTCGGAGCCGGCGGCCTACGTAATCGACCCTGACGCCTGCCTCAACCTCTTCGGTTTCCTTAGCGAAAAACAGCGCGTCAGGCTCGAGAAGGTCCAGAAGCTCAAACAGAAACGGAGAGAGGACTACCACCCGAATTTCCTGGTCTGCGGTCATTGCACCAAGGTCTGTGAGGTCGACGCGATCGACTTCGACATGCGGGCGGAGGAGACCGAGCTTAACGTCGGGGCCGTTCTAGTGGCTGTGGGCTTTATGGAGTTCGATGCGCGAAAGCTGGGCAATTATGGGTATGGCCGATTTCCCAACGTGGTCACCAGCCTGGAGTTCGAGCGGATGCTCAACGCCTCCGGCGTGACCCAGGGGCACGTGGTTCGACCGTCGGATATGAAAACGCCCAAACGGATTGTCTTCATCCAGTGCGTCGGTGCTCGCGGTGAGGGAGGTCGCGCGTATTGCAGCCGTTTTTGCTGCATGAATGCCGTGAAGGACTCGATGCTGGTCAGGCTGCATGATCCCGAAGTCGAGGATGTGACCATCCTCTACACCGACCTGCGCGCCTTCGGCAAAGGGTTTGACGACTTTGTGCAACGGTCCCGGGATGAGAAGAGCGCCGACTACGTCCGCGGCCGGCCCGCTAAGATTGACCATGTGCCCGAGGATGACTCCCTCGAGGTCTTCGTGGAAGACACGTTGGGGCACAAACAGCGGCGTATCCCGGCTGACATGGTCGTGCTCTCGGTAGCAGCCGCACCAAACGACGGGGCGAAAAAACTCGCCGAAACCCTGGGGATCGAGGTTGACCAATATGGTTTTATCGCTCGAAAGGATCCGGCTATATCCGCGGTGGAGACCACGCAGGAGGGCATCTACGTGTGCGGTAGCGCGGTGGGTCCGCAGGTGATTCCGGACTGCGTCGCCCAGGCGTCGGCGGGAGCGGCCCGTGCCCAGTTGTTCCTCACCGGTCATCGCGTCGAGGAGGACGAGAAGCTCGTCGAACCGATGGATCTCTCCGGTCCGCCGCGCGTCGGCGTGATGGTGTGCCACTGCGGGATCAACATTGCCGGCGTTCTGGACGTAGAGGAATTGGCCCGCTATGCGGAGACCATCCCGGACGTCGTGGTATCCAAGACAAACCTGTTCGCGTGTTCGTCGGCCGGGCAGGACGATCTCGTCGAGATGATTCAAGAGCACAACATAAACCGTGTTGTGGTGGCGGCCTGTACGCCGCGCACGCATGAGCCCGTGTTTAGAGAGGCCTGCGCGGACATCGGCTTCAATCCCTACCTGTTCGAGATGGTCAACATCCGGGACCAGTGCTCGTGGGTGCATTCCGAGAACCGCAAAGAGGCCCAGGAGAAGGCCAAAGCGCTGATTAGGATGGGCATCGCCAAGGCCCGCCATCTGCACCCGCTCCAGGGAGGTGAGGTGTCGATGAACCGGTATGCTCTGGTCGTCGGCGGCGGTATCGGCGGGATCCAGGCAGCGACCGATCTTGCGGTTCAGGGATTCCCCGTGACACTGGTGGAGAAGACGAACCGGCTGGGCGGTCGTCTGGCAGAACCCAACCTCAAACACCTCTACCCGAATATGCGCCTGGCGACTGACGTGTTGGAGCAGAAGGTCAAGTGCCTCAAAGAAAGCGGCGCACGGGTCCTGTTGAACACCGAGGTCGAGGACATCACCGGCTTCGTGGGCAATTTCGAGATCACCCTCAAGGGCGCGACCAACGAAACGATGCAGGTCGGGGCGATCGTCCTTGCCTTCGGGGCTGATCTGTACGAGCCGACGGGAGAATACGGCTACGGGAAGCTGTCAAACGTGGTGACCAGCCAGGACCTGGAACGCTCATTCTTCGAGAAGGAGGGCTGCGTATCGCCGGACGGGCGTCGGCCCCAAAGTGCGTCGTTCATCTTGTGCGTGGGATCGCGTGATCCTGAGGGCTTTACCGGCTGCTCGCGTTATTGCTGTCCCACGGCGATCAAACAGGCGATCCAGCTCTGCAAGATGGGCATCGACACGACCATCTTCTACCGTGACATCCGGACGATCTCGTCCGGTGCGGAGGAGATGTACCGCGAAGCGAGAGGCCTCGGTGTGCTCTTCGTTCGTATTCCTCCCGGAGAGAAGGCGGAGGTGCTCGGTGAAGACCGGGCGACGGCTGTGCGATGCTATGATGACCTGTTGGCGCGGCGGCTGGAGGTTCCAACGGACCTGGTGGTGCTGAGTGTCGGGATGAGGCCCCGGCAGCCCGAGACCAACAGGTTCCATGACATACTCAAGGCCAGCGTGGGGCTCGACGGGTTCTTCCTCGAGCGGCACCCGGAGCTGGCGCCGGTGGAGACCGTGGTGGAGGGTGTGCTGCTTGCCGGGACGGTCCAGGGGCCCAAGGACATCGTAGACACGGTGGCCCAGGCGTCGGCGGCGGCTGCGAAGGCCTCGGTCTTCCTCGCCTTCGACAAGGTGAAACTGGATCCGGTGGTTGCGTCGGTGGTGGAGGAGAAATGCCGCGCGTGCGGCACGTGCGTAGATATCTGCCCGTTTCACGCACCGGAGCTTGTCGAAGTCTCACCGGGTATTATCACTGCCCGGATTAACGCGTCGCTGTGCAAGGGCTGTGGAACCTGCGGCAGTTGGTGCCCATCCGGCGCGATTGTCTGTGAGCACTTCACCGACTGCCAGGTGCATGCGATGATCGATGCGTTTTTCGGCGACGAGCCGCGGCTTAACGCCCGCGCGGACCTCCAAAAGCAGGTCGCGCCATGATGACCACACGAAACAGACCGGAAGTGAAACGAAAGCCGCCCAACGCGGCACGCACGTGGGACCCGAGCATAGTGGTGTTCGCCTGCAATTGGTGCTCGTATGCCGGAGCCGACACTGCGGGCGTCTCCCGCATCAAACACCAGCCGCACTTTCGGATGATCCGCGTCATGTGCTCCGGGCGCATTCAACCGGGATTTGTATTGCGAGCGTTTGAGCGCGGGGCCGACGGTGTACTCGTGTCGGGATGCCACTTCGGCGACTGCCACTACGTCAACGGTAACGAACGCGCGGTCGAGCAGTTCGAGAAAACGATGAACGTGGTCAAACTCTTGGGTATGGAGGAGGGGCGTTTACGCCTCGAATGGATCAGCGCAGCCGAGGGCGCCCGTTTTGCGGAAGTGATCAATGAGTTTACCGACCAGGTTCGCAAGCTCGGCCCCAGTCCACTGAACGCAAAACGCCAGGCCGTTTGAGAAGATACGGAGTACGCGCCGATGCCGGAACTTGCGAAAGCAGCGAAAGAAACCAACGCGTGGGCCTGCTATGACTGTGGGAAATGTACGGCTACGTGCCCGATCTCGCGGATCGGCGGTAACTACAGCCCACGGCGGCACGTGTTGGCGACCAACCTTGGAGACCGGCAAGGCATTATTGAGAATGGGACGCTGGCCAGTTGCCTGACGTGCGGTCTGTGTGACCTGCGATGCCCGGCTGAGGTGAGTTACACCCGGTTGGTGCAGAGGCTCAGGGAGCTTTCCCACCGCGAGGGCGTCGAGCCGGAATGTCCACACGGTGGCGCGTTGCAGTCCTTGATGCGCATGATGGCCCAGGGTGGGACACAGCAGGATCGCATGGGTTGGCTAAGCAAGGACCTGAAAACGGAATCCGAAAAGGGCGAGGTTTTCTACTGGACCGGATGCACGATGTACTATGATGCCTTCTTCCCGGACTTTCAGCTCACCTCGCTGAATGGGACGCGGGCTGCGGTGCGCCTAATGAATACACTGGGTGTGACGCCGGTGGTGTCGCCGGAAGAACGCTGCTGTGGACACGACCTGTTGTGGAACGGTGACCGGAAGAACTTTGAACTGTTGGCGAAGCACAACGTCAAACTGGTGACCGACAGCGGGGCGGAGGTGCTGGTCACATCCTGCGCCGAGTGTCTGCGGACGTGGAATGTTGATTATGAGCCTTTCTTTGAAGGCAAGATGCCCCGGATCATGCACATTACCGAGTTTCTGGCTGACCCCGCTTACGGCGGGCGGGATCTGAAGTTCAAGGCCGGCGACCATCGCAAGGTCACGTTCCAAGATCCATGCCGTCTTGGCCGCCACCTGGGCATCTACGATCCTCCCAGGCAGGTGCTCAAGACCCTGCCCGGTGTCGAGGTCGTCGAGATGAAACACTCGGGCTCCAGAGCGATGTGCTGCGCGGGAGGCACCTGGTCGAACTGTGATCGATTTGCAAAGCAGATTCAGGTCAAGCGTCTGCGTGAAGCCCGGGCGACCGGTGCGGACGTTCTAGCGACAGCCTGTCCGAAGTGCCAGATTCACTTCCGCTGTGCGATGAAGGATCCGAATCTGGGAGCAGAAATCGAGATTGAGATGCGCGACGTAGCCGAGCTTGTGGCCGACGCGCTCGAGTAGTGAACTGTACTTAAAAGGCGTCACTGGTTCTTGAGGAGAATCTCTGAAAGAGGAAGGGTATTTGATGGTTGAATCGAAACCCACGACCGAAGACATCCGCGTGGGTGTGTTCATCTGCGATTGCGGGCTGAACATCGCCGGGGCCGTTGACTGCGCGGCCGTGACGGAATACGCCGAGACGCTGCCTGACGTGGTGAGCGCCGTTCGGAACAAGTACACCTGCGCCGATCCTGGTCAGAACGAAATCAAAAAGGCGATCCACAAGCATCACCTCAACCGGGTCGTCATCGCTTCCTGCACCCCGCTGCAACATGAGCCGACCTTCCGGCAATGCGTGCGCGAAGCGGGCTTGAATCCCTACCTGATGGAGATGGCCAACCTGCGGGAGCACTGCTCCTGGGTCCATCCTAGGGACTGGGACGGGGCGACGGCAAAGGCGAAGGACCTGGTCGCAAGCGCCGTGGCACGTGCACGCTTCCTGCAACCGCAGGAGGAGCTAACCGTCCCGGTGACCAAGCGGGCATTGGTGATCGGCGGCGGCATCGCCGGCATGGAGGCGGCGATCGAGCTCGGCGACGCGGGACACCCGGTGGTCCTCGTGGAGAAGGAGCCGACCATCGGTGGGATCATGGCCCAGTTGGACAAGACGTATCCCACCATGGACTGTTCGATATGAATCCTCGGGCCAAAGGCCATTGATGTCGGTCGGCATCCGAAAATCGAACTGCTAACCTACTCCGAAGTCGAGGAAGTCTCGGGCTACATCGGTAACTTCACCGTGAAAATCCGGAAGAAGGCCCGGTACGTCGATCCTTCGGTGTGCAACGCGTGCGCGGAGTGCGTCAAGGTGTGTCCGGTCTCCAAGCCGGATGAATACCAGATGGGTTTCTCCTCCCGCAAGGCCATCTACATCCCCTTCCCGCAGGCCGTCCCCTGCTCCTATGTCCTCAACATGGACGACTGCCTCGGGAACAACCCCATCGCATGTGGGAAGTGTCTGGAAGTCTGCGAGCAACAGGCGATCAACTATGACGACCGGGATGAGATCATAACCCGTGATGTCGGGGCGGTGATCGTCGCGATCGGTCTGGACGTGTACGACCCGACAGAGATGGACGAGTACGGCTACACCCGTTTTGACAACATCATTACGTCGATGGAGTTCGAGCGATTGATCTGTGCCGGCGGTCCTACGGCCGGGCACTTCGTGCGCCCTTCCGATCACCAGCGCCCCAAACGGATCGGATTTATTCAGTGCGTCGGCTCTCGTAATCCGAAGATCGGGCGACCCTACTGCTCGAACATCTGCTGCATGAACACGATCAAGGACACGCTGCTTCTGGCCGACCACTATCCCGACGTGGAGAACGTCGTTTTCTACCAGGACATCCGGGCATTCGGGAAATCGTTCGAGGACATGTTCCAGCGATCCAAGAAGGCGGGGACGCGCTATATCCGGGGTCTGCCGGGGGATGTCGATGAAGATCCCGAGACGGGCAACCTCACCGTTACGGTCGAGAACACGACGAGCGGTCAGTTGGAACGACACGAGCTTGACATGATTGTGCTGTCGGTGGGCGTCGTGCCGCCGAAGGATATCGCCAAGATATCCGGGTTGTTGACGCTGTCAAAGACCTCCGACGGCTTCTTCATGGAGTCGCACCCGAAACTAAAGCCGATCGACGCGCCGACCCGCGGCGTCTACTTCGCCGGCTTCTGTGAGAGCCCAAAGGACATCAAGGACTCGGTTTGCCAGGCTGGTGCGGCCGCCTCTCGGGTTGGTGCGTTGCTTAATGCAGGTGAGATTCAAATCGAGGCGATCACCAGCCGCATCGATGCGGACGCCTGCAAGAAGTGCGGCCAGTGTGCGGCCGTTTGCCCGTACGGGGCGATCATGTGGAAGAAGGGCGAGGTGGCGGTGGTGATCGAGGCGGCCTGTGCAGGCTGCGGGGCTTGCGGAGCCACGTGCCAGTTCGGCGCGATCACCATGCGGCACTTCACCGACGACCAGTATATCGCGCAGGTGCGGGCAACGTTGGCGGAGAATCCGCAGGACAAGGTTTTCGTCTTTGCCTGCAACTGGTGCTCATACTCCGGCGCTGACATGGCCGGGATCTCGCGCATCCAGTATCCGTCGACAAATCGTGTGGTCCGCACGATGTGCTCGGCGCGTGTTTCGGAGGACATGGTGCTGGAGGCCTTCCGCTGCGGCGCGCCGGTTGTCCTGGTCTCGGGGTGTCACTACGCCGACTGCCACTACATCAGCGCCAACCGGCAGACAGTCAAGCGCGTGCAGAACCTCTGGAACAAATTGGAGAAGGCGGGCGTCAGACCAGAGCGGCTCCAGTTGGAATGGGTCAGCGCAGCCGAGGGGCAGAAGTTCGCCAAGGTGATGCACCAGATGGAGGAGCTGCGCAAAACCGTCACGATGGAAGAGATCGAGCACGGGCGCGAGGCGCTGAAGCCGAAACCAAAAAAGGCTGCAAAGAAGAAAGAAGAAGCCGCCGCGGTAGCAAGCTAGGTGAGCAAGCTTTCAGAGACACGATGATGGCAGCGAAAGAAACCTTCCGATGCATGTTGTGCGGGCATGAGTATACCGAGACGGTGGAGAAGGGCGAGGACAAGGAACGATCCTGTCCCAAGTGCCGCTCGAACAGCATACGTCATATGAAAAAGAAGGCGGCGACCAAGGAGTGATCTAAATGGCCAAGGCGTCGGCTGATAAAGACGATGTCGTGCGCGTCGATTTCCGCTTCCGGCGGGAGTTGGCCGAGAAACTCGAGGGGAACCTGGCGAGCTTCTGCTACCAGTGTGGCGCTTGTGTGGGTGATTGCCCGGCGACAACCTACAGCGATGGCAAGTTCAACCCCCGGGAGATCATGCTGAAGGTTCTGTATGGGTTAGGCGAGGAATTGCTCCACGAGGATTCCATCGTCTGGGAGTGCACCAACTGTTACAACTGCCACGAGCGCTGCCCCCAGGAGGTCAAGCCGGTCGAGGTGATCATCTCACTGAAGAACATGCTTGCGGATATGGGAATCTATCCGGACCCGGTGAAGAAGATCATCAATACGTTCGAGGAGACCGGACGCACGACGCCGATAAACGCAGCCGTTCATAGACAACGTGAACGTTTCGGCCTGCCGCCGCTGCCTCCGGTTCCGATGGACGAAATCCAACAGCTCATCGAACCGGCCTCGGATAAAGGAGGAACGGATTGAAACGCTTCGCGTTCTTTCCCGGTTGCTTGATCCCGGCGCGGCATCCCGCGATGGAGTTCGCCATCCGGTACACCTTGCCCAAGCTGGGTATCGAGCTTGTTGACCTTGAGGGGGCTTCGTGCTGTCCCGACCCGATCTACTTTAAATCGAAGGACAAGATGTCGTGGCTCGCGGTGGCCGCCCGCAACCTGAGCCTGGCTGAGGATCTCGGGTTGGACGTCTTCACGAATTGCTCCGGATGCACAGCCACTCTATCTGAAACATACCATCTGCTCAAAGATGAGGAGCTTAAAGCTAAAGTGAACGAGCGCCTCAAGCGGATCGGACGAGAGTACCGCGGGACCAGCCGCGTAAGACACATCGCGACCGTGGTGCGGGATGAGGCCGGGTACGACGCCGTCCGTGACTCCGTCGTGCGCCCACTGGAAGGCCTGAAGGTGGCGATTCACTATGGATGTCATCTGCTCAAACCCAGCCGTATCATGCAGGTGGACGATCCAAACAATCCGACCGTGTTGGAGAACTTCGTCGAGGCACTCGGAGCGACACCGGTGCGTCATCGCAACTGGTACCTTTGCTGTGGGAAAGCGTGCCAAGTGGAGGACGTGCCGGCCAACATGATGCGGGACTTGCTGAGCACGATCCGCGACAAGCAGGCGGACATTCTCTGTCTGATCTGTCCCACGTGTTTCGGCCAGTTCGATTACGGTCAGATGAAAGTCGCGAGGCAGTTCAATGAGGATTTCCACACGCCGCCGATCTACTACTTTCAGCTCCTGGCCTTCGCACAGGGCGTACCCTACGACAAGCTGGGTTTCGAGCGGCAACGCTTCAAACCCGAATGCCTGCGCCGCTTCGAGACCGCCTCGAGCCCCGCGGTGGGAGCGTCCGCGACCCAAACCGAGGCGGAGTAGATTCACCGGCAACGTGCAGGATTTTGCTCGATCGAACCTGCAGCGTGGTGTGGGTGAGTGGGCTCACAAACGCCTCGTACAACTCAAGTTTTTGCGACACTCGAAAGTCCCCCAGTGGACAAGGTGGCGTATCTGAAGGATGAAACGGAAGTATTGATTCCGTTTAACGCTGTCATATCAGGCCGTCTTGACCCATCAGCGTATGAGTAAATCGAGCTGGCCGGTGGTCCGGTTGCCTCTGGTGTCGGTGACGATGAGGGTGACAGTGTGTCGCCCCGATTCCTCGCCCGCCGTTCGCCAGACATAGCTCACCCCGGAGGATTTGCCGGAGACTGTGCCGACGAGAACCGACGTGCCGTTGATCAACCACTCCACGGTGGCAAGCCCGTCGGTGTCGCTTACGGTGGCCCGGATGGTCACGTCGCCGGAAACACTGGCCCCGTCGGACGGCGAGCTGAACGTGATCGTGGCGGGTAATCCGCTGGTGCTGCGGGATGATGTCCGGAACGTTACCGTTACGGTCTTTGGCTGTGAAACATTCCCCGCAAGGTCGGTCGCCAAGAAGGAAAGCTCGTGTGAGCCGGTCGGAAAACCACCAGTGTCGATGACAATCCGGTATGGGGACCTGGTGTCTGTTGCATAAGGAACGCCGTCGATCAAAAGCACGACGTCGGCCACGCCCCACCGATCGCTCGCGGTCACCGATGCCGTGTACCGACCGGAGATGTTCAACCCGTCTCTCGGACGAGTCACCTGAACATTCGGCGACATCGTGTCCGCTTCAAATACAGTCTGGGCCGCTTCCTCGACCGACGCAGCCGCATCGATCGCTCCTTGACCATAGAGGCTATCCTTGCCCCTCGCTCCGAGATCGACCGTTGTGGTCAAAATGGCGGACTCGATCGACACCGGCCGAAGGTCCGGGTTGACCGACCAGGCCAACGCCGCCACGCCGGTAACGATCGGAGCCGCGAACGATGTGCCGTTAGCCATCCCGTAGTCCCCGTCGATCTCGGTGGATCGGATCCCGGTGCCCGGTGCCACCAGATCAACGAACGGTCCTCGATCCGAAAACGATGCGATCCGGTCGGAAGGGGTAATCGCCCCGACAAACAACGCCTCGCCGTACCCACGGGCCGTTGTTGTCCCGCCTGAATTGCCCGCACTGATCACCACGAGGGAGCCGCGGTTAAACGCTTCCTGGGCAGCGGCACGCACAACACGGTTCGACCACAGCGGTGCGAAGCTGACATTGATGACGCTGGCGTCGTGTGCGAGGGCCCAGAGAATGCCGGCGGCGATATGCCGTGCGGAGGATCGGCCATGCTCGTTAGTCGCCCGGATCACCAGCAACGGACAATCCCAGGTAACACCGACGACGCCGCTCCCGTTGTCCGAAAGGGCAGCGGCGACTCCAGCCACCAACGTCCCGTGCCCCTGAACATCGCCATAGTCGGAGTTGCCGTCATACACGTTCCAACCGTCGATGATCTTATCCGCAAGATCGGGATGGTCCCGATCAACACCCGTGTCGACGATTGCGATGATGACTCCCTCGGTCCCCACCGTCATCTCCCACGCATCTTCGGCGCGGATCTGTGCCAGATGCGTCTGCCGATCGAACATCGGGTCATTCGGGATCTCGCCGGGCTCGTAGAGGTAGTTTTTCTGGACGGTCTCGATCAGACCGCTGTCAGCCAGACACTCAGCAACAGCATAAAACTCGTCAGGGGAAACCTCCAGAACGGTCATGTCGATGTCAGGGAGTTCTTCGACAACCGCGGCTCCGGCGTCGGAGTACAGGGCCGCCAGCGCCAGGCCATCAGCGCCGGGATAAGGCTGGATGAGCAGCTCATCCTCGACAAATGGCAACGCAGCTATCGCCGGATCGGCATCTTCTGAGAAAAGGACATCCTCGTTACCTGTAGCAGTGGTGCCCGAGGTGCTCCCGCATCCGGCTGTCAGACACGCAAGACATACAGTTCCCCATCGCAGCAGTTTGGTCATCGTGTTTACCCGAATGCAGTCCCGTTGTCAGACCCGGTTTATCGGCCGACCAGCAGCCGTACACCGAGCGCTCCCCATCATAAGATGCGATTCAGATCGACACCGTGCGCGATGAAAAGTGACTTTTTCGTAGCGCGATATGCTTGAAGGACCTATAACACAACCAAAGTGTGATCGCCGTTTGGGAGCTTCTTCAGTCAATTATAGCACGTCGTGTCGTAAACGCCGACCGGACGCTCCCCAGCCGCGAAGGTCCAGTCTCCGCGCGATAAAGAAGACCGGCGAGTGTTACCCGCCGGGCTCCGCATGAGAAGCTAGGTTTTCCTACCTGTAGTCCGCAATAGCGGACCCTACGTCGCTACAGGTTTGTTGGTATCGGGATGCCGAGGATGCGGCAGATCGCTCGGCACGTGCCGCTCTTGAGACGCCGATGACTCGGAACGGATGTGCGCGTCAGTGTCCGCGGGTTGATCCAGATGTCGTGCTTTCCACCATGGTAGTGAAGGAGACACCCATACCCTTGAAGATGTTTTTCAAGATCGCGCCGATTCACGCGACGTGTCCATTAGCCGGTCGAACGGGGAAGCTGCTTCCACAGCTTCGTACGCGACCGACGTAGACATTTGAAGGCGTCACGAGCGTTCTCGAACGCCTCGGAAATCGTCTCCCCTTCGGTCACCAATTCCGGATCCAACGGCGACGTGACGACGTAGCCCCCCTCGTCGGCTTCAGTGAGCACCAACACGAGCTTCCCATCGCTCACGGTGTAGGTCCTGGCCACTGTCAAATACTCCTCCTTATGATTATCGCACTTCATCGCCCGTACGTCAACTAGGAGCCCGAACCTGTCCCGCGCGCAGAAAAGGAGCCCGGCAAGCATCGCCCACCGGGCTCCGTAACGAGAACCTAAGTTGTCCTATGCGTGGTCCGCAGCTTCGGACCCTACACTACTCGGACATTAGCCGTCGTTGATGGCGATGTTCGCGGCCAACATGCTTGCAAGGTTCGCACCGGTAATACCGGTCAACTGGCCCAGAACCTGCTCGCCATTTGCCACCCCGGTAGCACCATCCCAGAACACGAACGTGCCGACATTAGTTACCTCGGCAATAACGATCGCATCTGCCGTGGTAATCGCCCCGTCGATCGTCGTGAACAACGTGGCCACTGCGGCGAAGTTTGTAAGCGGCGTCGTCTGGACAACAACTTGGGCGGAAGCGGCGCCGCCGTCCGTGAGTCCGGTCACGACATTACCGGCCGCAGCACCCGAAATGATGTCAAGATCCAGAGTGTGAGCGTTGGTGAAGAACACGTCATCCTGGAAGCCCAGAACATCACCGCCTGTGCCAATCGTGAAGAGGTTGATCAGGTCCATCCCGACGTTGTTGGCGTCGGCCGCGCCACCGTCGGTGGTCGCGGTGTACTGGAAAGTATCTACACCGTTGCCACCGATCAAGCTGTCGCCGGCCGTCCCACCATAAAGCTTGTCATTGCCATCCCCGCCGGAGATGCTGTCGCCACTGGTCGAGCCGTACAGCGTGTCCGCGGAGGCAGAACCGGTGATCGTAGCAGTACCGCTAGAGACGGTGGTTGCCCCCATGGTGAAGGCTGCGTTCAACGCCGATGCGTTGATTGTCCCTGCCGTGATAGCGCCCGTCAGAGTCAGCGCGACATCACCCGATACGTTCACGGCCCCGACGCCGAATGTTGGAGCTAGCGTGATGGCGGTTGCCGTGTTCGCATTTCCGTCAGCCGCAGTACCGTCAGCTCCGTTGCCCGAGACGATCCCGACTGTCTCCGCACCCGTGCACGTTAGGGTGTTGCCTAGGTCGGAGTTTTGCAGATTGACAGTGAGCGTATCACCGGTTCCGGTACCGCTGGTGAGGCCCAATGTGTGAGCGGTGTCATCGTTATTGAGCGATGCGGTCGCGGCCGTGGTGGTGGCGTTAAGCGTCACTACCGAGGCGCCGCCCGTCAGGTCGGTGGCGGCCGCAGTCGTGTCGAGGATGACATCTCCTGCCGCCGTTGCGGCCGCGGCGCCGAACTTGGTGACGTCGACGTTACCGTTCAACGCGTTCACAATCTTGATGGAGTGTATGTTGGAGACATTGGTCTGGGCAGTCGTCGCCGCCACGGCTTGGGCACTTTCAAGCCCCAGCATGTTGGTACCGCCGCCGCCGTCGATCGTGTCGTTCGCCGTGTACGTTCCGGCGAAGTTGATCGTGTCATCGCCCGAGCCGCCGGTGTATGTAACGTTCTGCGCTCCTTGGAGCAGCAGATTGGTATTGCCCGTCGCGGCGTTGGCATCCACCGTTGTGAGCTGCGTGTTGAGTGCCGCGGTCACCGTCAGGTTCTGATCACCGGATACGTTCAAGGTCGTAAGCGTCGTACCGGTCGCCTGGGTCAGAGCGTCAAGCGTGTTGGCCGAGCCCTGGGAAGCAACATTAAGGGTCTCAAAACCGTTCACCGGCGTCGTAAGTGTGACGGTGCAACCCGCCTTCGCTCCCGACAGCGTCAACGTCGTCGAGTCGCTGTTGCCATTAGTTGCCGGAGCTATCCATGTGACCAGAAGGTCACTCGTGGAGTTGGTGATCCCCAAACCAACAAGGGTATTCAGATTGTTGATGGTTACTGCGTCATCGATGCTGTTGACGCTGTTGATCGTCGTCACTCCGGTCGCGTTAACAGCCGACACGGTCGTGGCGGTACCCCCAGTGGCACCAAAGTCGGTCAGGTTCCAGACCTCAATGCTTTCCAACGTCGGAGCCAACGTGAGGTTTGCGGCGGGCTCAGCCCACGTCGCGTTTAGCGTGTCGGTACCGTCGCCACCGTTGGCGGAATCACCGTTTTGCAGCGTCGCGATCTGCGTACCAGTGCCCGCGTTGAACTCCAGGGGCGCCTGAAAGGTGTCGTCGCCGCCGGTGCCGACCAGATCGTCTTGCCCAAGTGTAAACGCGACGGTCGGGCCTACAGGTGCGTCACAACTATTGGTGTCCTCGTTGCAAGTCTCACCCTCAGCACAAGGATCGCCGCTTGAAGCGCAGCAGCCGTCGACACAGCTCTCGGTCCCGGTGCAGTACAGGCCGTCGTCCGGGCAATCCGCGTCCGTCGTGCACGTGACACACGCGATGCACTCATCGTTTTCCTCGTCGCAGGTTTGGCCTTCAGCACACGGATCTCCAGATGAGACGCATGCGTCAGCATCCTCATCGCAGCTCTCCGTCCCGTTGCAGTACACCTCGTCGTCCGGGCACGGATCCTCACCGGGTACGCAAACACCATCCTCACCGCACGTCTCGGCACCGTTGCAGAACACCCCGTCATCGCAGTCGGCGTCATCGATGCAAACCGTATCGCACGCGGCGGTATCCTCGTTGCACACCTCGGTGTCCGGATCGCACGGATCGGTACCCGCTACACACACGTAATCGACGCAGGTCTCTACGCCTGTGCAGAAGAGGCCGTCGTCGCAATCAGCGCCCGTCAGGCACTCGACACACACGTCGTTGTCCTCGTCGCAGACCTCGTCAGCCGCACACGGTGACGTGCCCTCGACGCACTCGCCGTCTACGCAGGTCTCGGTACCGGTGCAAAACAGCCCGTCGTCGCAGTCAGCACCCGTAATGCACTCGAGGCATACGTCGTTCTCCTCGTCGCAGTAATCCGCCTCGCACGGGGCTTCACCGGCGATGCAATCGCCGGTTTCGACGTCGCAGGTTCCCACTCCGCTGCAGAACAGCCCGTCGTCGCAGTCGGCGTCCGTTTCGCACGGCGGGGTTGGCGGTACGAGCGGACAACCCGTCACAAATACAAGCATTGCGAACACGCCACAAAGCGTGCCCCAGCGAGACACCCAAAGCTTTGCAAATTTCGAACTTAGCATTCTCGATGACCTCCAGCAAAAAGGTTGTGGCGTGTTCCGTCTCACACGCTGATCGTCTTCAACACTAACGCTATACAAAAACACCCAAAGCGTAGTCTTTGTCCCTCACCTCGCAACGCACGAGGCGCAGGACAAATACCACCTATTCCTTCAGTGACAAACCGGCTGTTGCCGCAGCGCCGCCTACCAGCGACTTCCTCCTTGCACTCGTGACAGCTACAAGTCCCTCAGCACCTTCTGAATTGGGGGCTTCCGCCGTTCCGATCCACGCGCCAGTCTCGAAACGACCGCCTCCGTCAGCGCTGTTGAATCCGCGCTCCTCCCCCTACGGACAAAGGCACGAACTCCGTTGAATACTGCGGGCGAATTGTAGGAATCGGTCCGAGCAAGTCAACCACCAATTCCAAAAGATTTCGCCCACCGGATTTACACTGCGCGCCCCTAAACAGTACTCGCGCAGCGAGCACTACAGGTACGTTGACTGCTCATCGGTCCGCCCCGCGTCGAAGCTTGAACAAACATGAGCAAAAACGAACACGACTCCACAAGACGCAACTCCTCTACCCGCTGGAACTTGCCCGTTCCCTACCCGCCCGGAACGTCCCCGGTGATAACATCATCTTCGCTCTCAGGGAGAATTGCGGTCGAACCGCCGGGCAATCGTGTCTAACACTATCAAAAACGCCTCTCGCCTTTTCCAATCGCCCGCCCAAGGCCCAATTTTTTTAGCGAATCAACCCGTATACCCAATGGGTCCACCGGCGCGCCTTACCCAGCTCCCCAGTATGATCTATTATTACAAACTCCAAGATTCCTGACAAGCGGTGGGGAAACTTCGGAGTTTAGGTTAGCCGCACGACCGCAGCGTCGGAGTTCGGTTTATTCGGTTACCACGATCTAACCTTTTCGACCGGCAAGGGCTTCGACCAGGTTAACCACAACGTCTGCGATTTGCGTTTTCGAGCCCGACACGGGCGGCGACCAATCCGTATCCGCCCGCAGGATCTCGACCTCGGCCCAATCGCTCCCGACGTTGCCGAGTCCGTTTAGCACGACGGCGTCGCAACACTTGCGCCGCAGCTTTGCCTCGGCGTTTGCGTGGTGGTCGTAATCCTCCATCGCGAAGCCGATCAGCACGCGGTCGCCCTTGATCGTACCAAGATGGGCAAGGATGTCCTTGGTCGGTTCCAGCGAAAGCGACAGAGGCCGGGCTTCCTTCTTTAGCTTGTGGTCCAAGCGCGTTGCAGGACGGTAGTCGCAGACAGCCGCCGTCATGACAGCGGCATGACAGTCATCAAAGGCGGAAACGCAAGCCTCGAACATATCCTGCGAGCTGACCACGCGGATCACTTCAACTCCCTCGGTATGAGGCAGCTCCACAGGACCGGACACCAGCACCGTGTCATGCCCGCGCCGGAACGCCTCTGCGGCGATCGCATAGCCCATCTTGCCGCTGGAGGGATTGGAGATGAAGCGGACCGTGTCGAAGTGCTCTCGCGTTGGACCCGCAGTAACAAGAATACGCATAGTTGCGATGAATTAAAAATGTCGAATGGCGAATAGAGAAAAAGAGCAGGCATTCGCCATTCGCTATTCTTCCTTCGTCATTCTCTTCACTGGTTTTGCCACGAGTGAATGGATGATCGCTTCTAGGATCTTGCTCGCTTCCGCCATACGACCCGGACCGACCCCACGACACGCCAGCCATCCTTCACGAGGCCCGATGAAAGTGTACCCCAACTCGGTCAGCGTCGTGACATTCCGCTGGACGATAGGGTTGCCCCACATGCGCTCGTTCATGGCCGGCGCGAGCATGACGGGCGAAGCCGCACTGACCACCAACGTACTCACAAGATCGTCGGCGATGCCCGAGGCGATCTTTCCGATGATGTTCGCGGTCGCCGGCGCGATCAGCACCAGATCAGCCGCATCCGTAAGCATAATGTGCGGTACGCCGGCCCCATCACGATCGTGCCACATTCTTGTCAGCACGCGGCGTCCCGTCAGCGCCTGGAACGTGACCGGACCGACGAACTTGGCGGCCGCCTTCGTCATGGTTACGGTGACGCCGGCCCCGCGCTGCACGAGCCCGGACACGACCTCGCAAACTTTGTACGCGGCGATCCCGCCGCACACGGCGACTAGGACCTCGTACCCGGTCAGATCGGGCGGGTCCGGTTTGTCAGGCCTGTTCTTCATCCTCAGGCGCGTCCTCGACGAATTCCACGTCGATCTTGCCTTCGACGAGCTCCTTAACCACGATCTCCAAATCCGTGAGCCCCTTGGTCTGGACCATCGGCCTGGCGCCCTGGAGCAACTGAAGCCATCGCCGCTGGATCAGCATGCACAGTTTGAAACGCCCGCCGTACTTGTTGATGAGGTCGTCATGCCGGAATGCGTCAATCATGCCGTCCCGCTCTCCTTCTGGATGATCGCCTTGACCTCGGCAATCGTGGTTTCCAAACAATCGTTGACGACAAAGTGCTGATAGCAACCGCTGTCCCGTGCGGTGGCGATTTCGCCGTCGGCTTTCGCCAGCCGCCTTGCGAGCTGCTCGGTGGCCTCGGTCCTTCGCCCTTCAAGACGCGACCGAAGCGAATCATTGTCGGGAGGCAGCACAAAAATCCGCACCGAATCCGGGACTTTCTCCGCTACCTGCATCCCGCCTTGAACATCGATCTCCATCACGACGTTCTGCCCACGAGCCAGCGCCTCCTCCACCGGGCGTCGCGGCGTACCATATCGCTCACCAATGTATTCGGCGCTTTCCAGAAACGCCCCGGCCGCCTCACGCGCCTCGAACTCCTCGCGGGTGACAAACTCATAGCAGTGGCCGCTATCCTCACCGGGCCTCTCCCTCCGCGTCGTCTCCGACACGCTCCAAACCGCATCGAGTAGTTGCTCCAAAAGCGCGTTGCAGATCGACGTTTTCCCCGCACCCGACGGGCCGCTGATCACGATCAACTTGCCCCGCCGTGTCGCGGAAGGACCGCCGGCACCGGGTTCTCTACTCGACATTCTGAACCTGTTCCTTCAGACGGTCGATCAGCCCCTTGATCTCCACCACGCTGCGGGCGATTGCGGCGTCGTTGCTTTTCGACGCGATCGTATTCGCCTCGCGGAGCATTTCCTGGGTCAGGAAGTCCAAGGTTCGACCGACCTGATCCTCGCGGTCACAAAGCCCGCCGAACTGATCCAAATGCGACCCAAGCCGTGCGATCTCCTCGCTGATGTCGCACCGTTCGGCGTAGACAGCCACCTCGCGCATCAGCCCCTCAGCCTCAAGCTCGAACCCGCCGGACTGCATCAGTATCGCCACGCGCGATTTCAACCGTTCATGATACTCCTCGATCACGCTCGGAGCGCGGGCCTTGCATTCGCTCAGCCGCACACGGATCGCCTCACAGCACCGCAGCAGATCCGTACGAAGCGCCTGCCCCTCCTCCCGCCGCATCGCAATAAGCACGTCGATCGCCCGATTCGTCAAATCCGCGACGACGTCCCATTGATGCTGTCGGGCCCCCTCATTCAACTCGGGCGAGTCACACACTCCCGGGAGCATGGCAATCGTAGCTAAGTCGACGGTAGCGGCCGTACCAGGCGGCGTTTGCACCTCAGACAACTGCTCAACATACCTCTGCACCGCTGCCGGGTTGATCGACCGCAGGCCCACGTCTCCCTCACTGCGAACCCGAAGCGTATAACTGATGCTGCCTCGCACCAGGCGACTTCGCAGCAGCTTGTCAACGTCACCTTCCAGAAACTGCAAGTGCTCGGGAAGCTTGATCGACAGCTTGAGGTAACGGTTGTTGAGGCTGCGGATCTCCAGTGCGTAGCTCACGCCGTCTTCGACGTGCTGGGCCGCACCATATCCCGTCATCGACTGGATCATCGGTTGGGCGGTCCCTCATCCTCACCTGTGGGTGGCTCCGAATCGGTCGGCACATCCCCAGTCGGAGCGGTCGTAGTCGCGTCGGGAGCGGGTGCGGAGCCTTGTTTTTCGCCACCTTCACCACCTTCCGCCTCAGCTTCGGACGTGCCCGGCGGCACCTCGGCACCTTCGGTGGCTGCGCCGGGCGTTTCGACCGGCACGGGCGTCACCTTGATGGGCAGTGATTCGCCGCTCGACTGCGGCTGGGGCGTAGTCGGTGTGGTTGTTGCCGGCGCGGCCGTTGCGGATGGCGTGGACGACTGATCAAAGACGAAGCCGCCAACCACCGCCAGCACCACAAAGACCGTGGCGACCACCACCGTTATCCACGTGAAGACATCTCCGGTCTTCGCGCCGAATGCGCCGCCGCCGCCGCCTGCACCGCCGAATGCTCCCGCGAGCCCGCCGCCGCGACCCCGTTGCAGCAGAATGACAATCATCAGGAAGCAGCAGACTAGGATCAAAAGCAGCGCCATCCAGCCTTGGCCGCAGGTCATCTGAGCAAGCACGTTCATCTATAAGCCCTTACTTTCGCTATCGTCCGTCCCACGATCGTGCACACGCCGCACGCAGAGGGGTCACTCAACAGCGGATCGAACCCGGGTTCATCCCAAGCAGTCCGGAATCGACTACGCCACCGCCGTGGCCACAGCAGCCCTTATGATAGCCACGAAGTCACCGGCCACCAAACACGCACCACCCACCAGCGCCCCGTCTATGTCCGGCTCAGACAGCAGATCCTCGGCGTTGCTCGGTTTTACGCTCCCGCCGTAGAGAATACGGATTGAATCAGCCATCGCCTGATCATACGTCGATGCCAGCATCTTTCGGATGAACGCATGAACCTCCTGGGCCTGGTCAGGCGTGGCCGTCCTGCCGGTTCCGATCGCCCAGACCGGCTCATAGGCGATGATCAACCGGTCGGCAGGGACATCCCCTTGGATCACCTCACTCATGTGCCGCTCGACCACTGCTTCGGTTCGCCCGGATTCACGCTCCTCCAAGGTCTCGCCGATGCAGTAGACAGCCGTCAGACTGCCCGCGATGGCGGCGCGGACCTTTTTGGACAGCAACGGTCCATCCTCCGCGAAGTACTGGCGGCGCTCGCTGTGCCCGAGGATGACGTGCGTGCAGCCGGCGTCCTTCAGCATCGGAATCGACACCTCGCCGGTATATGCTCCCTGTGGTTCAAAGTGGGCGTTTTGCGCACCGAGCATTATGGGCGAGCCTTTGACGATCTCGCCCATCGCAAACAAATGCTGAAACGGCGGGCAAATCAGAACCTCGACACCACCCATCCCTTCGATGCCCTCGCGGATTCCCTTCACCAGCTCATGTGCTTCAGCGAGTGTCTTGTGCATCTTCCAATTGCCGGCAATAAACGGTGTTCTCATGGTTTTGCCATCCCCCGAGCCGCGGGTTTCAACCCGTGCGGTTCTCCGCACAAGCTAAAGCGTGCGGCCCGGATTATCCACGCAGGTATTAAACCTGTGG
>CAZJTP010000018.1:0-33221 GCA_964548955.1 uncultured Phycisphaeraceae bacterium
CAAGCGAAAACAGGATCTCGGAGCGGTGGGACATATGTCAAGAAGGTGCATCTGGCCAATGAGATACATGACCGTCAGGGTCTTACCCGTGCCCGGCTTTCCGTGGAGGAGGATGCCGCGTTTGATGTGCTGACCGGCGGCCTGGAGGGCGGCTTTGTGTTGGGTGAAACGCAATGTCTGGCGCTCGACGCGCGCCAGCAGACCGTCCGGCAAGATGATCCGATCCCGCTCGACGCCGGGCGGCTCGCAAAACTCCACGTGTAGTCCTTCGCTAAACCGCTCGTACGACAGAGACAGCACCCGTCCGCGATAAACGCTGTGCTCGCGCATCGAGCTGCGCAGCGCCGCCAGGAAGCCCTCGGCCACCTCGCGCGATCGCCCCATTACTTCTATGCCGACCTTTCGGTGGAGCCCGTACTCGCGAGCACCGACGATGAACACGGCCAGGGGCTCCCCGTGATCGTTAATCAGGTAGAGACCGAGCTGAACACATGCCAATACTCTGTCGCCCTCAAGCCGGATGTTGGTATATTGCACAGGACCCGGCGCAGGAGCTGATCCACCGTGAAGTCCTCTTTGAACGGGCGCCACCAGGCTCGACAGGCCCGAAGGCATTGAGTAGCGTTCGGCCATGATCCCAAGTACGTCAGCGCTTCGCCCGTCTTGTGAAAGGTAGCCGTCAAGGGCCTTTTGGAGGTTCGGGTGGTCGGAGAGTTCAAACGACTCCTCAACGATCGGTAGCGTACCCAGGTCTGTGTCGAAGTGTGCTTGCAGGCGTTTCCGGAAGTAGGCCTCCTCGGGCGGCGCCTGCGCGGCCATGTTTTCGAGGAATCCCTTGAAAGCCGCTCCAAACTCCTCCAGCGATAATGACGTTCCGTTGCTCATGACCAACCTCCTCCAATAACTCCAACTCGATAGAGATGCGATGCAAGACCATCGTATCCCCACCGTTTACGAACTCTGTCGGCGTTACGATGCTGGCCTTGTTGATTCCCGTGCCGCTTGTTGTCCTCGTGCTGATCGCCTCATCAAACGTCGCAATGCGTCAAGCTGCCGGCACCGTGTTCCTGGTTGCTCGAAGGTCTGCAACCGGTCAGCCGCAGCCGGTCCGGCAACGTCCCCGTTGCTGAGCGGCCTGGTCCACTGCGCGTACCGAATGCGCTGGCTTAGTTCAGTGTCATGCGGCCCCGTCAGGAGCTGAGAACGGGCTGCTTCAATCCCTCCATTCTGCACATCCCACAGGGTAGATGCATTATACGCATCCTGCCCGCGCCGTCAACAGTTATCGGCCGTTTATTTGCTATATGACCCGTTTGGGATCGCTCGGCAAGTCGGCGCGGCCGCACTGGCCGGTGAGGCATACCAGAGCTATCTTCCTGTCCGGTTTCAGTGCATTTGTGGCGGGGCTGATTTTCATGGTTGTTTATTAACTGTACTTTATTCTTGACAGTAAGCACACGGGTCCGATATGTTGCTTCTTTCAGCTATCTTTTTCATTTGTACACGGCAGCGCCGGCGGGACCGGCGAGCGGCAGGGCGCGGACATCGGCACATGAACACTGTCCGGCAGTCATCCGGTTCCATGCTGCGTTGCGGAGGCGGGAGCAAGTGCGTGCTGCAAGGCACATGCGGCCGTGGCGTCATCCCAGCTCTGGGAGCACGATCACTTCCGGCGCGGACAACAAACGATCGTTCGCTCCTGCCAGAATGCTGACACCTCGCGTAGTCCCCACGCGATCCGTGTATGCACGTACGCTGCTGACGACGACAGGCACCCCATATACTGAAAAGCACGGCGCTGAGACTACGACGATCTACACATCTAACATCCCGTTCGGATCCGTGTTCGTGATGTTCGTCAAGCAAGGCGTGCGTGTGAAGCCCACAGGGCGGTGGAAGAGGCCAACGGATGCATGTTACCTGTCGGTGCCGATGCCTCATCGAGCAATGCAAAGCGATGAGCTGAGGCAGGTACGGAGGATAAGGGGCGCCGCGGTTGCTCGAATCGCAACCAGGTGTTTGTTGCAGGTGGGATTATCTGAAAAGAGTACGCGTAATCTGAGGGTCAACAAGGCTCTTTTCTTGTTATAGAGGAGATTGGGACATGATCGCACGATTGTTTTGGATTTTCGGAGTCGTGATGCTTAGCGCGTCGACTGCGCTGGCCCAGTTTGACAGTGGATCGGACGGTTCGGATGGGGCGCTGGACTGCGATGCGCTTATCGCGGCGTATGGTTGTCCGGTTGGCTGCGATCCGTGCGAGGTCGAGATTGACCTCGCGTTGGCGGCAAAGGACACGTGCGGCGCGGGCGGCGATGAACAATGCTATTGGGACAGCCCCAGCCCTGTTGCGGGCCAAGGCGTCTATGACCGCGACCAGTGGGACGTCGTGTTCAAGTACACGACGATCGACATTCCGGCTGGGGTGACGATAACGTTCGGGAATCATCCCAGCCATGCACCAGTAATCTGGCTGGCCTCGGGCGATGTCACGGTCTCCGGGACGGTAAACCTCGACGGCGAGGACGGTGTGTCGACCGATCCAGGTGGACCTTTGACTCTCGCGCAGCCTGGCCCCGGTGGGTTTGCGGGCGGGCAAGCCGGCAGCGATCCAGTCGGACCGCGGCGTTCCGGTGGTTTCGGCCCTGGAGGAGCTGGGCGGGGCACAGAATGTGGATGCGGAGGTGGGTACGCCAGCTACGGGGGTGGCCCTTTCAGTTGTGGCTCATGCCTGGGAGGGCCCGCTTATGGTAGCGAGTACGTTCTGCCATTCATCGGTGGCTCAGGTGGCTCAGGAGCGTCCGTCGGGTATGTGGGTGAAGGCGGTGCGGGTGGCGGTGCGATCCTGATCGCCGCCAGTGGCGACATCACCCTTGCCGAAAACGGGATGGTTGCGGCGTGTGGGGGGGATGGTGGGGCTGGCGGTGGAGGCGGGGGGAGTGGGGGAGCGATTCGATTGATCGCCAACGGGGTGTCCGGGCAGGGACAGTTGAGGGCAACACATGGCATTGGCGCGGGCCCGCCGCCGCTGAATTGGCGGGGCGGCCACGGTGCGCACGGGCGCATGCGTGTGGAGGCGTTCGAGAACACGCTTGAAGACCTTGGGAGTCCTGCGTTCACCGTGGGCACTCCAGCCCCAGTGTTTCCAGATCTTCCTCCAGCGTTGCGCATCACTCAGATAGAGGCGGTGAGCGCGCCAGCCGATCCCAACGGTGGCATTTGGACCACAGACGTCGCGATTGACAGTTGGGATCCCGTGACCATTAGCATAGAGGCGACCAACATACCTGAGGGCACAACCGTCGAGGTTCGTGTCATACCTGAGCGGAGTGACATCATCAGCGTAACATCCACTGCGCTGACCGATGGCGATCCCCCCGACGGAATTCTGACTGCTGAAGCTAGCGTGACGTTTCCCGTCGGGCACTCCGAGGTTCAGTTGAGGGCGAACTGGACGCCGTAAGGCGCGTCCTGTGGCACCGAAAGAGAAGGAGCCCTCAAATGTGGACCATAAGAAAGAGGCGTCGTGTCGTCTTCGCGTTTACGCTGATTGCTGTTGCGGGACTGTCCTCGATAAGCTTAAGGATCAGCGCCGAGCGCATGCCATATTTGACTGGTCGCGACACCCAGACGTTTGATGAGTTCATTTCCCGTTCCATCACTGTGCTAAACCAACCGGTGGCCCAATCGCCAGATGTGGGCGAGGCCTTCTCGCGGGCGGTGACGGTTGTAAACGAGCCGATAGCGTTACCGCCAGACGTTGGCGAGGCCTTCTCGCGGGCTGTGACGGTTGTAAACGAGCCGATGGCACCGCCGCCGGACATGGGTGAGGCCTTGTCGCGGGCCGTGACGGTTTGGAATCCGGCCAGCATCGAGTTGACGCTGGATGTAGGCTACGATGCTGAATTCGTCGCGACTCAATCAACTTACTACAGAGTGACCGTGCCGGAGGGTGAGACCTTGCACGTGTCGCTTGTGACTGCATCGGGAACCGGTCTCACCGAGTTGTTCGTCCGGTTCGGCCAGCATCCCACACGAAGCGAATTCGATTTCTCCCAGGAAATGCGTTTCGTAGCGGATCCGGAAGTCTTTGTTCCTGAAACACAGGCGGGGACATACTACATCCTTGTATACGCCGTCGACGTTCTGAGCCCGCCTGAGTCATACACCATTCTTGCGGAGGTCCGGCCCTTTGAGATCAGCAGCGTGGAGCCATCGAGCGGGAGTGGCGAGGTGACGCTCCGGATCGAGGGTGGGTGCTTCGAGTCTGAAATTCAGGCGACCACACAGTTCACGCTCGTTGCGCCGGACGAGTCCGAGATCGTGCCAGAGAAAGTCATAGGCCAGAACGCCGGGACGGCTTTTGCGACGTTCAATCTCGACCCGGAGACCGTTGCGGCCGGGCTATATGACATCAAAGCGGTCAATCCGGATCAGACCGAGACGGTCTTGGAGGATGCGTTTGAGGTGGTTTCTGGTACAGGACCGGACCTCAGGGCCAGGATCGTAGCACCGGGTTCTGTGCGCTCGTGGTGCCGTTTTGTGGTTCAGGTGGAGTACGCCAACGTTGGCTCAGCCGACATGACGGCCCCGCTCCTTGAGCTCGTGAGCGATCCTCCGCTGGAGGTGGCGTTTCATCCGGACGGCCCATACCAGACGACCCCGATTCGCATGCTGGGTGTCAATCCGAACGGCCCGGCCGGAACGTTACCACCCGGCGCCGCCGGTATCATCACCCTCTACGTCCAAGGAGTCGGCCCAGGGAGTGTGCAACCCGGTTTGCACTGGCTTACCGGCATCGCACACATTGACTGGGAGGCTACAGAGACAGAGGTCCGCCCGCCCGACGTGAGCGATGCCTTGTGGGATATGGTCTGGGAGCGCCTGAAGGTCCACGTTGGGGATACCTGGAGCGACCTAGAGGACGCGATGGGTAGCATCGCGACACGGTTCTGGTCGGATGGCGTGTTGGTCTACAACTTCAGTGAGCTGTTCGCCGAGGAACTGGAGCTGGCGTGGGATGATTACCCGTGCAGGATCTCGGGTGTCCTCGTTCATGCCGAGACTAAACAGCCTCTCGGGGATGTCGAAATCGTGGCATGGAGTGATGCAGATGGTGATGGCAATGCCGACGTTATCTCCGCGATGGTCAGCGATCTGGCGGGAGGCTTCCAGGACACAATCCCGGCTGGGACATACGAGCTTCTTGCCGAAGGATACTACTTTGATCCGCCGATTTTTGTCGAATTGACTACTGATCAGGACGCGCGTTCTCTTGTGCTGCCCGCGATTCCGTTTCCTGAGAGCGCAGTACCGCCAGATCCGCCGGACATACCAGATCGGTATCCCTCTCTCACCAGTGACGGACACGGCAATGTCCAAATGATCTGGAACCGTGGCGCCGAGGTTTGGCATGCGCGCTTTGATGGCGTTTCTTGGGCAGTCACGGGCCCGGTCGGCGTTTCCAATGCCACGGGCCTGAGAGTTGGGCCAGGGCCAGCCATTGAGGGAAGTGACGCCGTAACCATTCTGTGGGAATACGGCTTTGGCAACGAGTCGGAGTTGCTGTACGCCGTCGGTAAACCCGACTTGGTGGAGCCCGACTCATTCATATGGACCGAGCCCAACGTCGTGACCAGCGATACCTATGGCGACAATGGTGCAGCGATGCTTATGACCGAACTGGATGAGCTATTAATCGTCTGGCTTAAGAAAGACTACTCGATCGAAGACGACACCGATCTTTACTATCGAATCGATCCGATCATGCCCTTGAAGTGGCGGGAATGGGAGCAGGATCCTCGGGAGCTTACTCAAAAGCTGTTATTGCGTGACGATCAGTTTGAATGCGGGTTTACAATCAAAGAAGGTACTCTTATACCTGAGGGGGTCCCAGTCATCGGAGGCTGGTTTGGTTTTGAGCTAAACATCTCAGCGTCCGGCGAGGTGGGTTGCACACTGGGCGTCGACCTGGGAGCATCACTTAGCGTTGAGCTTGGGCCACCGAAGGAAAGTCCGGCAGATCCCGACTACAGCGTAGAAGGAAGCGCTGGTGGCAACGCGTCATGGGTGGTGGACAAGAGAGAATGCCGGTACCTATTCGAGAAAGGTCTATTTAACGCTGGATTTAGTTTTACAGGTAAGATCCCGTTGTATCAGATACCTATCAAGGGTCGACTCAGGAAATACGTCCATGCGGTGCTGGGCGCGCAGGTACACGGAGGCTTCAGCGGTGAGATTGGTTACAAAGGGGCCGGATTCCCACGTTGGCCCAATTCTGGCGGA
Source organism: uncultured Phycisphaeraceae bacterium (assembly GCA_964548955.1). Lineage (GTDB taxonomy): Bacteria > Planctomycetota > Phycisphaerae > UBA1845 > UBA1845. The sequence continues at coordinate 6,286 of CAZJTP010000018.1, forward strand.
TTCGATCTTACCGGCGGTGGTGGTCCTTACGGAGAGATCAAGTTCGGAACCGATCCGAAGGATCCAGTGGCTCACGTTCAGGCAGCAGGTGATTTCACAGTATCTGGTGGCTGGAACAGCGAAGACGGATGGTTCTTGCGATTCTACTGCTTTATGTTTAAGGGCTCAGCGAAAGTCTGGATCTTCAAGTACGACTTCCGGGCGTGTTGGCCGCCTGATTGCCATTCGGACTGTGAGGAACGCCTCCGAGCCTCCATGGAACCTGGAGCCCTCGTAATTCGTTCCTACGGCGACTCCCGGGCCGGTGTAGACGAGTTTGTTGAACTCGTCATCTCGATCGACCCTCTGACCGGAACAGGATCTGCCTATCCCGGCCTCACTGTCATCTCGGACGTAAGCGGTGACCTCTGGAACGACGGTGTGCCATCCGTAACATCAACTCCAGCCGGTGAAATTCTTGCCATTTGGACCAAGGACACAACTGATCCCAATGCGATGCTCGGTCAGGCCATCGTTGTTGGCAGCTACGTGGAGGACACCTGGTCGGCTCCCACCGAACTCACGAGCGCTGCCAACTTTAATAATGGACCACAAGTAGTAGTCGATTCGTCAGGAACACCGATGGCTGTCTGGTCACACGCGTCGGCAGATGGTCTCTCTTTGCAGAATAGCGTTGAGGAGATACTCGACGCCGCAGGCGCTAACGACTTGGTGTACTCGCAGAGGCTAGACGGAAATTGGTCACCAGCCATGCCTCTTGCAGCCATTCCGGGAAGCGATGAAAGCTGTGTTTTAGCTGCCGACCACGCTGGTCGCATACTGGCGGCTTGGATGCACACGGATAGTCCTATGCCTGAAGATGCTGAGGTTAGCATCTACGCTGCGGTGTGGGATGGTGCTGCTTGGAGTACCGCGACGCAGCTTGCAATGGCTCCGGAGTGCCGGACTGTATCGTGTCAGTTTGTGCAAGGGGTCCCGGTAGTCGTATGGGACGCCGACGCGGACGGCGATACGGAAAACACACCACATGATTTGACTCTTTATTACTCCGTACATGACGGAGTGTGGTCGCCCGGCGTGGCAATCCCTAAGTGGAGTCCTCCGGATCGTCCAGTTACCAGGACGACAGACTGCACCGTCGCTCTGGATCAAATACAAGGGAATATACCTACGGATTGCTGCGGAGAGTGTCAGGATAATTCTGATTGTGACGATGAAATCGCGTGCACTGTCGATACCTGTGAACACGTATGTGTAGAGGACGGTGACGATTTGATATGTTGGAAGGATTGTCTTCACACTCCGGACAACACCCAGTGTGATGACGGAGTGTTCTGTAACGGGCAAGAAGCGTGTGATCCTGACTCAGGATGCAGAGACGGCCATCCCCCGTGCCCTCCCAACTCTACCTGCATCGAGTCGGAGGAGAGATGCGGGTGCAGCGAAGACTGGCAATGTGAAGATGGTAATGAATGCACGATTAACGAGTGTGTCGATGGTACTTGTCAGAGCCAGTCTAAGTACTGCGGTGACGCCGATGCATGCACGAGCAACGGATGTAATCCCACGACCGGATGTGTGAGTACGTCGACCGGTGAACCTCACCATCCCCCTATTGGGTCGTGGCAACCGGTTGACCCGAACGAGAAAATCGGTCCGACCGGTTACGGTGAGGACGGTTGGGTTCCGGCTACAGCCACGTTACCGTATACGATCCGGTTCGAGAACCTCGCCAGATCCTGCCTGGGTGGGGAGAACGATGGTGAAGAGTGTGTTGATGATGACGATTGTCCTGACGGAACGTGCGTCGACTCCATCCCGGCCGTGATCGTGTCGGTCACGGATCAATTGAGTGCGAATCTGGACTGGGAGACTTTGAGGCTTGGGGCTATTGGATTCGGGGACACGCTGGTGGTCGTGCCGCCGGATCGGACGCAATATCAGACAGAGGTTGATCTAACTGCGTCGAGCGGCCTCGTTGTGCAGGTCGAGGCTGGAATCGACATCATGACAGGCGAGGTACATTGGTCGCTCACGGCCATCGACCCGGTTACAGGCCAGATACCTGCAGATCCAGACGTCGGTTTCCTGCCACCGAACATCACGCCGCCGGAAGGCGAGGGCTTCGTGACGTTCACAGTCAAACCAAGGCCAGAGGCACCTACCAGTACGACGATCACCAACGGGGCGTCCATTGTCTTCGACTGGAATGACCCGATCGAGACCAATGAGACCGTAAACACGATCGACGCGGATATCCCGGCCAGTTCCATGGACCCGCTTCCACCAGAGATAGTCGGTGAGGGTATCCCGTTGAGCTGGAGCGGTGAGGACCCCACCGGAGGATCGGACCTCGCCCTATTTGCGATCTACATTGCCGTTGATGATGGGCCTTTTGTGCCATTCCTTGGGAGAACCACCGAAACCGAGACGACCTTTACGGGGACACTGGGACACACGTACGCTTTCTACAGTCGGGCAAGTGACAATGTCGGCAACGTCGAGCCGATACCGCTTGAACCGGACGCGGTCACGACGCTGCGCAGCGCCGCATCGCCGATGGCCGAGCCGGTCCCTGCGTCGGACAAGAACCGATTTCTGTCGTTCGCGCCGACCAACGCAGGGCGCGAGACAGCCCTGCGGGTGACGTTAGCTTCTCTGCCGAGTGAGTTCTCAAGCTACGAAGGTACACAGTACTGGGTCGGTGAGCCGTTCGAGATGTGCGAGAACTCCGGGCAAGGGCCCGAAGTCGATCCGGAGAACTGCGGGCCGGCGTGGGTCGGTGGGCCGGTGTTGACGATGTGGTCGGCGAACCTACAGTCGGAACCATACTGCTACGACTTTGGCTCGGTGGGTACGCTGCACGTTACCGACTGCGAGATCGTCCCTGGCGGCACCTACACTGTTGAGGCTATCGACTGTGCCGCGGATCCGGGGAATGAATTGAATTACTCTGTGCCATTGCTGGTTAGTACGAGTTCATGGGGCGACATCTGCAACACTTACGACGGCACGCACTGGACCGCGCCGAACGGCACCATCGATGTGACACTTGATGTCACTGCGTGTTTGGAGAAGTTCAAGAACGCACAAGGTGCGCCGATCAAAGCGCGGTGCGATGTCGATCCGAATGTTCCCGATGGGAAGGTCAATATTACGACGGATGTCACCCGCATCCTCGATGCGTTTCGCGGTTACCCGTATCCCTTCCCCGGCCCGGGCACCTGCCCACCGTAGCGGTGATGCTGATTCGGCCGCTCCCGTCCTCGGAACGATCGTCTTACGCCATCTCCGCAAATACGAAACCGCTGCGCTCCACCTGACCGATGCCATGAAACTCCAACAAGATGAGCTGGGCGGGGAGCACGTGGACACGCTCATGACGATGACTGAATTGGCGGTCGTCTACGTACGGCAGGGACTGTATGATGAGGCAGAGAGACTGATTCTACAGACGCTCAGCGGCAAGCGCGCCCTGCTGGGCGATCGACATGTCGAAACGGCAATCCCGATCAACAAACTGGCCGCCTTGTACCATGCCCAGGGCCGGCATGCCGAAGCGGAACCACTGTATCGGGAAGCCCTGGATTTGCGCCGGGAGATCCACAGCGAGGAGCACCTGGAAACGCTGACCTGGTTAACCAACCTGGCAAACCTGTATCAGGATCAAGGTCGTTACGATCAAGCCGAAGCCATGCATACACAGGCGCTGGAGGTGAGGCGTCGTACTCTTGGTGATGAGAACGTCTATAACCTGTTATCCATGAACGCCCTGGCATAGGTTTACCACAGCAAGAAAGAGTATGAACGGGCGGAGCCGCTGTGGCAGGAGGTTCTGGATACCCGCCGCCGGGCGTTGGGAGAGTAGCACTCGGTAGCTGGCTGAACATCGTGGAGATTGAGTTGAACGTACTGGGCCGCCAGTGCGTGGGAAGACGGATTCTGGACAAGCCAACGCTGGTCGGAGAGGTTGCCGCGTGGGAGGCTCAACGTAACGCCGACCAAGCCAAAGTGAACTGGCGATCTACCACGGCGGCCGATGCCCGGATCAAGCCAAAACGCCGATACCCGAATCTTCAAGCGTGGCAATGCATTAGTCTGAGCCGGTGAACGCTGCCTGCAAGATCGCGAAGTCGCGCAGATCGACATGGCCGTCTCCGTTCAAATCAGCTGGATTGCAGCTCGCCACAGACAGGACGCTCGGGCCCTGGAAGGACGCGCGAAGTATTGAGAAGTCTGCAAGGTCCTTGCGGCCGTCGCTGTTGAAGTCTGCAGTGGCGGGAGTATCGCGCAGGTTGAGCCTGCGAATGACCCCGGCCTGAGCGATTGTAAGCTCCATCACCTGTTGTTCCGGCTCCTGTCCCTGAACCAGAAAGACCTGCACGGTTGACGGGTTGGCACGGTCCAGCACGACGGCGTTTTCGCTCGCAGTCTCGCCGACTGGTACGCTTTCCAGTCGGATTCTGAGTACGAAGCAGTCATCTTCGCCGTGGCAGTCGCTGGCGGCCGTATTGTCGCCCATCTTGTAGCGTCCGACTTCACGGACCTGGCTGTCAACGGTAGCTTTGGCGATGACGGTCACGTCGTCCTGTGCCGACGCGGGATTGTCACCGATGCAGATGTGACCGTACAGGATGACATCTGGCTCGGGTATCCCGGCTGCCACGGCCACCGAGCAGGCGAAGGCTGTCAGGAACGCAACGGTTAGGCTCTTGTACTTCATAGCATGATCTCCTCTATTGACGAGTTCCATTGGGGTTTTCTCGTCTTAACTCCCATAGTATTATTCCCGATTGGAGGTCTCTCAGTACGTGCCACCACCACCTCCACCACCAGCCCCACCACCACCACTTTCTTCGGGAGACTCAGGTGTAACTAGGAATGGGCCCGCACTTGACCCACTCGCACCACCGCCACCGAGCTCATGTCCGGATTTTGGCACCCTGTTCATCATTTCAGCGTACCTCTTCAGTTCGATGTCATGCCCTGATCCGCTGAACTCAATCGAAGCTCCTCCGAGGGGCGTTTTGAATCCGGACTTTGCGCCAACCGCAACTCCCCCCTCCAATCCTATTTGGAGATGTCCACTGACCGTAATGCAGAAGACGTCAGTACATCCCCGCCCCTTAGCCTCCGCTTTCGCAAGGGCTCCTCCCGCGCTTAGTTCAAGACCTTTCGGGCCGATCTGAAGCTTACCTCCGCCTGTGAAGGTCTCGACTCCCAGTTCTCCAGAATAACCCGTGTCCTTGAGCTCACCGATAGTATCGCTGGTCAGCGCACCCTCGATCGCTGCTTTCAACGCTCCGTTCTCGATTCCGACAAAAACCTTGCCTGTGAGGAGCTTGCTCCTACCGCCGACATTTCCTTGCGGATCTACGAATTTCGTTTCCCTAACGCTCCCTTCCCTCGAGATTATTGGAATCGTGAAGGTTCCGCTAAAGCGGTCATCCAACCCTGTTGGATCAGTGTAGGAGAGCGGGTTGTTCTTGGCGTATGAATAGAGGTTGAGACTCTGGGGGAGTTCGAGCCGCAATTGTTCGACGAGCAGCGGATCGACGCGGGTGAAGCGGGCGAAGGGGCTGTCGTAGTAGCGGGCCTCGAAGTAGTGCAAGCCGGATTCTCTGTCCTGCTCCTTGTCTGTGAACTGATAGTGGGGATCGAACGGCTCACCGCTGTGATGCTCGTAACGTTGGAGGCCGAAGGGGTAGTTGTAGAACTCCGAAGTAAGCTGGCCGTCCGCATCTGTCAACACGCTGGTCGAACCGAGATGGTCGCCGTGGTAGCAGACAATGTCGCCCGGCGGCGTCAGTGGTTGGTCAAGGACAGTCCCGTTGTCCGAAGTAACCCAGTAACCGACACCCGGCGAGGTGCGAGTGACCGTGCTGACGTAATCGGGTGCTCCAGTGTCGAGCAGCCGCCAGCCGCTGCTGCCACCAACATACACCCACACCGACTGGATGCTGGGATGCTGTTCCAGCAACTCGCCGATTTCGCGCGGTGCCAGCCCCGGCAAGCCGATCAAGGCGAATCCGCTGCCGGGAAGATCCACAGTTGTTTCGCTGATCGGGCCGTCGATAAGCAACTCGCCGGGCTCGGCCATGTGGATCCAGTAGCCGTGGTTGGGAAGCAGTTCCACCAGCGTATTGTCGGAGCCGCCAGGCTCGAATCGCGTGTAGCCGCTTCCGTCATGGCCAAAGACAATCCCGTACTTTCCGGCGACACCCGCAAGGACCGTCGAGGGATCTGTCGACTCGGGCACGAGCTGGAAGCTGAACAAATTCCAACCCTTCGCCAGTGGTACACGTTGGCTGACTCGTTCGGGCAGTGGAATGGATCCCTCCACACGGGCCACACGCGCGGTGCCTGCAAACACATACTTTATCAGCTTGCCTTGACGAACCTCGCAAAGCTTGCTCACGTAGGTGGTTTGCTCGCCGTTCACGCGTTTGATCACGCGCCGATCCGCATAGTCATAGAGATATTGAATATCCTGGTCATCTTTGACGACCTTACCGAGACGGTCGTTGAAGTCGTAGACATACCGGTCGCCGTCGCTCAACGTCATGTTGCCGTTGTCATCGTAGGCGTATGTACGCAACCTACTGCCGTCGTACGCTGAGGTGAGCGCGTGTGGTCCGGGTGCATCCCCGGGAGCACGCCCGACGCGGCCCGCAGTGCCCCCTGCCCCACCGCTAAACATCCCGCCGATATTCACGTCGGGATCGACGATGTCCGGGCTTGTCTTCTCGAGCATGTTGCCCAGCCGGTCGTAATCGTATTCGATGACGCCGTAACCAGCCCCTGCGGCGTGGATCAGCCGGTAAGTGTTGTCCAAAAGGAAGCTGGCCGTCTGGTTGCGCGGGTCATCGGATGGCAGCGTGCGACCGTCGGTGATGTCGAGGATGTTGTCCACCTGATCGTAGTCGTAGGACAAGTCCTGGAGGAGTTCGCCTCCGGACTGTGTGGCCAAGCGCGTGAGGCGCAGACGTGGATCATGTGTGTAGTTGGTCACAACGCCGTTAGCGTAGGTGCAAGTAGCCCGCTTTCGGGATGCCTCATAGGTCAACTCGTCGACGAAGCCAGGCACGGCCTCCGCCATCCCGCGTTCGTCATAGCGCCGCCGCACGACACTTCCGTCGGGATAGACGGACTGGTAGAGACGTCCCGCACTGTCGACCAGGCTGAGGGAGGTCCAATCCTCTGTGGTGCCATCGGGCTGCGAGATGCGTTTGATGACGGTTTCGAGCTTGCCGCGAGTGTCAAACCCATGGAAGTCCGCACCTGTCAGGTCCTCGACCCAAGCCAGCTCTCCCCGCACGTTGCGCAACTTGGGATAATCAGGAGACGGTCGGTCATAGTGGTAAGCGACATCCGGCGACACTCCGTAACTCAGTGGAGTCCCGTCGTCGAGATAGTCCTCTGACAGAAGGCGGTTGACTCCGTCATAAGTGTGGACGATCTGCTGCCCTTTGGCGTCGACGGTGCTTAGCACATTACCGACGGCATCGTGAGACCAGGTCGTGTGCCCGCGGTCGCAGTCGTTCATGAAGATCCTGCGACCCAGACCGTCGTAGCGCATGTACTTGATATTGCCGTTGGAGTCTTCGATTTCGGCGAGGAGGTCGGGAAGCGCGTAGCGATACTTAGTCACGAATTCCCCGGAATCGTTCTGGGAGAGAGTCTCGATTTCGTGGACCTCGATCAAGCGTTCGAGACCGTCTGTGATCAGCGTCTTGGGAGTGCCGGCGTGCGGCCCACCCGTGTTGTTGTCTTCACCATCGTACTGAACGACAGTCAGCGGCAGATACTCTGATGTAGCGCGAGCAGTGACACCGTCATCGTCCGGCGGGGAAATCGTCTCGATCACTCGCTCGGGAGCGTCGTAACTGCTGAGCGTTGCCGGAGTGCCCGGGTCGGGCAGCAGCCAGTTGCCACCTTCATCCACGGGCTCACCGAAGTAGGGTTGGTAGACCTTGCAGGGCAGGTTGCGAGTGTTGTATTGCGTTACTCCCCGCATCACGGGACCTCCTACCTCGAAGGTTCCCAGTGTGCGTCCTATACCGTCGAAGTACTGCCGGGTCTCGACGTCGGGTGAATCACCCTCGCGCGTGTGGGTGATAGTGGTGATGCTGCTGACAGGATCGCCAAGGTCGTAGACGTAGGTGGTGGTTGGAGCGTCTTGGTCGTCTCCCGGGACGATCTCCTTCTCCAGGCGCCCGAAAGTGTCGTAAATGTAATTGGTTTCGTTGCCGTTGAAGTCTGTCACGGTCAGCGGCGCGCCGAAGCCATAATGATACTCTGCTGTCACATCGAGGTTGGAACTCCCACCACCCAGGACTATCGTTTCACGCACGGGGAATTTGTGGAGAAGAGGTTCGTATTCGATCCTGCGCTCGTGGCCGTTCCCATCGGGCATTCCGTCGATGCCGATTGTCGCGTTGGGATCGAGCATGATCACCGGGTTTCCGAACTCGTCGAACTGCTGCCGCAACGTATCCACGCTGCCGGCAGGATCGCGGGGATCACCTCGCAGGAACGAGTGCTGGGTGAGTTCTGGCACCGGGCCGCCGGAAATGAGCGACTCGGTGCGATGCAGATTGCCGCGGTCACCAACCTGGCCCAGTGGAAGCCCCTCGAAAGGCAACCCGTCGTAATAGTTGCGCACCTCGGAGACGAAGACCCCATCGGGAGTCCCTTCGCGCTGGAACGTACGGCTCACACGACCGACAATCCAGCGTGCTTCGTTACTCGCGTATTCGTAGCCCGTAAAGAGGTCATCATTGGTGTTGTCCAGATCACCGAGCTTCCATTCAAACAACGTGTTGCCGAGTGGGTCAACGTCAGAACGATTCTCCAGGTGTTTGTGCTCGGCAGAATCGGTTCGGCGCTCGATGACAGACTGTTGCACACGGGTGCTGACGGCCTGACGCACGAGTCGGCCATAGTCGTCGGCCGTGTGGTAACCCTCACTCAGCAAATCACCCAAGCTCCCCCCCGTAGCAGTGCATAGATTTCGGACCTCCCAGGTTGTCTCGATCCTTTCGAACACAACGGAATCGTCTGCGAAGGTGCCATCCTGCATTGGGTCATCCGGAAGTGAGCACGTCTCTTGCCACAGTTCCATCCCCTTGAGCGCTTCCTCCTCCCGACCGGCCCAATTGTCATACTCGTCCGTCTGGCCGTTTCCATCGTTGTCTTCACCGTCGGGGGCGCCGGTGTGGAAGCCATAGCGAGTTACCAGCGTAGGAGCTGTCGTACCGCCAAAACGCTCGTCACCGCGTTGGATCTGTTTGACGAACGCAAAGCCGCGGAATTGCCTCTCGAGGAAATCGTAGTAGCCGTCACGGTAGACGAAATCCGTTATATACACGTCACCATCCGAACCATCATCCGGATAGCCATCGAGATCGATGCCGACCGATGTTTGCGTCTGGGATACAACCGCCACGGGGAATGGAACCGAGGTAGTCCAGGGATTACCGACTTCATAGGCGTCTACGTAGAAGTCCGTGGAACTGCGATAGGAAATCGTCGTACTGCGGCCGTAGCCATTGTCAATGCTCGTAAGCGCGTTGCAATAGGCCGATCCCGCGACCAGCACGCCGATGTCTATGGCACTGATCTTGAAGCCTGGCGGCAGCGTGGAATCGGCGTAGACAAGGTCCGTCGTCCCGTTCCCGTTGATGTCCACCCAACGAGTGGCGGATTCCGACGTTGTGGGCAAGGCGACGATCAGACGCGAACGAGCGAACGTGTTGTCACCCATGTTGAGCCAGAATCGCAGATCCGAGCCAGTGAAACGCTCCACAACCAGATCAGAGAGCCCGTCTCCGTTGATATCCGTGAGCTTCGCTCGGGCGATGTGCTCCTCCTCCAGCGCAGGATCTTCCGGTGGGATCTGCATTTCAACGTACTGGTCGAAGTGGCCGTAACCCATGCTGGCACAGTAGACGACGCTGTTGGCCGTGATTTTCACGGCGTCGTTCAAGCGATCGCCGTTCATGTCGGCCAGTTCGACACCCGGGTCCGCGAAGTTGATGAACTGATAACCATACCAGGCACCATCCGTGAGCACTTCAGGGCTGTAGCGCCCTCCGCCGAGATTGAACCAGACCGAATAGGCGTCATCTTCACTCATGATCACGTCCATTCGCTTATCAAAGTCGAGATCGGACGTGAGGACGGATGCGCCGCTCGAACCGAACGGTGCCGGCGGCGGAGACTGCTCAACTGACATAAAACGTCCGGTAGCCCAGCCCGCCTCCCCCTTGTTGGGAAAGTATTCGACCTGATCCAGCTCAGTTTCAGTAACTACAAGATCGGCAATCCCATCGCCGGTCATGTCAGCAAGGTGGACGTTGGTCTGTGAGAGTTCAAAACCGAAGGCCCGTATATCGTCTGTGCCCGGGGCCAGGTCGATGGGCCCCTCCCACTGGATTGCCTGTTGACCGGGCTTGGACACTCCCACACCAAGGTTGAAGTAGGCCATGTGGCCCGCATCCGTCTCGAGCATGTCCGGAAGACCATCGGCGTTGATGTCAATGAGATCGATTTTGGGATTGTCCACTACCGAACCGGGCTCGCCGGTGGACCCAATGATGTGCTCAGCCGCTGACAGCGGGACTCCCGGATCTCCCATGTCGAAGGTGGCGTACCCGAAAGTGGTAACCGGGAGTGTGCTGACGCCGTCATCGCCGTATTGCGTGATCGTGGTCAGCAGCGACCAGTGTGAATGCGCTCCATAACCCAGGATGTAGCGGCGGATCAGCGTGTCTTGATACATCATGTCTATCCGAGAGACACGCTTCGCTGTCCGCACCTTGAAGCCGCTGCGATAATCGGTCCGCGGGTCAGGTCGGTCCTCATGGAAAACCTTGACCGCGTAATAATGGGTCCACGGCTCGGCGCCCGGTCCGTATCGAATCTCGCTCAGATAGATTTGCCTATCCTCTTCGCTGGGGCGGATGTAGTCGTACTCGATCACATTGCCATGCGTATCCGTCCTTTTCTGGAGGTACCACTGGTAGACCTTGATACCGGTCGTATCAGTCAAGCGACCCTCGGTCGTCAGGCCGAACTCCAGTCTCGTCCCGTTCTTGGTATGAGCCTCCCAATGGTCACCTACTCGAAGGCAGCGGACGTAAGCGCCTTCTATCTTGGCGAGGTAGTAGCCGTTTCCGAGCGGGACCAGCTCTTCACCGCTGCTTCCCAGGAAGCGGTCGGGTTCCCCCGCGGGCGCATCGCTGTAACGAGGAAGCCCCTTATCCGTTTGACGCCGAATCCCTCCGGGACCGAAAGACCAGCCAATGCCGGCGGGACCGAAACCGCGACCGCTGTCGTATTGGAGCAACAGCCCGGGCGTAAGGCCGGCCACTCCCTCCGGTAGAACAAAATTCACCGAGGAACGCGCAGTCCCGGTGTTCAAAGCAGGCTGAAATGCATCGCCCAATCCTTCCAGTGAGCCGGGACCTGTCGGGCGGGAGATCGTATTAGGCGAGACGCCGTTCTTGTCATCGTCTGCCCAAAGCGTATGCGGAACCAGCGCCACCGCGATCACGCAAGCAACTGTTGCCCGCAAGCGAACCGACCTGTGGCCTGTACCTCGAGTCATGATAGACCTCTTACCCGGCTGCATAGGGCCGTCTACTTGGCGACGGTGTTCCCATGCCACCTATTGGCACCTAACGTGGTGTCCTCGTCACCGACAGACTCCGCGTCCTTTCCTAATGGACAGCCGTAGTATCCGTAACTTTTGAGCAACAGCTTGATGTCTCGGACGCCGGTGCCATAGGGGCTCGTGCCGTTGATGAAGACATCCACCCCATCCGCCGGATCGGCACCCTCCAGCTCCGCACCCGGGATGATCAACAGCCATCGCGTGTTCCAGATCGATCGGCCGGTCAGCGTGAAACCGTGATCGCAATCCTCGAACGCCGGACAGTCGCTCGTGGGATAGGCAGCGACGGTAGGAATCAAACGCCGTTTGACCATGGCCGCCGATCCGCCTTGTACGGTGTTCCACGGCATCCAGCCGAGAGTCGCCAGATCGTGGACGTCGCTGAACGGTGCGGGCAGTGTCTGGTCCAGGAGCTGCCATTCCCTGATGGGAGCCACCGGGCACGTTGGCGTACGCATGACGTCGGCGCCCACGGGAACGAGATACACGTTGACCTGCCGGTTCAACGGGAATCCCGGATAGTGGGAGAACCGCACGGCATGTGAGTGCAGCTTGATGGCGAAGTAGCTCGAAGGCAACGTCTCGTCTCCCATTGAGCCCCAGCCGAAGACATTCATTCCCGATTGGACCGTGGTGCTGAATGGAATGACGAGCGCGGGTCCGGGGGGGGCGTCCTGGAGCGGCAGGCAGTACTGGTTGTATTCCTGCAAGGATTCGAGATCCGGCACGACATAACTGGAAAGAACGTTACGCCACTCACTGTCATAGGAGACCGAGTTTGGAATGCGGAAGTTCTCCCAACGCAGGTTGAAGGTACGCTCGAGCTCGGTCGGCGCGTTAAATCCCAATTGCGGTGCCATCACGCCCCAACTGTCCAGCATCTCAGCGAGCTTTCCGGCGAGCCCGTTGCCGGCCATAGGGCCTTCGCCAAGCACGCCCAGCACGCGTTGCTTCACAATATCCGTGAGGAATGCCTGTCCGCCGTCGGCGCTGCCGCCGAGCAGGTTGGTCTCGTAATCATACGCCCGCGCCGCCAGGTATGAGTATCGCGCTGCCAGGTCGAACTGGGCCCGGTATTTCTGCAACGCATCGTTGCGGAATACGCGGAACGCCATGTCCTGGTAGCGATACTGGGTCACCTGCTTTGCGGTCCGCTTCCGGAAGGCGGTTCGCTGTTCCATCAGGCGGGCCCCGCGACCGAGGGCGGCGTGGTAGCGTCCGGTGGCCTGCTTGATGGCCTCTCCCAGCATGTGCAGCTCCAGACGCAAGCCCGGTAGGGACCGGACCAGATTCCGCAGGACCAGGATCTGTTGCTCGACCTGGTAGTTGCCCTGCCATTCGGTGATATCGATCTGTTGTGTGCTGGACGCATCCGCTTGGTCCTGCTGGGCCTTCAGCTCATCCACCTGCGCGGCATCGGCATCTTCTGTCTCGTAGCGAGCGTTAACGGATCCCAATACCCGTATCGCCGAACGGATGGTGCTCGTGATGTCGAATGCGAGACCCGCCGACAGAGGCAGCGCCTCTGCCAGAGCGTTGCCTGCCAGGATCCAATCGTTGGCGACCCGGCGGTACATCAGTTGATCTTTACGATGGTCGCGAATCTCCTCAGCCAGGCTCCGTTGTTTGTCCTGTGCGTAGCGCATGACAGCCAGTGTATGCCTGTTCAAATCGAAGAGTGATTCCAGCAAGTCGGCCTGCATCTCGAGCTGATCAAGTTGCGACTCGTAGTTCTCAAGCGCTTGCAGATAGCGGCCAAGCCCCTGCAGCACCTCGGCTCGTGCGTTCTGGATCTCGCCGGGCTCGAGGCGCGATGATGTCCAGCTCGCAGGCTTGAGCATGCCCAGCCCGTTCGTGGATACGTTGAAGTCGACCACAGTGTCCAACACGACCACCTCGCCCGTGTTGGGATTGACCTGTCGTTCTTTGAACGTTGCCGAAATCGTCGTCGTGCCGGATGTGTCAACACCGATCAGCTCGGACGGTTCGACGTAGTCAAAGTGATAGATGTCGGGGCACTGGGGCTTTCCGAAGAAGTCCAGTGGACATTCGGCTTCGGTATACTTGCCGCCGGGGCCGATGTCCTCTTCGTACGGACGACCAAAGATCTCGATCAGGCGGCTGGTGAAGTCGAGCTCGCGCTCCTCTGTCAAATCAACGAAGTCCTCGGCACTGTCCTGCACTTTGCGTAGCCTCTGGGTGTTTTCGTTGGCGTAGTTGAACACCGTCACGGCGTTGCGCAGGGTGCCCACGGCCCGCTCGAAGATCTGCTCGAAATGAGTCTTGCCCTGCTCGATTTCACTGGGGTTGAGTCCGAACGGCACCACGTTCGCGGCTAGGCCCAGCGGATTGAGCCCGGCGTCGGCCTTATCAAGCGTTGATTGAATCTCCGAGAAAGATGCCACTATCTCGTCCAGCTCCGGAACGGTGGTCCGGTCGATCTTCTTGATGCTGCCCACGTGAGTCGGATCATCGTCCTCGTCGTCCAGCAATGAGTTTGCCACGATCCAGTCGAAATACGCACCCTGACCGGCTCGACGAGCCCATTCTTTGACCCCCCAAGCGCGTCCGACGCATGTGCCGCCCGGGCAGTCGGTGTCATCCCCGCAGAGCTTGTTGTTCCGGGTCCCGCCATCGCATACTCGGATTTCATCGGAATATCCGTTCTGTTGTGTCGGATCCGCGTCGAAGCGTTCGCGGAACGTCAGCGAGGTGACCGCTGCGCCTGTCCGCGCCTTGGCCGCTGCTATCTTGGCGAACCTGCGCTCGTACTCATAGGCGACTTCTATGGGCACCTGGCCGGCGAGAAGCACGTGCTCGGTGGAGACGATCCAGTCGAACACCGGGTGGCGCATAAGCGAGTAGAATCTCTTGGCAGCCGTCAGATAGTGCCCCCAGGCGTCACCGTGACCCTGTGGATAAGCCTCCAGGGCGTCAAGGACGTTGGTGAGCTGGTAGTTGTTCGCGTACGCAATCTTACCAGGGTGAATACCGGGAAGGTCCAGGTTCCATGGCAGCCGGTTGTATGGTGTGCCCAGGATAAAGCCGTCGGCGTCCTTGATCGTGGCGAGCTTCTGGTCCATGCCGCGTAGCAGGGCTAGTTCCTCATGAATGAGGCCTCCCTCCTCCAGGAACTGACCCTGGAAGCAGAAGGCGGCCGACGGGTCAGCGGGCGGAGTGTCGCCGAAGAAACCGATCGTCGGATCGGAGGCATCGGCAAAGGCCTCGTGGCCAAGCAGGGTGTAAAGATCGGCGATCTGCGACGTGATCAGCAGCAAAGCCAGGTTGGCCGGATCGAAGCTGATCCCCTGCTCGATGCTGAACAGTTGAGCCCGATTCCGTACCGTCTCATATACCTGGATCAGACCGAGGTTGTTGATGTTCTCAGGGATGCAGTTCAAGGCGACTGGCGCCTCGAAACGGATTCCTGCCTGCTGGATCATGCTGAAGTAGGTGGTAGCGGCGACATTGTGGAAATCTCTGACGCGCTGGTCGAACGGATTGAGGCCACGGAGGACCCGCTTGATCCAACCCTCGGCCAGCTGCGGTTCGGTCCAGTCGCTGATCATCGTGTCGTCCGTCGTGGGGATCCCGAGTTCGCCAGGCCACTCGTACAACGGATCATTGCAGGACGGCGGATCTGCTTCGTTACATTGGCAACTCCTATAGCCACGATACCGCACGTGCCACCACGTGTCCGCAAGTGTGAAGGGGGAGCTGCCGGCGATGATCACCTCGCGCAAACCCATGCCTTTTTCGTACCCTATTGGCGGGTTGTAGTCGTGCCAGGGCCCTTCTTCCGACTCGGACCACTGCCACTGGAATGCCAGATTCTCAGGTTTTCCACCGCCGTCAACGGAAAGCTGCAGCACTTGCTTCTCATTGAAGGGACACGTCGGTGTCAGCGGGCGGATGAAACCCGGATCCGGTCCACAGTCGACTCTCCACACTTGGACTGTGGGACTGCCTACCGGGTCACAGTCATCGTCATTCTGGAAGGCCAGAACAACCCAGCCTGGTTCGGCAGAGGCATCCGCCGCAGAGACGAACTTCTTGGATGGGTTTGGCAAAGCGCTGTAGAGCTGGTCGTCGGACAGATCCTGGAGCATGTCAATCTTGCCGCGATACGTCGTGTTCTGGCTGAGGGCTTTCAGCTCCTCCGCGTCCCGGTTGCTCATGATCCCCCGGAAGTAGAGGTCGGACCCGTCATACCGGATGCGATCGGGCCACTCCAGTACACCGCCGATCGAACCGCCGAAAAGATGCGGTGGGAGTTTCCTGAAATCGACGTCCCCTGGGAACTCGGCGGCCGGATACTCCACGGAGACTTCATGGGTGGTGTCGATCATCTTGACTCCGACACTGTCGTGCAGGATCTTGAATCTGCCGCACTGGTTGCTCTGGTCGACTACTGTCTCCCCGATCTCGACGGGTCGAGGGCATGTGGGCTGGTCAGGCCAGACGCAGTCCGTCGAAGGCCAGGCTGGCCGATAGACGATCGGGTAAGGTTTCTCGCAGACGCCCCCGCCGCAGTCGCCGTTCGAAGTACAAATCTGGCCTTCCGCTCCGACGCCGGTACCCTCGCAGAAGCCCTTGCCCTCGTCCGTGTAGTGGGCGTAGGGTTCGTATGCGCGCCAGGGTTGACATCCGCCGTCTCTAAACCAATTCTCGAAGAGGAGAATGGCGGCGGCCGAGGGATCTCCGGTCAAAGCGTCCTCTTCCTCGACGGCCCAGATCACACCGGTTCGGTCCACCCAGACACCGTTGTCAGTGCATATCCCAGGTGGCGTGCATGGTGAAGTCGAGGGATGGCATAGTTGGCCGTCGTCAACGCCGCCCACGCACACATGGACTATGGTGGTCAGCGATTCCGCGGGATCGCCCGCTTCGCAGACGGCCGCTCCGAAGTTCGCCGGGTACAGAGGATAGACAATGGGCTTACCCGCAACGACGGGAATACCTGGAACGGCCGAGCAGTCACAGGGCAGCTCTTCGTTGCAGAAATCCCCCTCGTTGACTGCGCCCACGCACATCTGTTTGATGCAATCTGCATGCTCCTGGCACTCGTTACCAGCGTTGACACAGTCCACGGGATTGCAATCGGCGTCGCTCCGGCACGTACTGCCGGGAAGTCCTCCATCCACGCAGACACCGCTCACGCATTCACCCGCGTCGTCCGCCGGACAGTCGGCGACAGTGATACATGGCCCGCCATCACGCGGTCCACCTACACAGACATTCTGGGATCCCCCGACGCAGACACCCGGCATCCCTCCGGGAATTGCGCAGTCGCACTCAGCGGTAATGTACTGGTTGCAGTCGTCCACAACTGAACACGGATCCCCGTTCAGCGGTCCACCGACGCACTGGTCGGCGAGGCATTCACCCTTCTGCGTACAGGTGTCGCCGGGGGATGTGCCTCCCACACAAATACCCTGTGGCGCTGCTATCTCACGGCACCGGCACTCGGCCTCGCCGTCTTCGCAGCAGTCACTCTGGTCCGTACACGGAGTACCATCGGGAACGGATTCAGCGCCTCCCTCGCCGCCTTCGCAGATATTGGCAATGACAGTGGGCAAATTGGTGCAATCACAATCCCCGACACCATCACAGATTCGCCCTTCGGACGATCCGCCGATGCAGCGCGATCGTCCGTCACAGTAGATCGAGCAGTTGGGATCGGTGGTACAGTTACAACCGGGGAGTATAAGTTCACAGGCACAGCTCGGGTCGGTCACATTGCAGGTACAGGCCGGGTCTTCAGAGCTGCAGAAGGCGGCGGCGTCCGGTTGCTCCTCACAGCCGCACGCGGCCGCTTCGAACGTGTATTCCGTATAGTCAAAGGTGACCGGAAGCTCCTCCCCGATGACGCTGTGAACGCCCATACGCCACAGTCCGCAGAACTCGTCTTCCAGGCAGTCGAGGTCACCGTCGCATGGCGTACCGGTGCGCGAGCACTTCGGCTTGCACAGCTCTCCAGGGTCGCAGTCGGCCTCTGAAATACAGGGGTCTCCACTGACCGCGCACACCCACTCCGGATATCGTACCAAGACATAAGGATGACCCGATGGAATCGGAGTGCCCCCACCCGATCGAGCACCCCACGGGTCGTCGTCGCGCACGGCGTAGGCCGTGTACACTCCACCGCTGAGATACACTTCCGCGTGCTCGTCGTTGGGGTTCCAACCGGGAACGGCCGTGTGGACGCCGGGAGTATTGTTGTAATCGTCGAAGGAGCCTCGTGCATAAACATGCGTGTCGGGATCGTCAGGATAGGCGCCGGCGCCCAAACGCGAAGCAATGACGATGTCATCGTCGTTCGGATTGTTCAAGTCGTCCGTCGTCGGCCAAGCGGCGTCGTACTCGACGACCTTGTGAGGCCAGTAGATATTAAGGGGATATTCCCCGTTGATCGTCACATTGTCCACGTAGTGTTCGTTGTTCACGCCGCCGGTTCGGGCCCCGAAGCCGAACCGTGCATCCAAGGAGCCGGGAAGCGCGTAGCCGGCCAACGATGTGTCGAACGCCACTTCCGGCGAGCCGCCCGACGGCGTCACCGTGACTGTCACGTATGTGTCCGTCAACTCGATCACCGCGTGATGCCACTCATCGCTGTTGAGGTCGAAGCTGGGTGTGTAATCAGCCATGACCGGATTCCCGTTGATCCACAGGCTCATGTGGTTGTCGTTTGGATCGCCTTCATTGTTGTACGTGTCGAAAGAGAGGGCCAGGGAAGTGGAACCGGCAGGACCGTCTTCGGCAAACAACGACGACGTGTCGAACGAATCCGTGCCAAGGACCGCGAAGCTCATTCCATCGGCCCCGGTCCCGCCACCGATACGGAAATCAAAGGCGGCTCGGAAGCCCGAGAAAGCCGCGATCGGCCGGTGGAAGACGAGAGAGCCGATTTGGCCGTCCTCCGCCGGCGTCAGGCGCGCCGCCCCGGCGACGATCTCCGCGGCGCCATTCAGCTGATACTGACCGGCGTCGCCTGAAAACGGTGACCGGATCGTCGTGCGGCTACGGCCCTCCTCGAACCACCATACCTCCAATTCATCGTGTACGTCCGAGCTATTGACGGGGATGATCTGCCCGGTCTTCTTGATGGCACCGCACTGGAAATCGCAGAAGTCTTCCGTGCCGCAGGAGATGCCGGGCGGGCAGTCGTTGTCATTCTCGCACGGCGGCGCCCAGCCGTAGATGCACGGAGCAAAGGGTTGTCCATCGTGCAGGTAGCCGAAGGGATATTCCGGCGTCCTTATGTCGTGGTCCAAGTCGTTGATCTGTGTTCCGATGTTCCAGTCGACGGTCATGGTGAGCGGATGAACTACGGGGTCCATATGCTCATACGACGCGACCACCTCGAACTCGACGGCCGCCCGGTCGTTACAGGTCGCGCCGGGCGACGGATCCCTGATGTCAAACCGAACGACGCTGTAGCCGGGATTACTGGCACTGAACCGGCTGTCGTCGGTGCTGCCGCGCGGCGGAGGATCGTTGTTGGGATCGTACCCTATATCATGCATGATCACGGCCGCACAGTACTTGTCCGGATCAGTCGGATCGACCTTAAGATCCACTAGCGGCTCATTGGGCGGATCGGAGGAGTGGATGACGTGGGGCTGCGGGTCCACTGGCCACTCGGCCGTATACAGCCGTGCCGAATGATGCCAGCAGTTGCCCGGTGCGAAGGGTGTCTGATTGTACCAGACCACCTGCAGGTCACTGGCGACGGTTACTCGACGAATCGGCCAGATTTCGAGTTTCTCTTCGGTCCGCTGCCAGGCCGCGTCGGAGCCGTGCTCCTCGACATTGGCGTAGAAGAGCCCCTGGCAATCGGCGCCCTCGGGAACCTCCAGCATTTTACCCACATCGACAGGACCCACGTGCATCCCGTCCACCTGTTCCATGATGTCGATCACTTCCAGGCCCACCAGCGGCCCGCCCGAGCCAAGCGTATACTGAAAGACGATCTTGCCGCTCTCTCGCTTGATCACTTGGACCATACCGCCCGCGACTGCGACATCCTCCGGTCTGCCGCCGCCCGGGTCGTTTTCGTGGTACATGGAGTTGTAGCGGATCGTCCGCTCGAGGCTCGTGCCGATCGTGACCGGCGTATTCACGCCTTCCCAGTTGAGGAAATACTGGACTGGGGCCACGTCGTAGTCAGCCCCGGGGGGTGGCGTGGCTGCGTTGTCGGTCGTCTGATAGACAACAGGATCACCCACTACGCCTCCACCGTCGGCCAACCACTGTATCACGATGGTCTTGCCCGGCTCATTGGCGAAGAGTCGGCCTGGCCCGAACGGATCTCCTCCATCATACACGTTGTCGTAGTAGAACACGGCGGTTGGTGGAAAGACGGAGCCTCCGCAAACACCGGGAGACGCACAGTCCCCGTCTGTATCACACGGATCACCGTCATTTGCGCCGCCCTCACAGAGCAGAGTGCAGGTGCCACCGTCACAGTCGATGTCTGTTTCACATTCTTCGCCGGGGTAACTTCCACCGACGCAGCGATACGGCTGGATTTCCGCGACCGTAGCCGCCAAGTCAGCACCTATGTAGTCGTCGTCCAGTTCGCAGTAGATACCCGGGGCGCAGTCGTCGTCTGTGCTGCACGGGTCACCGTTGCCGGCACAACGTCTTGGTGGCAGCAGCTCCGTGCCCACGCCGAACGCCGGGTCGCACACGTCGCCGAGGCCGTTGTTGTTGTAGTCAGCCTGATTCGGATTGTAGGCGTCGGGGCAGTTGTCGCAGAGGTCACCGACGTCGTCCTGTCCATCGCTGTCATTGTCACCTTGCGATGGCGCGCAGACTCCCCCGCCACACTCCGTCCCCCACGGCGTGCAAACCGTTGCGTACTCCCCGGCTACACAGATGCCCAGGAGGCAACTAGTATCGGTGCAATCCCCGTCCTTCATACAGGGATTGCCGTCTTGACTGTCGCAGACTCCCAGGCCAAAGGCGCAGACCCCGTAACCGGGTGTTGGGTCACAATCGTCGTGCGCGGTGCAGGGCGTGACTGCTCCCGAAATGCAGACGCTCTGCGTTGGAGAGTTGGAAATAAAATGGCAGTTATCACACGCGTCACCCAGCAGGTCGCCGTCTTCGTCAAGCTGATTAGGATTGTCTACAAAATCGCAGTTGTCACAGGCATCGCCCAGCTCGTCGGTATCTCCATTGGCCTGACTGGTATTCGGAGTGTCTGGACAGTTGTCGCACACATCACCAACGTCGTCACTGTCTCCGCCGTCCTGGCCGGGGTTGTGATCGTCCGGACAATTGTCGCACACGTTTCCGAGACCATCACTGTCGTTATCTGCCTGGTCAGTGTTTGGGGTGTCTGGGCAGTTGTCGCACACATCGACTACGTTGTCGCCATCCGTGTCATTGCCGACGGTTTGAACGTAGGCGGCCCCGGCGTTGCTGCCTCCTTGATCCTCCCGGTAGGCACCGACCAGGGCGGTGTCATCGGTGGTGGCAACGGCGGCCCCGAAGATGTCAGAAGCTTGTGCGTCGCTGGCCAGGAGCTTCACTCTCTGTACACCGTACGTCCAATCAATGCTCTGGGGACGGAAAAGGAACGCCGCGCCGGCGTCACTGCCGGCCTCATCGTCGCCATGCCCTCCAACGATCACCGAGTTGCCACCGCTGCCGACGGAGTATCCGAAGCGACCGTCTACCGACATCGGAGAGGCTCTCAAGCTCGTTTGGAGATAATAGCGTTTGTGGATGTACGCCGCTCCGGCATTCATTACGGAATACCCCCCCAGGCCGTAGTAATTCTCGTACGGTGCGCCGACAACAACCTGGTAATCGCCGAGCAGATCGGAGTAGCTGATGGCCACGGAATACCCGAACTTGGCCTCCGCCTGAGAGCCGCCGTACATGGTGCCGATCCACTCCCAAGTTCCGCTGGAATTCTCCCGGTACAAGAACGCCCGGCCGGCGTTCGTCCCGGCCGAGTCATCGTCGGGCGCGCCGACGACTGCGTACGTGTACGTGCCGCCGCTCGCTATACCAACGGACCAACCCAGATGGTCGTTTGCTGTACCGGCAAAGGTGTAACCCTTCCGGGACCAGGAGATTGTGCCGCCGGGCATCGTGACATACCGCCTGTAGAAGAACGTGGTCCCGCCGTTTGATGGCCCATACGCCTCGGAATAGGGGACACCGACGACCAACCGAGAGTCGGCGATGGCCACCGAGCGTCCGAAATTGTCATGCGCAACGGCTTGAGTTCCTGCCGTGAGCTTGAACTCCTGGACCCAATTCGTACCGTCGCGATGGAATAAGTAGACGGAGCCTGTGTTGGTTCCCCCGACATCGTCATACGGGGTTCCGATTGCGGCGATGGTTCCGCTTATCGCAACGGAGAACCCGAACTGGTCGCCCTCTGCGTAGTCGCTTGCCATCAGCGAATCTTCGTAGACCCAGGTGTCACCATCGCGCCTGAACACAAATGCTGCACCTGCATTTGGGACTGAGTTGTCTCGGCCAAGGTCCTCCGACGGAGATCCCACCAGCGCAAAGTCACCATCTATGGAGACGCTGTAGCCGAAGTAGTCCCCGTCCTCCGGGTAGTTTTCCATGATCTTGAACTGATCACACTGTCCCAGGGCAGGGATCTGGCCGGCAGCCAGGAATGCGAGTCCGGCGAGCAGTAGCATGCTCAGAGTCGTTCTTGAAGTTGTCATCCGGATATGCTCCCTTCTCTCTATTGGGCGTTAAGCGTGGCAATCTGCGACACGCGTTGAAGTTCGAACCGGCCACCCACGTGCAACGACTCTTTGTGCAGGCCTTCCAAAGTCTCCTCGTAGATACCGCCCAGCAGACTGTCTCCCCAGCCCGGGCGATCCATGCCCGGCGGTGGATTGGCCTCGAACCAGAAAGTCAGATCTCGCGAAACGTCGAAGCACTCGTAATCCAACGCGTCCGGTCCAAGTGGCTCGTCGTCTGCATCGAGACAATCGTGGTCGGGGTGATACTTGTGACGAAACGGATTCAGTGGGTCATTCGGGGAGATGGCAATCGCAGCAACGAGGGCTGTCCCGAAGTCTCCTGCCAGAGTCAGATCACCGTCGAACGAAAACGCCGCCGTGCTCACCCGACGAGCGAACGGCTGGCCGTCCTGCAAGCTGCCGGCCTCCAGCTCGTTCAGCACCCCCTGGGGACATTCCGGTGTGACCAGCACGAACCGACCAGGGGTATCGGTATCGGCATCGCCGGGTTCCCACATTACCGTTACCTCGGTGAGCATCTTGTACTCACCAGCGTCGCTCAAATGAATGATCACGGGGAACATGAACTCAGTCGACGTGGGACGCAGTGCGGTGGTGTCCGATTCAGTACTGCAGTGACCCCCGTCTGGGCAGTCCACAGAGGCCCCGCAAGGCTGGCCGTCGCTCGAACCACCGGCGCAGAAGGCACGGCACATGCCGCCCGGACAATCGGTGACAGTCTCGCACGTTGTGCCGTCGGGGCAGTCGGCGTGCTCCTCGCAGATGATCTGGGTCAGTTCGACTTCCGGTGTTCCCACACAACGCTTCTGGTCCGCGGAGCACTCCTCGCCGTCACTGATTCCGCCGAAACAACGCATGACGCCGGCGAAATCGGGATCCGTCGGATCACCTCCCGTCCAGACGCGTGCCCCCGCACTAACCCACGCAACACGCTCAACCATGACGTGACCGAGATACAGCCCCGGCCGAGCGCTGGCGCCACCGGTCCCGGCGATTGTTCCACTGACGCCACTTGGCACTTGCGCTGTTACGGAAAGCCAGCGGCGAAAGCCGTGACCGTCGGTCACCTCGATGATATGCTGGTACTGTGAACCCTGGCCTTGCTCATCCAACTCCGCGGACGCAAGGCCGGCTCGATCAACACCGAGGCGCAGCGTCGCTCGAGCGCCGGACGCACCAGTTCCACTCAGCGTCCAACCCTGAGTAGTCAGTTCATGCCATTGGAACGCCTGATCGGCCTTCCCTCCGCCTCCGTAGTCCAACCATGACAGCGGTACGGGACCCGCAAGCGCCGGCAGGCCTGGGGGCTCCACCGGCACCGATGCGGAAGAGGCGTTGGTCAGGGTCACCTCACGGGCGGCGGTTGTCAGATTCTCAACCGTGACAGAGTGCTCCAGAAGGCTCTTGCCAAAATCGACGCGTCGCAAGGAACCATTGTCAATCACCACTGGACCGTCGTACTCGACGTCCTGGCCGCTTTTCACCCAAACACCCCGCCCGGGTGTGATGCGGGTGTTCGAAAGATCAGTGATCTGCGACAGCGCTCCGTCAGCCTGCAACTCGTAGATGGCCGTCGCCGTATGCGTCGCCGATGGTGCTAAGTAGGCCTCGAAGGTAGGCGCCGCGTTGGGATCGTCCACGACGTGGAACCCGGCAAGGTTGAAACCCTTTCGCCATCGAGCCCGCGCACCGTTTGGCGTTCCGGTAAGGGTCAAGGTTCCAGGCTCAGTAGCCTTGATCAAATAAACCCTCCCGCCCCTTATCAGCCGGAGCGTGATAGCGACACGCGCAGGATCACTCGGCGGGACCCAGATTCGCCAACCGCTGTCGAGGGCGGGGGCGCACAACGGATCGTTTGGGTCGGGGCAACCCGGTGGTCCTTCAACGAGCGGATCCGGAGCCAGCATCCACACGGCGTCGATCGCGAGATTCGTGAACAGCTCGTCCGCATTCGAAGGCGAAGGATCGACTTCGATGTATATGCTGTTCCAGCCCGTTTCGAGCTGGAAGCTCTGCTCGAGCCACTGTGCGGATGCACTCGAAGCCAGCAGCAGCCAGCTTCCGATGGCCAAGCTCGTAGTGCACGCCCTCGCGCTTAGCACGCACTTCCAGAATCTCACGTATTTCATCATCTCAAACCTCACTTGGAGTTTGCCCGGATCGCTGATTCCCTGCCAGCGCTCCCTGGTCTGTTGCCTGATGTGTTCTTGTATCCGCACTGTTCTTTGGAGAAACATGTAATATCACCTTCCAGCCAAGATCCTCTCAAACGCTGCGAAGTCGTCGAGGTCAACGTGGGAGACGTTATCGAAATCGAACACAGCCTGGCATTGCGCGGTGGCCGATTGAGTCGGCGCCTGAACTCTACCCAGCCGCAGCCACAACGCCGACAGCTTGCACAGCGACAGATAGAAACTGCCCTAAGTGGCCGACTTGGCTGTGCTGATTTATCGGCGTGACACCATCCGCGTCGACGGACATAATGGGCCCATGTCCGAGTATGTGTCCTTAAAGCAGCTTGCCGACAGGCTCGGCATGGACAGATCGCATGCTAGGCGGTTTGTGCTTCGCTTGGGCTACAAGCCCGTGAAACGCAGGAATCCGGATTCCGGAAATCAGCTTGCGCTGGCGGTCACAGCCGAAGAGGCCGACAAGATCGTCCAGGCCCGCGAGGAAAGGGGGTTCCTGGCAGCGGAACATGACGCCGTACCGAACGAGTACGGTGTCTTCTACGCGATCCAGCTCGTGCCCGAACTCGACCCGCTCAGGATGAAACTGGGGTTTGCGTCCACGATCGAGGAGAGACTCGCCCAGCACCGTACTGCCGCTCCCACCGCAACCGTCCTGAAGACCTGGCCGTGCCGACGATCCTGGGAGAGGGCAGCTATGGATTGCTTGACCCAAGGCTACCGCCACATCGGTGGCGAAGTCTACGAGTGCACCAATATCGACGAAGTTCGCGATCGCGGTGATGCTTTCTTCGCACTGATGCCGACTCTAAGCAACGAAAACAACGGGGCTGGATAGAGGACATCACGCGATCTCATACTCGTTCCGCCACGCGACGTACAGCATCAGGTGGTTCAGCAGCCCCTCCAGCGACTTCGTCGTCGCCCAGGTACTGCGCCCGAGCCTCGACAGGTCCTGCCGCAGCGTGGCGAACAGGTGGTTCAGGGCGAACATCGGGTCGTGCCCGCCCGACGCAGGGTTCTCCTCGTGGTGGTCGCGGTTGCCGGGGCTGATGTGCTGCACGAGCCGCGCGCCCGGCGCGTGCCGCTCGACGAGCGGTCGGTAGTGCCTGCTCGCGTCCGTCCTGATCTCCGCGCCCGGCTCGGCGCACCTGCCGACCTCCCGCAGGACGGACTCCTGCGCGGCCCGCCTGCCGTCCCGCCACTCCGGGTACTTCCTCCGCGCCCGGTGGACCATCGACCCGAAGGGCGAGATCGGCGCGACGTCCACGGCCACGATCTCGCCGCCCCCGGTCGCGGCGACCGCGACCGTCACTGGCTTGAGCCGCGTGTGCAGGAAGGTCTGCATCTCGTCGAACTGGATGAGCGACGCCCGCAGCCCGCCGTCGGCGAGGCGCCGCCCGTGTATCGCGAGGGCGCGGTCGGCCATCCTGCGGGCCTTGTCCGCCACGGTGCCGCGGTGGACGCCGAGTATCGCGGCCGCCCGCCGGAACGTCACGCCGGAGCAGAGCAGCCGGAAGAGCATCCCGTTGACGTCGGCCCTCCGCTCCCGGTACGAGGGGCGATCGGTCTGCGAGCTGAAAGACCTGCCGCACGAGCGGCAGCGGTAGCGCGGCACCTCACGGCGGTCGATCCGCCGTCGGTAGTGGCCCATCCTGGTCCAGAACTGGCTGGTGCCGTACAGCTCCTCGGCGCCTTCGGGGCCGCCGTGGAAGCGGCAGTCGGGGTTCGGGCATCGGGTCGGTCGGGTGAACATACCCCAAGCATCGAATACGGCTTGACGCGCGGCAAGCGGATTTCCCCGCCGGGCGGCGGAACAACTGTCAGGCGGCTGGGTGGAGGCGATTATGGGCGTGCGGGTCCGATATCTAGGCACACCCAAGTCGGCCACTTAGGAAACTGCCGCATTATCACTTACCTCCCAGGTGTATACGTAAAGTTGTCTTGCTGGTGAAGGGCGTACACCACAGATCGTGCGAGGAGAAGTGCGTGGCTCGGCCGCGCGTCGAGGGACTCGGTACGGC
The DNA here is from genome assembly GCA_964548955.1 of uncultured Phycisphaeraceae bacterium. Classification (GTDB taxonomy): domain Bacteria; phylum Planctomycetota; class Phycisphaerae; order UBA1845; family UBA1845. Next base: position 32,921 of record CAZJTP010000018.1, read on the forward strand.
TTACCGTTGCCACCTAGCGTACACAACCGCGTCCGGGTCATGATCGCTCCACTGATTGCAGCATCCGTGCCGGGAGGCTTAGGACGGTTGGTCAAGATCAAACCGCGGCTTGAACAGAAAGGTTGCCTCAATTTCCTCCTCAGGTCACCACCTGTTCCGGTCGGGCCACGACCGATATCAGAACAGATACAGCCTAGCCACATTCACCGCTTGTGTCAAGCAAGAGAAACTCTGTTGTTTTTCGTGGGGTCCGTGACAGTATCGGCGGCGTTTTTTGGGGGTTATCATGAGGGTGGGGTTG
>CAZJTP010000019.1:0-13212 GCA_964548955.1 uncultured Phycisphaeraceae bacterium
CGCGAGATCGGCTTCGACGAGGAGATCGTCGGAGCCATGCTGTCGCACGTGCCCTGGAACCTGGACGACTGCCCGCGCGACCGCCCGATACGCAAGACGCTCTTCGCCGTCGATGAGCTCTGCGGCCTGATCTACGCAGCCGCCCTCGTTCGTCCTGAGCGTCTTTCCGGCCTCAAATCCAAAAGCATTGTCAAGAAGATGAAGCAAAAAGCGTTTGCGGCTGCGGTGTCACGTGAAGACATCCACTCCGGCGTCGAACTGCTTGAGATTCCGCTCGCCGATCACATCTCCAACTGCATTTCGGCGCTGCAGGGTATCGCGGCTGAACTTGATCTGTTACCACCCGATTCTCAGAAAGAGACGGAGAGCTGAAGTGAAATGTCGGGTTTGCTTACCCGACATACTGGATTGTATCCGCCCAAGATCTTGACAACGGATCATATTCGCTACGTACTTTTCGCAATGATTTCTTGCCCATCGATATGGCCGATACACTTGCCGGGTCCTTCTCAAAGATGACGCCGCGTTGATCCGCTACGACCGACGACGCCCGCATAAAACTGAAACGAATATACCCGCAGATCCATCAGTGAACGTGCACTAGGGCGGCCCCTCGCGGATCGCTCTAATCCACGCAGCAACTGCGGCAAGGAATAGAAGTACGACAAATGGCCAGCGGTCCGGCGTGACGAGACCGGCAGCCGACAACGAAGGGAAGAACACAGCCGCGAGCACGGCCAGACCAGTCAGGAGTATCGCCACGCCAACGCCGCGCACCTGCTCGGTTGGTTTCCTCGGGGCAGGTGCTTCTGGGAGGAACGCTTCAGGCCCGTGGAGGTCCAGCAAGCGCTGTGCGCGATGGAACGCGGCGCCACACCTTGGGCAACATCCTACATCACCAAGGCCGGTGAGTTCATATCCGCACGCCTCGCAGTCAATAGGAAATTCGACCTCCGAAATCCCCGAGGTGTCAGGAGACGTCCAATCGGGAGTCACGTCCCACGCTGGATCGCCGGGTGGCTTCCCCGAGCCAACGGTGTGGGAATGATCTGCCGGAGTATGCTCAGCATCGCTGCGCTGCACTTGGTCGTGGCATCTGACCGATAGTCGCGGCGATTGTGAGACCAGGCACCTGGCCGTGCTCTTTCTCCGATAGACGCACAACACTCGGTCCAGCCTCGCATGATCCGACTCGAGGTCGTATTCATACTGTTCATGTTTATGGAATTGCAGCTTGAGTGCCAGTGCATTGGCTGCATTCTGCTCATTCACGTCCAACGGCGCCGTTTTGTAGGCTACGAGCCGGCTACCTTGTGACACGTGTTTGGCGGTCTGCTCGAGAATCTTCGGCAGTGGGGCCACGGCGCGACACACAACAACGTCGAACGTGCAGCCCGGTCGCCAGTGTTGCGAGTGAGCGTGCTCGCAGTGGAGATTCCCCACGCCGATCGCGGCGGCGGTGCGGCGGAGAAACTCGATCTTCTTGCCGGTCGCGTCAATCGCCGTGACGGACCAATCCGGCTGCATGGCGGCCAGCGGAAAGGCGGGGAACCCCGCCCCGGTGCCGACATCGAGAACGGTTCGCACGGTGATCCCGCACTTCCGAACCCATGTCAGCAACGCGAGCGAGTCGGCATAGTGCTTGACGGCGGCTTCAACGGGATCGGTGATCCGCGTGAGGTTCATCACGCGGTTGGTTTCGACAACCGCCTCAAAATGAGCGCGAAGCCGATTGAGCTGACTCAGCTCGATCGGCAGGTTCCAGCGTTCAAGCGCCGTCTTCAATGCGGTGTCGAATGTGTCCGATGCGCCGTGCATGGCTTCATCATGCCCGATTTCACAAGTTCAGGCCAGCCGAGCGCTGATCGGCAGACGCTGAACGGTTTACTCACACATCCTGACCGATGTAGCAGGCGGCCGGCGTCACAGGCGTCTCCGTGGCCAGCGTGCATGACGACCGAATTCCGGCAAGCGGGCAGTCGGCCGGTTTGCCGGTCCACCGTCCGGTTGACGTTGATCCCGCATCCTTCCCCGCCGTAGTGCTGTCGTCGTGGCACCAGAGCGTAGCGATCTTTGTCCGGGTGTCTCAAATCTTCTGTACCCGTGTCGATATCGTGTCGCCGGATGTGTGAGTTCCTTTGGTACGCATCAGGATGTCACGGTACAAACACTCGTGACGGTCGATGAACAGATCCGGATTCCAGTTCGTCTCGGCATGGCGCCGGGCGGCTTCGCCGGTCGCAGACAATCGCGTAATGTTGCTCAAGAGTTGACCGGCCGCTTGCGTCAGAGCGGATGTATCACCGATCGGCACGAGGAAACCCGTTTGATCGGCTGTAATCTGCTCGTTGACGCCGTCGATATCGAAGGCCAGGACTGGCGTACCACACGCCATCGCTTCCTGAATCGCGCATGGGAAGTTCTCGGCGAGCGAAGTAAAGATAAATAGATCGGCGGCCGCTTGACATCGCGCCACCGCGGCGGGATTGGTGAGGTAGCCAAGCGGCCGGACATCGTGCATGGAGAGCGCCTCGACGATGGGCTTAGCGTCGCCGCCGCCGACCAGCAGTATACCCAAGTCCGGCACGTCGATCTGCCGAAGCGCCGTGGTCGCGTGGTCAATGCCTTTCCGTGGATCGGTCAATCCTTGTGCGGCCAGCAACACCACGGGGCTGTCTGGCGAGAGTCCAAGCTCCTTGCGAGCGTCGTTGCGGCCTGGGCGAAAGGTCTGTGTATCGACGCCGTAAGGAATCGTGTGGACATCGGCCTTTGCAAAGACGCCGCTGCGTTTCACAGCACTTGTGAGGTGCCGCGATGGTGTCACGATTGTAACGGGAAGGTTCCTGAAAGTCTTGCGTTTGATCGACTGCATGCGTCTCGTACGGTCGAACTCGGTTCCGATTGGATATACCCCCTGTTGCGGGCAGGAACCGCACCGTGACATCCATCGGTCACACTCTTGCGGAAAGACGCAACCGCCGGTGATCGGGAAGAAGTCGTGAAGCGTCCAGACCAAAGGTACTCGGTCCGCCAGACGCGGCAGGGCTGTGATCGAGAAGTAATGCCCGTGCAGGTTGTGCAGGTGAATCACGTCAATACCGGACAGGACCGGTGATTCACAGAAGCAAAGCGACGACGGGAGCCCGAGACTAAAGAAACCCTTTCTTGCGTAGCGCTTCGCCGCCCGGTGTTGAGACGTCGTGCACGGTATCCGGCGGGTGTGCCCGGCGTCTTCTTTGCGTCGCCGACGACCAACCCATAGGACGGTTCGATGTCCACGAGCCCGCAGACCATCCCGCAGCATTCGCGCGACGCTCTCGGCCCCGCCGGCGTAATCGGCAGCATTCAAAAGCGAAACACGAAGCGACCTTCCTTTGCCTGTCATCATTGCCTGCGTTATCGGCCAAGCGCTGATTGAGGGCACAACCATTGCGCTTGTGCGTCAATGTAGTCGTCCGATCGGTGGCTTTATGGCAGTACAGTTTCATAGAGCGAAGCAGATCTCCGATGAAGCCTGAGTCTACATTGTCCGATAAGAGTCGAAACAACGTGTGCTAGTTCTCGGACCTTTCATCGCAGGCAGGAGTTACTGAAGGTGTCGCAGCAATATATCCAATAATGCTTTCATGCGGACCTCATATGTATGAGCCTCAAGGGTACGTCGCTGTCCGGCCCGGCTGATCGCGGCACGCTCCTGTTCATGATTCAGCAGATATCGAACCTTCTCGATACAATCGGCCTCGTTCTCGTAGGCAACGACCTCGCGGCCCGGCTCGAACATTTCGGCAAGGTTTTCCTTGCTCTCGGTAACCAGGCATGTGCCAACCCCGGTGGCTTCGTAAAGCCGCATGTTGTTGGCAAAGTCTGTGGCGACGCGACTGCGCACGTCGATGCGGGCGTGCCGGTTGAGCGTGATGTGGGAGCGCTGGAGCACTTCATACATTCGCCATCCCCACGCGTGTCCACGGTGATGTGAACGGACGGGCGATCCCTCCGCCAACTGATCGGCACCATAACCGAAGATGTCGATGTCGAGGTTCTCGAGAAGCCGCGTGAGCCACTTGATCCGATCGGGATGCGAGGGGGCGAATCCGCCGACGAAGGTCACGTCGTACCGGGCGGGTTGAACGACCAGGCGATCGAGCACGCGATGATCGAAGCCGAGTTTGAGCGGTTCGGCGGCAATCCCCTCACTGCGGAAATACTCCACTATGGGCGGCCAGGATGAGATCATCAGATCATACGCTCCGAATGTACGATTATCAGGCAACGGGGAGGCGATTTGCCCGACCAGCAATCGCACCTTTGATTTGATCTCTGACAGGAATGTGTCACCCAGCGGACACCATTCGAACACGTAAAGGACGTCCGGGCGGTAGTGGTCGACCTGTGCGGCGATGATCTGTCGCCGCTGATCGTGTATGTTGCCCTGGAGTCTCAACCCGCTTTGCGTTGCCCAACGAGCCTGCATCGCGTCGGCGTTTACGATCAGATCGCAAGCTTCGCATCCGACGCGGCGAAGACCGTGGGAGTACGCGTCAGCCAGGCAGAATGCGGTTTCCAGGACGTGCTGCCGTTGCCGGTCAAAGTCGAGGTCGGTAAGGGCCGGATCGTCGGCATACAGGTCTTTGAGGAACTGGGGGTAGTAGGTGTGAACAAACAGGACGCTCGGTTGCACAGCAGCCATCGGCTGGCGGCCTCCTACGTTGTGGGATGCACACGGTAGTGTCTCTTAAAACACATTCCGTTCTCGTGTAGCACGTTTCGGGTTGCGAGATCCTACCGGCTAGCGAACGATCCGCGCGGGCTTCAATCCTTGACACGCGGTGCAGCTTCGCTGCGGGGCTTCGCCCCGTGGAACCGCGCGTCAAGGACAGGTCCCGCGGCTCGCTAAACAAGAATGAAAAACGAACGCTCTAGACCAGGGCGGGTACCGTGCGGCGGAGGCCTGCATCCAGGTCACCATGCTCCATGAGCGTCTTGAGTCTGAGGGCTCGACGGTATCGGTCCGATCGCAGGTCGCCGGGCGTAAGAATCGAGCCGAACATTGCATTGCGAAGCTGACGAATGCCGATCGGCAACGTCCAGCGAAACGAAAGCTTCGGGAAGGTTCGCTTCAGCTTTGAACCGTCGATACGATAGCTCGGTTCATCGAACACGAGTTGATTGACGGACCGCGTGCATTGCGGAACCAAGTCGGTGACCATATCGGCAACGTCGATCAAGCGGTGGTTCTCGTCCGTGCGAGCGACGTTGAAGACCTTGTTGTGAACAAGCTCGTCCGGCGCTGTGAGCACGGCAGCGTACGCCCGGGCGATGTCCTCAACGTGAATAAGTGACCGCCACGCACGGCCGTCACTGGTAAGAACGACACGTCCGCAAGCAATGGCTGAAGCCACGAACTCGTTGACGATCAGGTCCATGCGCAACCGCGGCGACATCCCGTATACACCGGCGTTGCGCAAGAACACGGGTGTGAACGTATGGTCGGCAAGCCTCGCCAGTTCGCGTTCGCAGTCAAGCTTCGAGGCCGCAAAGGAGGTTGTCGGCGCCGGCGGACACTGTTCGTGAAGCGGCTCATTACCGCCGCGTCCATAAACGCTGCATGCGGAGGCAAAGAGAAAGCGAGAGACACAGGCCTCTTTGCAGCACTCCGCCAGGCGAATCGTCGCTTCCTCGTTGATCGCGCTTACGATGTCCGGGTCGAACTCACCCGACGAGTCTTCGGGCAATGCAGCCAGATGGATCACCGCATCGAACGAGAGGAGATCGGCGGATTCGATGTCGCGCAGGTCGAAGTCGTAGCTCGGGATGGTCTCGCGAACGCGTCCGAAATCACAGCCTTCATAGAAATCACAATCCAGGCCGACGACATCGTAGCGCGCATGCCGCAAGACGGTTACCAAAACCGATCCGATGTAACCCCGGTGGCCGGTGACAAGCACTCGCATAATGGACGAAACTCCTTCGGGCCGCACCATGCGGCGTCAGACCTCTCCGTCAACGTGCATTGTTTCGGGATATCGGTTTGCCCGGCGAGATCACTTGATGTTGAAGTCGAGAGTTGGTCGATTGTCCAATTGACTGCGATTTCACCACTGAAATCGCGGATGCTTCTGCAAAGGCGCGATACCTGGACACGCCACGTATGTCATCATCGAGTCTGGAGAGGACCGCACGGGTCCGCCTGCAGCGGACCCATGGCACCCGGCGCTTGGGGTTCTGAGCAGGGACAGGTGGCGGAGATTGAGGGCGCCACCAACGTCACTCGACCGCTGCGAAGGTTTCGTCGAGACAGTCGGCTAGGAAGTTCACGTCAGCCTTCGTGATGCACATCGGCGGGTTGATCCGCAGGACGTTGCCGTAGACACCGCCCCGACCTGTCAGTAGCCCACGGTCTTTGGCGACCTCGTGTACGTTTGCCGCCTCCTCAGTGGCGGGCTCCTTGCTTATGTGGTCGCGCACGAGTTCGATACCGAGCAGTAGCCCGCGGCCGCGCACCTCTCCGATAAGCCGATGAGACCTTTGGAGATCAATCAGCCGTTCCTTCAAGTAACCGCCGACTTCGTGGGCGTGTTTCTGGATGTTCTCACTGTCGATGATCTCAAGCGTCGTCAATCCTTGGATCATGGAGACGGGATTGCCGCCGAAGGTGTTGAAGTGGAGTTTTTGCTTCATGCACTCGGCGATATCGGGCCGGGTCGTGACCGCGCCTAGCGGGACTCCGTTGCCGATACCCTTGGCCATGACGACGATGTCCGGTGTCACGCCGTACGCTTCGAACCCCCAGAAATGCGTACCGAGGCGTCCCCACGCAGTCTGCACCTCGTCCGAGATGCACAGTCCGCCGTGCGCCCGAACGATGTCGTAAACGATCCTGAAGTACTCGGGCGGCGGCGCGATGATCCCGCCTACGCCTTGAATCGGCTCGGCGATAAAGGCCGCGATTTGCCCGGCGGTCTCGTACTCGATGACCTGCGCCAGATTGTGAGCGCACTTGAGGCTGCAGTCGGGATATTCAAGGCCGAAGGGGCAACGATAGCAGTAGCCGGGTGTCGTGAACCTGACACCAAACGAGTGAGGAAGCGGGTACTTCCAGTTTCCAATCGCGGTGAAGCCCATGGTGGTCTGCGTACCGCCGTGATACCCGTTGCGCAGGGCGATGATCTCAAAGCAGCCCGTGTGCAGCCGGGCCAACATCGTCGCCAGCTCGTTCGATTCACTGCCCGAGTTCGTGAAATACGTGACTTTCAGCCCGCTTTCCTTCGGGAAATGATCCGCCAAGTTCTTGGCATATGTGGTGATCGTAGGATGCAGGTAGAGGGTTGTAGTGTGCGTCAGCTTACCCACCTGGTCCCGGACGGCTGATACGATGCGCGGGTGGCAGTGCCCGACTGAAACGGTGACGATCCCGGCGGCTGCGTCGAGATAGCGCCTGCCCGTCTCATCCCAGAGATACTGCATATAACCCTCGACAATCTGCAAGGGTTTTTTGTAATAGGTGAAGACCGCCGGTGCCACGTATTGTTGCCGCAGTTCGAGCACCTCGTCGCGCACGGGACCTTTGTATGTGGTTGGTTTGTGTGAGCATGTGGGCATCTTGGTTTGTGGTTTCGTTGCGGACATCGCCGTTCTCCTTCTGGACGTTCATATCCAATGTTTATCCGGGCATGGTGTCCGAGTTCGCTTCCCGCAGAGACTCGTTGTTCCAGCGGTGTGTAGTATCGTCGCTCGTTGATGAAAAGGGAAGGGCGTAACGCCCGTCCGGTAGCACGCCCCATAAACCGTTTCCACAAGTACATTGTGAGAATCTTGTTGGCGCTGTGGAAGAACACGATGGCTTCGCTGTCCGCGGTCCTGCAATCGGGTGGTCATCCCTTGCTCCGGTAACGCTCTCATCGGACTGATAAAGGAGTCAAATGCACGGGCTGAAGTAACCACGTGTGTTGGCCGCTGTGGTGGCCGACGGCGTGAAGTCGTTACCGGTCGATGAACATGCTTGCAGTTCCGGCATCTCACGCTGTTGAATCGGACGTTGCCACATCCGTACAAGTCAAGCCCATCTGCCACACAAACGATAAGGATGTCATGCATCTTATGGTGTCTTGTTCAAGCCGACGGTGATCGTATGCAATCGGGGTGGAGAACGTTTGGACGATTCTTGACCGCGGAGGAAGTACCGCGCTGGTTCGGATTGTCGATCGTCCTGATTTATCTGGTCGGTCTCGGCTCGGTGGCGCAGTTTGGGATCGTTCAGGCACGTCGAGAAGGCGCATCCCAATTCCAGCGAGGCAGTCGTTACACCGTCAAGGTTCTGGGGGAGCGACTGTCCGCGCTAAACGGTGCTGGGACGGCCGATCCGGCGGTGGCGGGCGCCTATCAGCGTGCACTGCACGAGTTCGCCGCCAACGTACCCGTGCGATGGCTGCGCGTGGTGGATGATGAGCGGCGTGTTCTGGCATCAACGGATCCGAGCCAGATCAATACGATCGTCGGTGATGACATACCGAGGGATTCGAAGCAAGCCATACGTGAAGTCATGTCCCTACCCGTGCCCGGACAAAAGGCCCCTGACGTGCTCGTTCGCGTGCGTTTGACTCTCGAGGTCCCAACGCCGCAAGAATCGGTCGATGATCAGCCGCCTCGTGGCGGTGCGGTGCTTCATCTGGAGGCAAGGCTGCCGCCGGAACCGTTCGGCGTTTCGGGTCCGGCCGATCAGGCCCGAATGCTTGCCATCGTGCTGGTTGTGTTAGGTGCGCTGTTTGTGGTGTATCGGTGTCTGCGGGAGCAGCTTCGAAGTATGTCGCGGATTGCGGACCGATTGCAGTCTCACCGAGATCGATTGCAGGAGGACCTCGGTTCACTTCGGATCGGCGACTCGCTCGACGGCGTGACGACGGCCTGGAATGACCTCATTGACCTTACCGAAGGGCTTAGCGAGTCGGTTCAGCACAGCGAGGCCGACGAGGAGCTGTCGCGAGTCCTCCAGTGTTCCTGGGGTGGTGCCCTCGCCGAAGCGCTCAGCGCGGTTCCGGACGGGCTCATCTACATCGCGGATGAGATCCGTTTCGAATACATGAACTCAGCCGCGTGTCGCCTCTTCGGGTGGAATGTGCAAGACGCCAAGGGGATGATCCTACCCGAGGCGCGGGCGTCGGGGATCGGAGCGAAAGTGCTCGATGTGCTGCGCGGCGCCTTGCAGACCGACGGCTCGTTCGAGGTACGGACGGATGTGCTGGAGGCGGACGACAAAACCGGCTGCGACCACAGCACCTACCGTGTGCGGATACTGCCACTGCAACGGGACCATCACACCGGCGAGTGTGTGGTCGTAATCCGTGATGTGAGCCAGCAGGTCCGTGCCGAACGTTCCCGTGAGGAGTTTATCACCCACGTGACGCACGAGCTGCGCACACCGCTGACCAACATTCGCGCGTACGCGGAGACTCTTTCAAGCGGAATGTTCGAGGACCCCAATGTCATCACCGAATGCTACAACGTGATCACCAAGGAAACCCGTCGTCTCTCGCGTCTGGTGGAGGACGTTCTGAGCGTTTCCCAATTGGAGGTCGGGACGATCGACCTGCAAATCGCTGATATCGACCTCAAGACACTGCTTAGTGAAGGGGTGCGCGACGTCCGGGGGCTCGCCGATGACAAGAACATCGATGTCCAGTTGGTGCTGCCGTCCAAGGTCGAGCCGATCGCGGGCGACCGCGACAAGCTGGCGGTCGTGATCAACAATCTGCTCGGCAACGCCATCAAATACACGCCGCCAGACGGCAATGTGGTGGTTGGCTGCCGGTTCACCGGCCAGGATGTGGCAATATCCATCAAGGACAACGGGATCGGTATTGATCCCGCTGATCACGGGCGGGTGTTTGAGAAGTTTCAGCGGTCGTCCGATCCGGATGTGCAAAACGAAACCGGCAGCGGCATCGGTCTGTACACCGCCCGGGAGATCGTGCGCCACCATCGTGGTGAGATTGAGCTGATCAGCGAAAAGGGACAGGGTTCCACGTTTTTGGTCCGACTGCCACGTCAAGAGACGCGCGCCGCTGCGCTGAGTACGGCGAAGGAGGCCTAAGTGCCATGCCTACAATCTTGATCGCGGAGGACGAAGCTCACATCCTGCGTGTCCTGGCCATATGGCTCAACCGTCACGGGTATGACGTTCTCGAGGCGCCGAACGGCGCCGCCGCCCTCGAGCTTCTCGACCACAAAACCGTCGACATGATCATCTCCGACATGAACATGCCGGTTATGGACGGGCTCGAGCTGGTCAAGACCATCCGCGAGGAACGCGGGATTAACGTGCCGTTTCTGCTGCTGACCGCGCGATGCGACCATGACCAGCTCGCCAAACGAATGGAGGCGTACCACATTCACCTTTATCCGAAGCCGTTCGTACCGTCACGTCTCGTCGCTGACATTGATAGCCTGCTGAGTGAAGCCAAAGCATGGGGGTAAGCAGCCGTGCACACGTCGGAAGTTGTTGAAGCTTTGTCTGTAAGTTCCGGGTGCGGCGCCGATGTGCACCAACGATTGGAGACGCTGCGCACCCGCGTGGCGACGCTTGATCCGGACGGTACCGTCGAACGGGCGCTGTCGGATGTATCCAAGGCCGTCGAGCGACTCGCCGTTGAAAACACGGGGATGGCCGAGGAACTGCTCAGTGCCTATGAGCAACTCGGAATCATCTTCGAGGTCACGCGGAAGCTACCCGGCGTGCATGGCGAGTCGGAAGTGATCGACCTGTTCATCGACAGCCTTCGTCACAACTTTCAGGAGCGGGAGGTTTTCGCTGCTCATCCGCGTCGGCCGGTGCATGGGTTACACACGGAAGCACCCTGGTCTTGTGAGGATTGGTTCGAGCATTTCACTGATCGCGCCCGCGATTCGGCGAGCGTCCTTGTCGAATGTCCGCCCGTCGGGGCCGTTCCGGTTTGCGTGGCTGAGGTCATGGCCGGGCCGGTGTTCGCGGGCGATTCCTTCGTGTACACCATCGTCCTGACACACGGCGCGAACGTCGAGACCTTTCGCGCCGGCGACATGCTCCTGCTGGAGTCGCTTACGAAGTTCTGCGGCGACCTGATCCGCAATCACCGGCTCTCCCACGAGCTGGGCGAGATGTCCATCGCAATGGTGCGGTCACTGGTCAACGCGGTGGATCAGAAGGATGCATACACGTCCGGGCATTCACTTCGCGTCGGATACTTCGCCACGCTTTTGGGAAGGGCTTTGAACCTTGGGGACGAAGACCTGCAGATGCTCCAGTGGAGTGCCTTGCTGCACGACGTCGGTAAGATCGGTATTCGCGATGATGTGCTCAAGAAAAAGGGCGAGCTGACGGACGAGGAATTCGACCACATCAAGGAGCATCCGGTCCGCAGCCACAGAGTCGTTCAGAAGGTGCCGCAGCTTGTCAAGGCACTCGACGGCGTGCTCCATCACCATGAGCGGTTTGACGGGACCGGGTATCCCACCGGGCTTTCCGGTGAGGATATTCCGTTGCAAGCCCGGATCATCCAGATCGCGGACGTGTTCGATGCGTTGACGTCGGACCGCGCCTACCGACCGGCGTACACTTGGGGCAAAGCGCTTGACATTCTCAATGACGAGGCGGGCAAGACGGTTGATCCGCGGCTCCGTGAGGTGTTCGACCGGTTGATCCGCGAAGCGCTTGGCGACGATCCCAGCGGTTGGGAGAAGATGGTCCAACGCGCCAAGGAGTTCGCGCAGGACGACGTTGATCATCCGGTCGCATCCGATGGAGGATGACGTGGCTCTGACACTAATATTGCCGTGGTTTCCGATCCTTCTGGCCGTCGGTGTCGGCGGACGTCTCCTGGGGCGTACCCGCGGAACGTTCTTGGGCGTCGTATGTGCGATGTTCTGGGTGGTGTTGTCGCAGACGTCGGCCGGACCACGTATCTGGTCGGACCCGTGGACCGTTATGGCGATTATAGCGGGCGCGGTGGCCATCGCAGCCATGGGCTGCTGGTCCGGGCAGACGCTCATCGAACAATCCTCGCCGGCCGCATCATCGTGCCCGTCAAGCGGCGACAACGTGGATGAGCGGTCAAACGAAGACCAGGCCGCATTCCTGCAGCTCTGCGAGGCCATTGACCGGTTCGACGACTGGCTGGAGGAGCACCGCGACGACGGCAATCCCTGGCCTAGGTTCGATGAGCTTGTCCGATCCGTGATGTACCGGTGCTGTGAGGCGAGCCATGTCAAGCCTTATCGCCTTCTGAGCGAGGGCGAAGAGCTGGTTCCGCTTCGTGAACCCGACCCGCTGGCGGACGTGGAGCGGTTGTCGGCCCGTCGGGGAATCGTGGGTCATGTCGTGACGACGGGGTGTTCCTATCTGAGCGGCGATACGACCCGGGGAGAGCTGATGGACAAGCTCGCCGGAGAGTCGCAGGAATCGGTCGCATGGTGTTTTGCGATCCGCCAGGGCACTCGCCGGCTCGGCGTCGTCGTTACCGGTCAACTCGGCATTCCCCCGGAACATTGCAAACCACTGCTGTGTGCGATGGAGCGACTCGTCAACCAGTTCTGGTGCATGCTCCACGAGACTATCCAAAGCCGATCCGCGACGCAGGATGATCCCGTGTCGGGGTTGCCGACCCGATCGGCGTTTCTGCGAAGCGCCGAGCAGTCCCTGAGCGAGTCGTACGAACAGGGAGAGCCGGTGGCGGTTGTAGTAGTCGCACTGGAAGGGCTTCGAGAGCTGACCGACTCCGGGCGGTGGGACGTAGCGGACGAGTTGGTCCGGGAGGTCAGTGACGCCCTGCGTCGGAAAGTTCGCATGGATGACCGTTTGGGGCGGTTTGACGGCCACGGGTTTATCCTCCTGCTGCGGCGTGTGGACTCCGAACTGGCTTCATTGATCGTGAAGCAACTCATGTCGCGTTTGACAGCGGTGTGTGGGGACGATGCGCGATGGCGGGCAACGGTCGGCGTGAGATGCGGTGTGGCGGGGAGTGGTACGGAGGAACCTGATCTGCGAACGTTGGTTTCACGGGCATTGAACCAAAGCCGTCGTGCCCGCCTCGACGGCGTTTCCATCGCCAGTGACCTTGGTTCGATATCGGTGGCGAGCGGAGCAGCGGTGTGAAAGTCGAGCAGCAACAGGTTGGCACCGTCGATGTATTCACGCCCATCGGCGCGTTGGTGGACCAGGAATCGGAGAGCTTCTCAGGGCTT